>PUMJ01000109.1 GCA_003551305.1 Candidatus Brocadiaceae bacterium
CCGGCTGGAAGATGAACTTGACACTGCCGGGCAGTTCGTCCCGACGCCCAGCCAGCACCCGGGCCACGCCCAGCAGGATGGCCGTATGGCCATCGTGGCCGCAGGCGTGCATGAAGCCCCTGTTCTCGGAGGCGTAGGGCAGGCCGGTCTCCTCGGCGATGGGCAGGGCGTCCATGTCCGCACGGAGGGCCACAGTGCGGCAGTCCCGGGCGCCGCGCAGCAGGGCGACCACCCCCGTCTTTGCCACGCCGGTTCGGACCTCGTCCAGACCCAGCCCTTCCAGAAACCCGGCGACGACACCCGCGGTGCGCTCCTCCTGCAGGGAGCTCTCCGGGTGCCTGTGCAGGTCTTCACGGATCCGCCGGGCCTCGTCCAGCACATCGTCCGACAAGTCCTTGATCCACATTGCGGTGGTCCTCTTTCCCGGTGTCCTTGCGACACACTCCAACCGCCTCAGGGTAGGGCACCGCACGTGGATTGCAAGCGCCGGGTCAGCGGGTGCCGGAAATGAGCAAATCCCGGGGATGGGTGTGTGCGCCTTCGGGGTCCGGCGCCTGTCGGAGGCCGGAAGTGCCGCAGCCCTGTCGTTCCGCGCCCTGTTCAGGCGGAGGGAGCTTGCACGCTGGGTGGCGAACCCGCGACCTTCCGCCCAAACCCTCCCCCCGGACCCCCCTGGTTCCGAGACCACACTGGCAACGCGCCGGCGGACGCGATACCCTGTGAGCCCGGCCCGCCGGCGTTTTGGGGGCGCGGGCGTTCGCAGGGCATCCGGTTCCGAATGGGAGGACCGTTGCATGATTCTCGGCATAGCTCGCGAGATACTGGCTGACGAACTCAGGGTGGCGGCGCTGCCCGACACAGTCCGGGAATACGTCGCAATGGGGTTCGAGGTGCTGGTCGAGAGGTCGGCGGGGCAGGGCGCCTTCTGCCCCGACGCGCGTTACGAGGAGGCCGGGGCGAGCATCGCGCCGGACGCGGCAACCCTGTTCTCGCGCTCGGATATCGTGCTGAAGGTCAAGCAGCCTCTCTTCAACCATCAGACCGGTCGGCACGAGGCGGAGATGCTGCAGGAAGGGGCCGTGCTCATCGCCTTCCTGCATCCTGCCGCGCCGGCCAACCACGAGGTGGTCCGCATCCTGCGCGACAGGCGCATCACCGCGCTGACGATGGACGGCATACCCCGCATCTCGCGCGCCCAGCGCATGGACGCCCTGTCCTCGATGAGCCTGGTGGCGGGCTACAAGGCGGTGGTGATCGCGGCAAACCTCTTGCCCCGGGTGGTGCCGATGGTCAGCGCGGCCGTCGGCGCCGCGAAGCCGGCCGCGTTTCTGGTCGTCGGGGCGGGTGTTGTCGGCCTGCAGGCCATCGCCACGGCGAAGCGCCTGGGCGGTGCCGTGAAAGCCGTTGATATCCGGGCCGAGGCGCGCGAGGCGGCCGGGAGCCTGGGGGTAAAGGTCGCGGGCTTCGAGGTCCCGGCCGAACTCGCCCAGGGCCAGGGCGGATACGCCAGGGCCCTGCCCGAGGAGTGGCTGCGGAAGGAACGCGAGGCGCTGGCGCCGCTGGTCGAGCAGGCTGACATCGTCATCCTCAGCGCCCTGGTGCCGGGGGAGCGGGCGCCCGTGCTGGTCACCCGGCAGATGGTCGAGCCGATGCGGCCGGGGTCCGTAATCGTGGATGTCGCCATAGACCAGGGCGGCAACTGCGAGGCCACTCAGACCGGCGAGGAGACCATGGTCAGCGACGTCCACGTCTGCGGCCGGATGAACATCCCCGGCACGGTGCCCGTGCACGCGAGCTGGCTCTACGCGACCAACATGCGCGAATACGTCAAGAACCTCTACAACGGCGGGCCCGGCGAGCCGGACCTGGAGGACGAGATAGTGCGCCGCTCGCTGGTCACCCACGAGGGCCGGATAGTCCACGAAGGGACGTTGAAGGCCATGGGCGAGACCTGAGACGGAGGGACCGCGCGGATGACTGAACTGCTGCTTCTGGTGTCGGTTTTCGCCGGCAGCTTTCTGGTCGGCTACCTGTTGATCCTCAAGGTGCCGCCCCTGCTCCACACCCCGCTGATGTCCATGACCAATGCGGTCTCCGGGGTGACGGTGCTGGGGGCGCTGCTGCTCTTCGCCGTCAGTACGGCGCCGCCGGAGAGGGCGCTGGGCGTGCTGGCCATCCTGCTGGCGACGTTCAACGTGGTGGGGGGGTTCGCCATCACCGACCGCATGCTGAAGCTGTTCAAGGAAGGCCGGCCGCCCGTCCTCCGACCCCCCGGGGAGGCACCCGCGGGGGAGGACGGCGAGCAGCCGGCGGGAGGTTGAGCCCCGTCATGGACAATGCTCCCCGCCTCATCGTGGACCTCGTTATCGTCCTGGTTCTCATCTTCGGCATCGCCCTGTTCCGGCGCCGCAGGAGCGCCCGCGCGGGCAATCTCATGGCCGCGGTGGCCCTGGCGTGCGCCCTGGCGGTGGCGCTTTCCCGCGACCCCCTCGTGGAGCCTTTTTTCGCCGTGGCCGCGCTGCTGCTCGGGGCCGCCGCAGCCTATCCGCTGGCCATGCGGGTGCGCATGATCCACATCCCCTCGATGGTGGCGTTCCAGAACGGCGCAGGTGGCCTGGCGGCGTGCCTGGTCTCCCTGGTCGAGCTCTGGCGCGGCACGGGCGTCCTCGCGCCGGCCGGCGCGGCGGGCGGCATCCTGGCTCTTGCCCTGGGCGCGGCGACCTTCAGCGGCAGCATGGTTGCCGTCGGCAAGCTGGCCGGAGCGTTCAGGCAGACGCCCGTGCGGTTGCCGTGGCACGGTGTGCTGCTTGCGGCCGCTTTTCTGGCTACCCTTCTCACGGGTGCGCTGGCGGGCCTGATGGCGCCCGCGCCCGCGGGGCTGTTCCTGGTCGTCCTCGGGCTGGCGCTCTGCGTGGGGCTGGTTCTGTCCGTGCGCGTCGGCGGGGCGGACATGCCGGTCCTGATATCCCTGCTGAACGCAGGTACGGGGCTGGCGGCCGCCTTCACCGGCATGGTCGTAGGCAACAGCTTCCTGATCGCCTGCGGGGCCATGGTCGGGGCTTCGGGCACCATCCTGACGCTGGCCATGTGCCGCGCCATGAACCGGAGCATCCCGGGCGTACTGACCGGCGGCGGGGTGCCGTCCGGGCCGATTCCGTCCGGCGGCACCGTCGAAGAAGAGACCCCGGCGGCGCCCCCTGAGCAGGCCCCGACCGAGCCGTTCGACGCGGCCGTGGCGGCGCTCCGGGGGGCCGACACGGTCATCATCGTACCCGGATACGGCATGGCGCTGGCGCAGGCGCAGTCAGAGGTCGTCAGGCTGGCCGACCGGCTCGAATCGCTGGGCAAAGAGGTCTGCTTCGCCATCCATCCCGTGGCCGGGCGGATGCCGGGCCACATGAACGTGCTGCTGGCCGAGGCCGAAGCCGATTACGAGAAGCTCCTGCAGATGGAGGCGGTCAACCCGCGCTTCAAGGACGCCGACGTGGCCCTGGTGGTGGGGGCCTGCGACGTGGTCAATCCGGCGGCGATTGACGTCGAGGGGACCCCTATCTCGGGCATGCCGATACTGATGGCGCGCGAGGCCGGGCGCGTGGTGGTCTGCAACCTGGATGAGAAGCCCGGCTACTCCGGCGTCGAGAACCCCCTCTACGAGTCCCCGAAGGCCCTCCCGCTCTGGGGCGATGCGAAGGAGACCGTGGCCCGTCTGTTGCAGGCGCTGGATTGATGCCGCAGGGCCGGGGGAGTTCGCACGGATGCCTTCGTGAAGGCCCCTCACTGCAACGCCCAACTCCGCCGCGGCTGCCCCTCAACGGACAGGACGAGGGTCGCTCCGCTCAGTTCGGTTTCCCGGGGCACCGGCAGGACGATCCGGGAGTCCGCAGAGGAGCCGGCCTGGTACTGAACACTTGCCGGAGGGACCAGTTCCTGTCCGCCGGCGTCAAGCAGCCGGAACGTGACCAGGCTGCCGTCCGAGATGGCTTCCTGCGCTTCCAGAGGAGTCTCGTCTTGCGGTCTGGCCTCCAGTTCTTCTTCTGAGAACCAGAGGGTCTCATTGACGATGTCCACCCCGAAGGCGACGAAGCCCGGTATGATGCCCACCAGCAGCCACGCGGCATTGAGCGCAACGATCTTCGCATCAAGTTTGTCCGACCGCGTTTCGGTCATGCGCTCCGGATGCATTATGGAGCCGCACCCTGAGGCCACGAGGAGGAACGACAACACAATCGCCAGAACCATGTTCCGTCTTCTCATCCAACGCATGATGTCTCCTTTCCGGAGAGCACTATCGCAAACTTCACATTGCTTCGGACCGGCAAGGCATGCTCCCGGCCGCCTGCCTGAACTTTACCGCTGCTGGTTGCTGCTGACAAGTGGCAGGGAAGTGCAAACAACGTGCCTTTCACCTTGAGGCATGTGGCCGGGAGTCGGGTTGCTCGTCGGCAGATGCAGAACATGTCCGCCCGGGCGACACCTCCCGGGCTGAGCTTCCTCCCCGTGTCATCAGGCGATCAGGCTGAACTCCGGCGGATGTCCTTCTTGCGGAAGACCGTCAGCAATATCTCGGCGGCGCCGTACCGGTCTCGGTCGTGGACGGCGTATATGGTGCCGTCGGGGGCTCGCGCGGCGTCCGGGTAGCTCACCTTCTGGCGCTCGTCCAGCACCAGCCGGCCTCGCCAGCTCTCCCCTTCGTCCTTGGAGAGGCAGGCCACGATGCCGGTGCGTTCTTTCGAATGCGGGCTGTTGATCAGAAGCCAGTCTCCGCCCGGCAGCCGGCGGATGAAGAAGCGCGATCCGGGGTTGGTGATGCCCGTGGGTTCGCCGGTAGACCAGCTCAGGCCCCCGTCCCGGGAGAGGCCCCGCCACAGGACGCCGGCCCCCGTGCGGATGTACATCACCAGCGTTCCGTCCTCGCGTTCGACGACCATGTTCTCCAGCGCCCATTCCGGCGCCTCGACGCCGCCGTACAGCGCCCACGTGAGGCCCTCGTCATGCGATATGCCGACTCCCTGGCGCTGGGCGTCGCCGGCGAACCAGTCATGAACCGGCTCGCCAGCGTAGGTGACGGGCATCACCCATTCGCCGCTGGAGAGAACCGTGGGTTTGTTGATGCGGAAGCTGAAGGGCACGTCGTAGCCGACGCGGAACTCCTCCCCGAAGACGGAAGTCCCGGCGTCGGGTTCCTGGCAGACGCGCGCGTAGACGCCGTGCTCGCCGGCTTTCTTGTTGCCGCGGTTGAATATGAGCCACAGGTCACCAGTCGGCGCCAGCCAGAGGGTGGGATCGAAGGCCCGCGCCCCGCCTCGCGGCTCCGCCAGAACCTTCGCGGCAGCGAACGTCTCACCGCCATCCGCGCTGACGGTCATATAGATGGTGTTCTCGGGGTGCGGCTCCCTGGGGCCGCCGGAGAAGAAGGCGACGTAGAGCCTGCCGCCGGGGGTCACTTCGACCCCCGGTATGCCCGCCCATTGCTGGCCGATGCGGGCGGCGTTGCAGACGAGACGAGGTCCCTGCACGGGGCATTCACCTTTCTGAGGGGCATTCGGGAAGGCAGAGGTCCTTCCCCAGGCAGGGCAGTATATCGCGCTGTGGGTTCCGGGTCAACGCGGCCAGATGCTCTTTGACCTCGCTGCCCCCGATGGTATCCTGTGCGGCTGACGCGGCACCCGCCGGGTGTTGCTGAAGCGAACGCTCCTTCTGCTACGGCCGGGTTCGCTGAGCTATTCCATCCGGTGCAGCTCTGGCTGAAAGAGAGATCGGCACCATGAATGCGAAACGCGACGGGAAACTCAAGGTCGCCGTCATCGGCGCCGGATGGCACAGCCGCACCAGCCACCTGCCCGCCCTCGCGCTCTGCGCCGGGGAGGCGCCCGAGAGCATTGAACTGACCGCCCTGTGTGACCTGGAACTGGAACTCGCACGGAAGTGGGCCGGGGAGTTCGGCTTCGGGCGGGTCTACGGGTCGGCGCAGGAGATGCTGGACGCGGAGGACCTGGACGCCTGCATCGCAGTCACGCCCGTGGCGCTGACCGCCGAGTTCGCCCTGGACCTCATCCGCCGCGGCATCCCATCGCTCATCGAGAAACCCCCGGGCCGGACCGTGGCCGAGGCGCGCTCTATCGCCGGCGCCGCGCGCGAGAGCGGCGTGCCGGTGATGGTGAGTGTCAACCGGCGGTTCGAACCGGGCATGAGGGCCGCGCAGGAGTGGTTGCAGGGGCGCACCGTCCGTTACGTGCGGGCCCTGACGTCCCGCGGCAACCGGACCGAACCGCAGTTCCTCACCGAGACCGGCATCCACTCGGTGGACGCCGTCCGCGCGCTGGGCGGGCAGGTTGCCGAGATGGACTTCCGCGTGCCCGGGGCTGCGGCGGCCCGTTGGTACGAGATACGGTTTGCCTTCGAGGGCGGGGCCCTCGGGCTTCTGCAGGTCATGCCCACGGCGGGGCACACCGTGGAGCGCTATGAGCTTCTCGGCGACGGGTGGCATGCGCTGGTGGACAGCGGCACGCACGCCACGGCGGCCTTCACCGCGTGGGAGGGGGGCGAACGGGTTGCCTGCCGTCGGCCGGCGCAGGATGCGCCCCGGTTCATCCTGGACGGCACCTGTGCCGAGACGCGCAGCTTCCTGCGCGCGCTTTCGGCCGGCCGCCCGCCGCGGCCCACCCCTGATGACGTGTTACCGTCGGTGGAGATATGCCACCGCTGCGAGGGCTGAGGCCCGCGCCCCGGTGCGAACGTCAGAAGCCGGGAATGGCGCCGCGGCTGAGGGTGCGCACGATGGTCGAGACGCCGCCCACGGAAGCCTCCACGATGATGAGCGCGATGAAAAAGTAGCGTCCCTGCCGCAGCGCCCGCCCGCCGAAGAGCTTCATGATGCTCATCTTGGCCCCCCAGCCGAGCAGGAAGGGCAGCCACAGCCGGTCGGCGTGCCAGCTTGCGCACGAGAGCAGCCCGATGGCATGCACCGGCCACCAGTAGAACCGCATGCGCATCACCATCACGAACGTCATGCCCAGCAGCCCGATCAGAAAGGGGACGGGGAAAGCCTGGGCGGCCCGGGTGGGGTTCCTGATGATGCGGTCGGCCGCCTGCATGCGCCACTCCACCTCCTGGGTCTGCCCCCACCAGTCGCTGTAGTTGGCCCCGCCCATGCGGTAAGCGGTGTTCAGGGACGTCCACGTCCCGCAGGCCATGGCCACCAGGAACGCTACCATCATGGCCGGCAGCAGGAGCCGTCGTCGTTTCGGCTCGAAGACCTCCGATATGCGGAAGGCGTTGATGGCCATGGGCGCCAGGTAAGCCGTGCCGCCCGTGACCAGCAGGGGGTCCTGCAGGTTAGAGATAACCGCGCCGGCCGGCCCCATCACCCGGCCGCCCGTGATGGCGTGGACGAACTCGCCCAGCCGCCACGTCGTGCGCGCCACGTAGAGGCCCGCCTGCGCCACCACCCGGGCATAGACCAGGTACCAGCACATGATCATGCCGAAGACGAGCAGGGCCGTCACCCAGCGCATTCCGTGCATGGCGTACCACGCCAGGCAGGCGAACGTCGAGAGCGTGAAGCCCCAGAAGGCCAGCCTCAGGCGGACGGGCTCGCGCTCGTCATCCAGCTTCCGTCGGCTGAAGGCGCCCCGTATCACCACCCACAGGTGGCGGCGCGCCATGTAGAGCAGGATGAGCACGAAGGCGATGTAGGCGCCGGCCTGCTGCCACTGCATCACCTCTCGCCACTGGCCTCCCAGCCCGATCGAGTGGATGACCTGCAGCTCGGCGCGGGCGAAGAAAAAGAAAAACCAGATGCTCAGGCTCACGTCCGCCGGCACCAGGTAGGCAAACCCGACCGCCGCGGGCCAGAGCGGCACGTTCACGAACTGCATCGGCTCCAGCGCCGTGCCCGCCAGCGCGTCCTGCAGCGGCAGCACCAGGGGCAGGGTGCTGTCGGCACCGAACAGCAGGGGCAGCGCCCGCACGAAGCGCAGCAACAGCGCGAAAGTCAGCCCCACGAGGAAACCCTTCTGCGTGAAGGCCGCCGGCAGCAGTGACGCGCCCGCGCTCCCCTGGGTGAACTCCAGGGGAACGCCGGCCAGTGGAAACATCAGCCGCTCCGACTCAACCCACTGGCGCCGCAGAATGGCCATCAGGAAGAAGATGGAGAGGTAGAGCAGCACGAAAAATATGCCCCAGCGCGTCAGCGGCTCGACCCAGTGGCTCCAGGGCACGCGCTCGCGGCCGCCCTCGAAGTAGTCCTGCGCCGCGATCGAGAGCGGGTCCCTGCTCAGCACCAGCCCCTCGGGCGCGTGCGCCAGGGCCCCGCCGTCCTCCCAGTGGTTGTCCGGCCGCCGCGCCAGGTAGGGGGGCGCCGCTGTGAAGGAGAACCAGAAGCGCGCCAGGCCGTCCCCCGGGAAGGTGGCGCCCACGATGAGCATGCACCAGATGAGCATAAGCTCGGGCTGCCTGAGCTCCCACCCGCGGCGCACCAGCTTGAGAAGGACGTTGAGCCCCACGGTGAGGATGACCAGCACCAGCACGGCGCCGCCCGGGAAGGCGGTGCCGCTGAAGCCGCCCCAGCCCTCAGCCCAGCTCGTCCAGGGTTCCAGCAGCGCAATGCCGGCCACGAACAGGAGACCGATGATGAACGCCCGCCACGTCATGCGCCGTCCCTCGGGGCCGGAGCCAGGGTGCAGAGCACCACCTGCGCCCCGCATTATACGGACTCGCCACCGCCGGGCCAACTGCGGGGAGCCGGGCGCTTTGGCCGGCGCCTGGCCGCTTCTGCTCGGGCCGTTCTTCAACGGCTCTGCCGCTGCCTCGGGGCCGGTGTCTTGTCCCGCGAAGGCCGCCCCGGGCCCTTGATGGGGCAGGGCTTCGCACCTATACTCCGGCCACACCGATGGCCGGCAGTCCGGCCGGCCCCGCTTACCCCCGGGAGGGCTGAGATGTCCGCACTCTACGAGTTCTCGGAAGACGGCCGCAGCGTCCTGATCCGCACCCCGCAGACCCCGCGCCCCTGGTGGAACTACCTCTGGAACGAAGAGGGCTACCTGGTGGGCCTCAGCCACCTGGGCGCGGGCTACAGCGAGCACCTGACCGACGCGATGGAACTCAACCAGATCACCGGACAGGGCACGAAGCACTTCTACCTGCGGGACGAGGACTCGGGCGCCTGCTGGTGCCCCGCCTACGGTCCCCTGAACGAGCCCCTGGACGAGTACACCTGCGAGCACAGCCTGACCTTCACGGAGGTGCGGGCCGCCTGTGACGGCATCACTGCGACCCTGACCTGCGCCGTGCCCCCGGAGGGGCTGTTCGAGTTGTGGCGCCTGGAGCTGACCAACTCCTCCGAACGCCCCCGCACCGTCAGCGCCTTCCCCCTGACGTCGTGGAGCCTGACCGGCTTCCCCCATCCGCGCTACTACGGCAACTACACGCTGACGACGTGCCGGTTTGCCGAGGAGATAAACGGCGTTTTCGCCCACTCGGACCACCCCTTCGCGCCGCACGAGCGCTACAAGGCGTTCCTGGCCTGCTCGGAGCCCGTCGCGGGCAGCGACGCGTTCCTGCCGGCTTTCCTGGGCGGGGCCGGCTCGGCCGCGCGGCCCGCTCTGCTGCTGCAGGGGCGCCACTGCACCGGTTCGGAGACCGTCGGCGACGGCAACGGCGCTGTCCTGCAGAACACGGTCACGCTGCGGCCGGGCGAGACGAAGCGCCTGACCTACTGCCTGGGCATCTGCGCCTCGCTGGAGGAGGCGGCCGACATCTGCCGCCGTGCCTTCCGGCCGGACGCCCTGGAGGACGCCGTCGCCGCGCAGGCGGAACACTGGGAGGAGAGGATCGCGCGCTGCGACATCCACACCCCCGACGAGCGGGTCAACAACATCCTGAACGTCTGGGTCAAGAAGGAGATGATCTACTGCAGCCGTGGCAAGAAGGGCGTGCGCGACAATATCCAGATGGACGACGGCATCGTCCAGGTAGCGCCCGAAGGCGCCCGGGCCGAGATGCTGGAGATACTGTCCCACCAGTTCCGCGACGGCCACACCGTGCTGACCTGGCTGCCTTACGACGACACCCACTACTCCGACCAGCCGTTCTGGCTCGTCATGGGTGTGGCAGGCTATATCAAGGAGACGGGCGACCTGGACATCCTCGACGAGGTCGTCCCTTACCAGGACGGCGGGGAGGGCACCGTGTGGGAGCACCTGGTGGCGGGCCTGCGCCTGAAGCAGACCGACCTCGGCCCCAACGGCCTCTGCCGGCTGCGCTACGCGGACTGGAACGATGCGCTCAACGTGACCACGGACGAGGAGGCGGAGTCGGTCTTCGTCACCGTCAGCGTCGGCTACATGCTGTTGGAGATGGCGGAGATGGCGGACCGACGGGGCGAGGCGGAGTTCGCCGCCCGCTGTCGCGCCGATCACGCCGAACTGGCCGAGCTGGTGAACGAGGTGGCCTGGGACGGCGAATGGTACGCCCGCGCCTTCCACAAGGACGGCGTCATCGGCGGCAGGCAGAGCAAGGGCAGCATCATCTACGCGAACCCGCAGATATGGGCCATCATCGGGCAACTTGTGCCAAAGGAGCGCCTGCCGGTCGTCCTTGAGGCGATGGACCGGCTGCTGGAGCACGAGTTCGGCCTGCGGGTCAACTACCCGCCCTACGAGGAGTACGACCCCTCGGTGGGGCGGATCTCGGCCCAGCCCCCGGGGGTGAGTGAGAACGGCGTCTGGTGTCACGTCTCCGGGTTCGGGGCGGTGGCCAACGCCCTGGTCGGGCGGGGCGACGTCGCCTTCAGGCTCATCCGCAAGGTCATGCCCGACAGCCGGTGGAACCCGGTCGAGCGCTCCGGCGCCGAGCCCTATGTCTTCGCCAGCGGCTACCGTGCGAGCCCGTACCTCTACGGCTGGGTGGTCAAGCCCTGGATGACCGGCACCTCGGTCTGGTGCTTCAAGGCGATGACGGAGTGGATACTCGGGGTGCGGCGCGGCTACGACGGGCTCATCGTGGACCCCTGCCTGCCCTCGGGCTGGGAGCAAGCGCACGTCAGACGCACCTACAGGGGGGCGACTTACGATATTGCCATGCGGAACCCGCACGGCCTGCAGAAAGGGAAGACGACTATCACCGTGGACGGCGAACCCCTGGAGGGCAACGTGCTGCCGGTCTTCGAGGACGGCCGGACGCACGAGGTCTCCGTCATCCTGGAGAAACCCTGACCGAGGAGAGACCAGGCCATGTGTCCGATGCACGAACCGACCTACAGGCGTCGTAAAGCCCTGGCCTCCGGCATACCGCTGGGCGGGCTGGGGACCGGCAGCGTGGAACTGATGGACACCGGCCGGTTCCGCGACTGGGAGATATTCAACAACTATCAGTGGAGCGGCAACCGCGGGCAACCCCCGCCCGACATGTGGAGCGAGGACGCCTTCTTCGCTCTCCGTGTCAAGGCGCCCGACGGTCCGCCCCGCGTGCGCCTGCTGTACCTGGAGGACGACCCCACGCGCACCGTCTCCCCCGCGCACGACAACGCCTACATCTACAACTTCCCCTTCCTCCGCAACGTGGCGGGCATAAACTACTGCGGCCGCTTCCCGTTTGCGCGGCTGGAGTATGAAGACGATACGCTGCCCGTCGAGGTGGCCCTGGAGGCATTTTCGCCCTTCATTCCGCACAACGCGAAGGACTCGGCCTTGCCGCTGGCGTTCTTTGCGTTCACCGTCCGCAACACCGGGGTGGCCCCCTGCGAGGCGTCCCTGATGTTCAGCCTGCGCAACTGCACCGGCTATGACCTGGAGGAACTGAGCCTGAAGCACCGCGTCAGCGACGCCGACGGCGCCAGGACCATCGCCATGGGGGCGGAAGGGCTCGATTCCGGACACCGTACGAGCGGCAGCACCGCCATCGCCGTGCTCGGGGACGGGCTGAGCCACGTGACCGCCTGGACCGGCGGACGCGGGCTTGAGGGCTTCGAGCATACCAGCACCCCCGCATTCTCGCAGGTCTTCTATCCCTATCGCGACACCGGCGAACTGCCGGGCGGCGGCACCGTGTGGCAAAGGAGCATCAAGAAGCGTCACCCCGAGGTCGAGCCCGGCACGCTGCACGCGCCGGAACACCGCGTGGGCTGGTCGTGGCGCGGCGCCCTGGGACGCAAGGTCACCCTGCAGCCCGGCCAGCAGGAGCGGGTCGTCTTTCTGATGAGCTGGCACTACCCCAACCACTACCATTTCAAGTACGGCGACCAGCGCCTGGGCCACATGTACGAGAACTGGTTCGACGGCGCGGCCCAGGTGGCCCGCTACGGGCTGGAGCACTTCCAGCGGCTGGAACGCGAGAGCCGGCGTTTCGTGGATGCGCTCTACGACGGCACCCTGCCCGAGTGGCTGGCCGCATCCCTGAACGCGCAGCTCACGACCTTCCCCAAGAGCTTCCTGTGGACAGCTGACGGCGACATGGCGGTCTGGGAGGGGCAGGCGTGCTGCCAGATTATCCCGGCCGCGCGCACCGTCTGGTCCTCATGGGTGCCGCTGATGTTCTTCCCCGAGGTGTACCTGGAGATGGTCCGGCGCATGGCGCGCTTCCGTCCGAATGAGGAGCGGCCGGAGGACAGCCCCCTGCTGGCCATACGCCACCGCCGCGGGGCGGAGCGCAGCAGGGAGCGCACGGACCGGTTCGGCGGATGGCTGAAAGGCCGCTACGAGGAGCTGGGCTACACCCGCGATGACTTCGCCCCCTCCGGTCGCAGCAGACGCCGTAGCGGCTTCTGGGGCGGCGCGGCGGAGTTGTTGCGGGACTACCAGTGGACAGGCGACCGCGACTTGCTGGAGGAAATCTGGCCCATCGTCAGGGACGGCATAGAGGCCCAGATAGAGGCTGACGCCAACGGCGACGGGCTGCCCGACGGCGCGCTCTCCTTCATCACGTACGATCACTGGTTCCTGCCGGCCACCAACTGCTACAAGTGCAGCATGTGGCTGGGCGAGCTACAGGCGGCCGTGCGCGCCGCCGAGGTGCTGGGCGAGACGGAGACGGCCGGGCGCTTCTGGGATGTCCTGCAGAAGGGCCTCCGGAGCTTCGAGGAGCTTTTCTGGAACGGGGAGTACTACAACCTGTGTTACGACCCGAAGCTGGAGCGCAGGGACCCGGGCTGCATGTCGGACCAGGTCAGCGGGCAGCTCTTCGCCCGCCTGCTGGGGCTGGGCACCCTGCACGAGGAAGGGCGTGTGCGCGACGCCCTGCGGGCGGTGCATCGGCATAACCTCCGGGAGGAAGAAGGGCTGCTGAATGGGACCGACCCGCAGGGGCGAGAGGAGTGGCGCTACTTCTGCCGCTATTCCGGCCGGGGCGAGGACGAGGCCCGCGGCGGACAGTGGCCCACCCCCTGGACCGGCACCGAGTACTACGTCGCCGCCGTGATGGCGGCCGAAGGGCTCTGCCGGGAGGCGCTGGACGTGGCGAGGAACGTCTACGACCGCCACGTGCGCGCCGGCATGGTGTATAACCACATCGAGTGCGGGGAGCACTACTTCCGCCCCTTGGCCGCCTGGGCCATGCTGCCCGCCCTGCAGGGGCTGACCTGGGACCGGGCCGAGGGCGCCCTTACCGTCGCGCCCCGCATGGACGAGGACCGCTTCGATGCCGCCTTCCTGCTGCCCGGTGCGTGGGGACGTCTGACGCAGAGCCGCTCCGGCGGGGAGCAGACAAACAGGGTCCACGTGCTCAGCGGGGAACTGCCGGTGGAGCGGATTGCCCTGGTTGCCGGCCGGGACGTTGCCGAGGTGTGCGTGCGCCTGAACGGCCGGGAGGTCGAGGCCCGATTCGAGCAGGGCGACGCCGAGGGCGTGCAGGTCCGTCTCTCAGAGCCGGTGACCCTCAGACCGGGCGACCGCCTCGAGGTTCGGCTGCGGCCGTAGTGGCCGCCAGCCGGAGTGGAGGGGATCTGACTTGTGGTCAACCCCCGTGGCGCTCCATCGCTCCGGCGAACGCACCCCAGAAGGGGTCCCACTCCCGGGTGGGCCGGCTGCACGCCGACCCTCTTCCGGTCGCTTCGTGGCCGCAGAACAGCCCCCGCATGCCTCAAACGCTCATCAGCATCACCCAGAGGATGAGCGTGAAGACGATCGTCTCGAGCATGTCCAGTTCGAACAGCCAGCTCAGCAGCCCGAAGTAGATGGGGAGCGAGAGGAACCAGCCCCACGGCCCTCCTACGGCCCCGGCTACCCCGGCCGTGAAGGTGAACGTGCCGGTGAGCTTGTATATGGCGCTGGACAGGAAGCCGAACGAGGTATCCAGGACGCGAGCCGCCAGGAAACAGGCGCCTATACCGAGAGCCACCCCCACGGCGGTGGCGATGACGAGGTTGATGAACGCGGTCAGCATCCCCGCCCCCTGCGGGTCAACGTACGCCCGTGCCAGCAGCAACGCAAAACCCACGACCGTCAGTGCGACGGGAATCTTGAACTCTTTCGCCTCCTCGTACATCCCGCTTTCTCCCCTTTTCTGAGTTCGCCTTCTCGGCACGCGCCCACGCGGCCTTCGCCGCGGCCGACCGGGTGTGCAAGGGGAGAGCGCATAATGGAGACTGGCTAACCCTTCAAGATGCGGCCGGCCTTGCTCTCACCATCTCGCCACAGGTCGTACTGCGGGTCCGCGTAACGCGCGAAGAACGCCTCCAGCCGGCGGCGCAGGTGTCGTTCCTTGTCCCTGTGCGTCGCGCTGCCGGCCAGGTTCTCCTCTTCGCCGGGATCATTCTGCAGATCGAAGAGTTCGTCCGGACCGTCGGGGTGACGGCGGGTGTACTTCCAGCGGGGGGTGCGGATGGTGCGGGTGTTCTCGTATTCGTGGAACATCGCTTCGGCGTCCCACCGCAGTTCCGCGCCGCGGAGCGCGGGGGCGTAACTCCGCCCCGGCAGTTCCGGTTCGGCCGGCAGCCGCTCCGCCATGCCCGCGTAGTCAAGCAGGGAGGGTAAGAAGTCGTAATGGGACACGGCGGTTTCGCAGACCACGCCGGGGGCGATACCGGCCGGGTGGCGCCACAGAAGCGGTACGCGCAGGTTCTCCTCGAACATGGTAAGCGGCCGGCCATGGTCGGACATGCCCCACCAGCCGTGGTGGCCGGTGCAGAGGCCGTGGTCGGCGGTGAAGACCACCAGCGTCTCCTCCTCGAGGCCCTCCGCGTCGAGGGCGTCCAGGATGCGCCCGAGGCCATCGTCCACGCCGCTGACGGCGGCTGCGTAGCTGCGCATTGCCGTCTCGTTCTTGATGCAGTCCCGGTTCTGTCGCAGCCAGGGGTGGGGCTCCCGGCGGGGGAAGCAGGCCAGGGGTTTGTCGGCGTAGTAGTCGGCGTGGCGGTTGCGATGGCCGGTCCGCATGTCGCGGTCCAGGCCGTAGGGCCCGTTGAAACCGACGTAGAGGAAGAAGCGCTCGCCGGCCGCACGGCGGAGGAAGTGCTCTGCGTGCTCGGCGATGGCGTCCGGGTAGTAGCGAGGCTCGGTGTAGACCTCTTCCTGCCATATGGCGCTTGCGTCGTAGAAGGTGGCCGTGTGCCCCTTCGGTTTGGCGAACCAGTAGGAGAAGCCGAGTTGGGCGTGCAGGCTGTCCCCCAGGTGCCACTTGCCGCTCATGCCGCAACGGTAGCCCTCCTCCGCCAGTATCTGCGGCAGGGTGGTGAACTCCTCGATGGTGCAGTAGGCGTGCGGGCCCATCTGCGCGTCCGGCTCTTCGCCGGCCAGGTAGTTGTGCACCCCGTGCTGGGACGGCATCAGGCCTGTGAGCAGCGTGGCCCGGTTGGGCGAGCAGACGGGATTGATGCAGAAGGCGTTGTCGAAGCGCACGCCTTCGCGGGCCAGGCGGTCGGCGTTGGGCGTGAGGATCTCTTCGTTGCCGTAGCCGCCGAGGGTCCAGGGGCTCTGGTTATCGGTGACGATCAGGACGACGTTGGGGGGCATCTCCCGAACTCCTCTCATGGCCCCGCGGGCGTTCTGCGGCAACCGGGAGTATGGGCTAACCCGGCTGCTGCATCAATGATCCAGGACCGGGGCGCCGAGCACAAAAAAAGACGCCGCTGCGTCCCTCTTCGCAGCGGCGTCGGTACTTCTCTGGTGCGGGTCAGCTCCGGGTTAGAGCTTCACCACGTTGGTGGCCCTGGGGCCCTTGGGGCCCTGTTCGACCTCGAATTCGACCTGATCATCCTCGGCCAGCGACTTGTAGCCGGTGCCCTGGATGGCGCTGTGATGGACGAAAACGTCGCCGCTGCCGTCCTCGCGCTCGATAAAGCCATAACCCTTTGCGTCACTGAACCACTTCACTTTGCCTTGTGCCATTTAAGCAATCTCGCAACATTACAGTCAGTCCCGGCGGGCCCACGCACCCCTGTGCGTTTCAGGCCCGTCCTTCGGAAAGCCGCACAGCCTCTACGTTTGTTCGTCGCTGAGCGGCTGGCAGAATTGATCGGAACTCAAGCGGGCATTGCGAGGCAGACATTACCTACCGGGCAGAGGGATATCCGCGGGAGGGTAAAACAGCCATTTGATGCCAGACCACCCCTCGGCATTGCCGTGGGGGCGGGTTGAGTAGTTCGACACAACCCCCAGCTCACTCCGCACACCGTAGACGTACGAAAATGCGCCTTTCATCCTCTACATTACCACACCACGGCTAAGGATGCAAGTGCTTTTTCCTCGCAATTCCGAAGACAGTGTTTCGGGCCATCGCGATGCCGCAGGAGTGCAGCCTCGGGAGTGGCTGGCGTTGGAACAGGCCATTCGGGTAACTTGCGTGGTGGAGGCGCCCCCCGAGCGGGAGACCGCAGGCCGGCGCAATTGCGCCGACAACGGCCCGCGTGGTAGGCTGGGGGGCCATCAACTCCGCCGGAGGAGACGTGACGTGACCATCTACGACCTGCCGGGCAAGACGATCCTGATGCACAGCCGAATGGGCATCCGGATCGAACTGAACTTTGACCGTGAGGGGCTGCTGGAGCTGTGGATCTCGCCGGGCGCGGGGCGGTCGCTCGATTACCGCGATCGCAACTTCTCCTGCCGCGACGACCACACGCGCCTGTTCGACCGGATCTCGCTGCCGGGCCTCTCAGCCGGGCGCTTCCGGGGCTGCGACTACGACCCGTTCCATAGCGCCGTCCGGTTCGAAGGGCAGACCCTGCACGTCCTGTCGCTCTACGAGCGGCCCGGCGTCGCCCTGTGGTGCGGGCAGCCGCAGCCGGTTGACCTGAAGTCCGACAAAGCCGACGCGCCCCTGGCACGCGAGGCGGACCTGTTCGAAGTGCGCCACCCGGACCGCGACCGTGTTTTCAGTTTCGTCGCGGCCCTCGGGCCGGGCGCCGGGGAGTTCCGCCACCAGCTCGTCCTCGACGAAGGCCGCAGCACGTACGCCCGCGCCGAACTGGCCGCCGGACAGGTGCTCGCGGTGGCCGGGGGGCTGCAACAGGAGCCCGTCCGCAGCATCGCCCGGAACATCGCGGCTGCGACGCCGGAAGAGCTGATAGCCGACAACGAGGACAAGATCGAGCCCGCACTCCGGCCCGGCAGCTTTCGCCTCAAAGACAGGGCGGACATGCAGCGGTTGCTGGACAAGAACCGCCGCGTCCTGCTGGCCATGCAGGACGCCTCCGGCGCCATCCGGGCCGCCATCAACCGCATCTACTACCTTATCTGGGTCCGCGACGGCGCCATCATCGAGTGCTTCAACGCCTATGCCGGCGCCCCGGAGCCGTTGCGTCGGTGGACGGAATTCCTGCTGGCCAACCCGACGGTCATCGAGCAGGAGGAGCCGACCGGCCGCACCTTCCTGATGCTGGTCAACCGCAGGATCACCAAGTGGGAGGAGGACGGCGTCTTCTACGCCATATGGTCGGCGTTCACCGCCTGGACGCAGACGGGCGACGACCGGTTCGTCACGGGCGAGAGGCTGGCCGTGCTGAACGACGCCATGGACTGGCTGGAGCGTTACGCCTACGACGACGGGGTGGGGCTGTTCGGGCGGTGGCACCGGGGGGAATCGCCCCTGCCGGGCTCGCGAGGGGACGGGTGGGATAACGCCGTCGGCAAGGCGACCTCCCGGCAGGAGTGCGTCTACGAGGGCGAGGCCATCCGGCGGTCCTATGATATCTACATAAACCTTTATTCGTACGCCTCATACATCATGCTGGCCGCCATGGAGAGGCGGGCGGCCTCCGAGACCTACCTGCGCAAGGCCGAAGACCTGGCCTTGCGGATGGAGCCCTTCTTCGGCGAGGGACTGCCCGACTACGGCGACCTGCGCACCGGGGAGGGCGAGATGCTGCGGGCGGGGCCGTACGGGCTGGACACCACCGACTACGTCTGGGGCCTGACGGTGACGCCGTTCGTGCCGGCGCCGTGGCGGATGCCCGCCATCCGGCGCGAGCTCTACGCCCGCGCGATGCAGCAGCCGGAGGGCTACTTCCTGGCCGCCTTCTTCTCGCTGCTGGGCTCGCTGGACCCGGACTGGTTCGACGAGGAGGACGTGGTGCGCGCCGCGGAGCCCGCCGCACGGGAGTCCCACCGGCCCGGCGAGTTCCTGCCCATGCCGGATACCGTTGTCGAGCGGATAGGCATCGAGGACGGCCACCCGTATCACGACGTGCGGCCGCAGGCGTTCAGCGTCGGTCCGTGGCTGGCCGCCATGACGGGCCTGGGGTTGCGGCGGCTGCCCTTCGGCCTGGCCGTGCGCCACAGCGGCGCGTTGGAGGAGATAACCGACTACCGCTACCGTGATTCGGCGTTGAGGGTGACTTTTGGCGGACAGGGAGAGGCGGCGGTGCTGCGGCTGAACGGCCGTGACGTGCCGGGCACCCTTCAGGTGCCCGAAGACCTGTTGATCGAGGGGCGGAACGAGATCGAGGTCGTCGGCGTTGCGGCGGAGGGGCCGTTGCTGGTGGAGTCCACCGTGCGCCTGCAGGCGGTGGGCCACCCGGCCGACGCCACCACCTACACGGTGGAGGCGTACGGCAAGAACGTGCTGGCATTCCGGCGAGTGCAGGAGCGCGCAGTGACTGTGAGTGATGCCTCGGGGCAGGAGGTCAGCCTGGAGCGCCACGAGGCCGACGGGCGGTGTTGGGTCGAGTTCCCCGGCCGCGGCCGCCACGTCGTGCGGGTGTCCTGAGGGCAGGGGGGCGGCCGGGCATTTATGGCTCCTCGGGGATGAGTATCTCCACCTCCTCCAGTCGAGCGAGGTTGACGCGGGGGGCGGCCGTCACCTTGTAGAACAGGGGCCGCATCCGGTCCGGCTTGACCTCTTCGACTGTTGCCACGGGGAGCCCGTCGGGCAGCAGCAGGTCGGGGGCGGGCTCCACCTGGAGGGAACTTGTCAGCAGCACGTCCCCGGGTTCGACGAAAGCGTCCCGGTCCACCCATTCGACGCGGCAAGTTTCTGTGCCGGTGCCCATCACCAGGCATACGGACCTCGACCGCGGCAGCCGCGCGGGCACGACGCTGCGGGGGTCCGTAATAAGGCGGACGCGGCAGTGGCGCGGCCCGGCCTCCCGCACTATGCCCACCAGGGCGCCGAATGCCGTCACGCCCTGGCCGACCTGCACGCCGTGCGCCGTGCCGGCGCGCACCGAGATGCCGCGCCGCGCGCCCGCCGTGTCGTAGGCGCTGATGGCGGCGCGCAAGGCGCGGAACTCGAACGGTTCTAACTCCAGCTTCTCGAAGCTGTCCAGGCGCATCTGCCGGCGCAGCAATTCCTCCTCCAGTTGCTCCGTGCGGTTGCGCAGGTGGGTCAGTTCGCGTTCCAGCGCGCGCCCGCGGTCCTCCCGGAGGAACAGGTCCGTCAGAGTGCCGGAGGCGGCCAGCGCGCGGCCGGAAGCCTGGTAGAGAGGCGTCTCGACGGGACCGGCGACTTCCTTGAACACGACGCGCAGCGGAGCGGTGAAGCGGGCGGGCATCAGCAGCAGGAAAGCCGCCACCGCCAGCAGGCTGAGGAACAGCCTGAGGTTCGCCCATCGGGAGCCGGTGGTTCGTGCCATAAGTGCGCTCGCGGGTCGGCAGTGGGGGGGACGGTCGTGCCTCTATGTGTACCCGACGGACCGGTGCGTTTGCAAGCGGGCCTTGCGGGCGCCAGGAGCAGCGCAGCCACGACGAGGACTGCGGGTGGGGAATCGCCCCTTATGAAGGTTCCCGGTGTGTGGACCGTACACCGGGGGCTCCTTCCGCTCGCCAGGGCCCCGGCTCAGGCCCGCGCCGGGCGGCACTGCCGGAAATCCGCCGCCATTTTCCGGGTTCCTTTCCGCGGAATGTTGCCTTATACTTTGCGCGTCAGCGAAGCGGGGCCGGGTGGCCCGACGGCCGCTGCACCGCGCAAGGGAGGATGGCGGCATGTCTTTTTCGCTCGAATCGGCCGAATACCGGCCCCTGGATCCGGAAGGGCGTCGGCTGCTGGCCCGCGCCCTCGGGGACACCCCGGAGACGGCGGCGGCCGTTCACATGCTGCGGCGCGGCCTGTGCGAGGCGTGGGTGGCGGGGCCGGTCGACCGCCCCGGGGCGGCCGTGGTGCAGGTCTGCTTCCGCCCCGGCGAGCCCCTGGGCTGGGCCGATGACTCCAGGGTTCTGTGGGACGTGCTGTGCTGCGTGGACGGATGGCACTGCATCAACGTGTCGGCCCCCCTGATGCTGGCGTTCGAGGACGTGATGCGGGCCCGCATGGAGTGCGAGGTGCACTGCTACGGCGAGGTCTACCTCACGCTCACGCGTCCGGCCCCGTGGTGTTCGAGCGCCGTCGTCAGGCCGTTGAGCGAGGATGACGAGGCGGTGCTTGAGCGTGCCGATGATGAGCTGAAGGAGAACGCGTTCGGCAGCGTCAGGCGTCTGCTGGCGGAAGGCTGCGCGGCGGCGGCGGTGGTGGGTGGGCGCCCCGTCGGCGTTGCCCAGACCTACGCGCTCACCGCTCGCCACGCGGAGATAGGCGCCATCACGCTGCCCTCCTGGCGCAACCGGGGCTTCGCCACGGCGGCCGCCTCCATCGTCGCCCGCTGGGCCCAGGAGAACGGCCTCACGCCGGTCTGGTCTGCGATGGAGGACAACCACGCCTCCCTGCGCGTGGCGGAGAAGATAGGCTTCCAGGAGGTCTCGCGCCGGGCCTACCTGGTCCCCGAGCGCGAACTGCCCCGGTTCTGACGCGGGCCCCCGTTCTATCCATCCCTCTTTGCACCGTCGCCGTGCACAGGCCGCGTGCCTCGCACTCGTCCGGCCGCAACGGGGCGGCGCGCCTGCCGCGTGTCGGGAGACCGGCAAGGGCGTCAGTCCACGGCCTCCGGCGCCCTCGGCGACACGTCGGAAGCCACTGTCCGATTCGCCCGGGGCGGGTTGCTCACGTAGGAGCGGTATACCCTGAACTTCTCGCCCGGCCCGGCCTCGAGGTCATCCACGAGAATGAC
>PUMJ01000254.1 GCA_003551305.1 Candidatus Brocadiaceae bacterium
ATCCCGCCCATAAACGCCGCGATGAACAGCCCGGTGAGCTGATAGACGTAGCCGAAGAGGCTCTGGAACGCGAACAGAGTGAACAGGTCGAAGGACATGGCCGCCACGCCGCTGGTGCCGACCGTGTAGGTGAGCCGGTTGGCGCCCGCCGCCGGGGAGCGGAAGAACACCCGCCACGCCGCCGCCGCGAGGAGCAGCGCCCCCGCCAGGTGCCAGTAGAGCGGCACCCCCCCGAGCCAGGCGAGCAGGTCGAGCGTCCGGGGCGCGAAAGCCCGGCCCCAGTAGCGCAGCCCGTAGAAGAGGCCCGCGGGCCGGAAGTCCCGGTTGGGGGCGGCTTCTATCTCCTCCAGCACGGCGGTGAACCGGGCGATGCGGTCGGGCTCCAGGCGATAGGCCAGGTAGCCGCCGGTGAACATCCCTCTCATCAAGTCTCGCTCCTCGAGCCGGCGGGCGGCCTGTTGCGCCGTCATGTGCAGGGGCGCTTCGGAGGCGAGCATGATGTTGTGGTCGCCCGGTATCAGCAGGACGTGCTCGAAGACCCGGCCTGCGGTGTGGTAGATGCAGGCGTTGAGCCGGCCCAGCTCCCCGCCCAGGTAGGTCAGCGAACCGGGCAGGGAAAACGCCAGCACGCCCCCCTCGGTCAGCCGCCCACGCGCCAGGCGGAAGAACTCCTCGGTGAAAAAGCGGTTCGCCTGGAGGGTCTCGATGTCTATGTCGCCCAGCACAATGAGGTCGAACCGGCGGCGCGTGCGGTTCAGGTAGAGCCGTCCGTCGCGGGTCACTATCCGGGTGCGGGGATCGGCCAGCTCCCGGCGCACCACGGGGGCGTCCAGCCGGCGGACGACTTCGGGCAGGTGGGGGTCGAGTTCGGTGTAGACCAATTCCTCCAGGGGGTGTTCCAGCAGGAAGGAGAGCAGCCCGCCCAGCCCCCCGCCCAGCGCCAGCACTCGCTCGGGCCGGGGGTGGGACAGCGCCGCCAGCCAGGCGTAGTCCTGCAGCCGGGCGGTGTCCGGATGGGGAAGGGAGATGATGGGGCGGCCGTCGTAGAAGACCGCGTGCTCGCCTTCCCGCTCCAGCACGGCGACGTTGCCGTACGGGGTGTTCACGTACTCCGTAACCTCCCCCTCGGGCCAGAGGCCGCGGACGGAGAAGCGGTGCAGGCGGCCGGCCAGCGCGGGCGCCAGGGCGAGGGCGAGCACCGCCGCCAGGGCAACGGCCGGCCACAGGGCACGCCCTGCGCCGGAGCCCCGCAGCGTCCGAAGCAGCCACGCGACCAGCGCCAGGTGCAGCACCAGCAGCCCCACGGCCACCTGCAGCGCCGTGAAGTGGGGGGCGAGCGCGAAGACGAACACCAGCCCCCCGCCTATCGCACCCACTATCTCGATCAGGTAGGCGCGGCTGGTGGAGGAGGCGCCCGCAGCGCCGCCCAGCATCTGCGCCGACAGGGGGAACAGGGAACCGTGTAGCAGCGCGGCGGGCAGCGTGGTGAGCACGGCCGTCAGCGCCATGTGCCCCAGCCCCATCGCCTGCCCCGGAACGAGCCGGAACAGGTCACCGCCGGCAAGGCGGGCCAGGACGATGACCGCCGGCAGAGCAACCGCGTACAGGAGCAGCAGCCCGACGAAGAGCGCCGGCCCGGCCCGGCGGAACCATGTGCCCCGCCCGCCCAGGTAGGCCCCGGCGGCCTCGAACAACAGCCAGCCCGTGATGACGATGCCGAGGCTCAGCTCGTTGCCGTAGAAGACGACCATCAGGACTCGTATCAGCAGGAGCTGACCGATCATCCCGGCGGCGCCGATCAGGACGATGCCGCCGCGCAGGGCGTTCAACCGGGCGCGTTCGTTCATGGGGGTGGCTTTCCCATATCGCGTGACTCGGGGCGACCGCTGTCCTCCGTGGGGCTCCCGCAGGATCGCCTTGTGCTACGTCTGAGGCGCCCGCTGCGGGGGCTCTTCCACGGCCACTGCGCCCCGAAAGCGCGCCGCCCCAGCTAAACCGCCCCAAAGGCTCACCACACGGCAGCACCGGCATAGCCCGGGGTAGCTGAACGCCCGCCGGCGTATGCGCCGCACCCCGGCAGAGGCCCGGCCTCACTCCCACACGCCGGCTATCTTCCGGCCGCACTCGGCGCACGCCCCGTTCTCCATCTTGATGTCGCTGACGGTGAAGTGGTGGCGGGTGATGATGCGGGTGCCGCAGTCCGGGCAGAACGAGGAGTTGGCCTCATGGCCGGGCACGTTCCCGATGGAAACGTAGAGGAGCCCTTCATCGTGGGCGATGTCGCGGCACCTCTCCAGGGTCCGCACCGGCGTGGGCGAGAGGTCTGTCATCTTGTAGGACGGCGAGAAACGGCTGAAGTGCAGGGGCGTCTCCGCGTCGAGTTCGGTGCGGATCCACCGGCACATCTCCTTTATCTCGGCGGGCTCGTCGTTGTGGCCGGGCAGCACCAGGTTGACCACCTCCAGCCAGACCCCCTCTTCCTTGATGATCTTCAGGGTCTCCAGCACCGGCTCGCGTCGGGCGCCGCAGAGGTCGCTGTAGAACTCGTCGCTGAATGCTTTCAGGTCTATGGTCACGGCGTCAATGTGCTGGAGCAGGTCCCTGAGCGGCTCCGGGCTCAGGCTGCCGTTCGAGTGGAATATGGGGCGGAGACCCTCCCTGCGGGCCGCGACGGCCACGTCGTACATGTACTCGTAGAAGACGGTCGGTTCGTTGTAGGTGAAAGAGACGGCCGGCACGCCGGCCCGCTTGCCGTAGCGCGCCATCTGCTCGGGGGTGTAGGAATGCCGGCGGCGCACCTGGTCGAAGCTGCGCTGGGAGAGGTGCCAGTTGTGGCAGAAGCGGCAGCGGAAGTTGCAGCTCGCCGTGCCGATGCAGAGCATGTTCGTGCCGGGCAGGAAGTGGTGCATCGGCTCCTTCTCGGTCGGCTCCACGTTCACGGCCGAGGGCTGGCCGTAGACGACGTTGCGCAGCGTGCCGTCCGTGTTCTGCCGGTTGCGGCAGAAGCCGTTGCGGCCCTCCGGGATGCGGCAGCCTCGGAAGCAGAGTTCGCACTGCACCGCCCGGTTGGGCAGAGACCGGTAGTAGCGCGCTTCGGTCACGTCAACCTCCTCGGAGGGGGCGCCGTCGGCGTCCGTCCCCGACGACAGAAAGCCGTACAGCCCGGCCCCGGTGATGCCGGCGGCGGCCGCGGCGCCGCAGATCTTCAACACGTCCCTTCTATCCATGGAAAACGCCCTCCCTGTTCTATACTCACCACCAGGTGCACGGGGTCTACCCGCCGTCCGAGACAACGCGAAAGGACGGAAAGCCAGCGCTTGCCGTTCTCACAAGCGTTCTATCCTCTTGCCGCCTTCGAACCTTCACGGCGAGAGGACCTCTGCACATCACTCAGGCCGCCCGGGCGGGGCGCTCAGCCCCAGACCCCGGGTATGGGGTGATCGCACTCGCCGCACTTGCCGTCCTCCATGCGGATGCGTCGTATGGAGAAGTGGACCCGGTGGATCACCCGCGTCCCGCACTCCGGGCAGAACGTCGAGTTGTTCTCGTGTCCCGGCACATTTCCGATATAAACGTAGTGTAATCCTTCCTCCTTCGCTATGCCGCGCGCCCTCTCCAGCGTGCGCACGGGCGTGGCCCGCACATCGGTCAGCCGGTAGGCCGGCGTGAAGCGGTTGACGTGCAGGGGCGTCTCCGGGCCGGCGTTCTCGACGATCCAGCGGCACATGCCGCGGACCACCTCATCGTCGTCGTTGAGCCCGGGGATGACCAGGTTGACCAGTTCAACCCACACGCCCATCTCCACCATGATCTTGATGTTCTCCAGGACGGGCTCCAGCCGCCCGGAGCAGATATCGCGGTAGAACGACTCCTCAAAGCCCTTCAGGTCCACCGTCGCGGAGTCCCCCTCCTTCATCAGCCGGCGGAGGGGTTCCTCCTGCATGACGGCGTTCGTGTTGACGTTGATCTTGAGGCCTTCCTGGCGGGCGAGTTCGGCCGTCTGCAGCATGAACTCGTAGAAGGTGGTCGGCTCGTTGTAGGTGAAGGAGACCATGGCGGCGTCACGGCGTTTCGCCCGGCCGACGGCCTCCTGCGGAGTCAGCGTCTCGTAGCGGTCCAGCTCCTCCAGTTTCCTCTGGGACAGGTGCCAGTTGTGACAGAAGCGGCAGCGCAGGTTGCAGCCTGCGGTCCCGTAGTTGTTGGCGCGCGCGCCGGGCAGGTAGTGGTGGACGGGTTTCTTCTCCACGGGGCCGAAGGTGACGGCGGCCATGTTGCCGAATACCATGGTGCGGAGCGTGCCCTCGACGTTCACCCGCACCCCGCAGAAACCCCTTCCGCCTTCCGGGATGCGGCATGAACGGTAACAGAGGGCGCAGCGCACCGTCCGGCCGGGGCCGTGCTCCCAGAACATGGCCTCGGGCAGGCGGGCCTTCTCCGCGGTAGGGTCGTCGGGTCTTCGGCGTCGGAACAGCTCCGACCACCAGCCGGAAAGGCAGAGCGCGGGCAGGGCGTAACGGCCGTGGCGCAGGAACTGGCGCCGGTTCATCTCGTCGGTCGGCGTCATGGCACAACCTCCCCGCCCGGGCAGAGTCATTCGGCGCAGCAAAGGTCGCACGTACTATTCAAGCGCAAGAGCGGCTCCGACGCAAGCCACCTTCCGGCCCCGCGGTTACTTAGCGCCCGTCCACAGCCCTGAGCCGGCGCGTGCGGCGGCATTCAGGCGGTCAAGTCGGACGGGCTCGCGAGGGGAAGGATGCCCCCACCTGGCCGGCCATGCGCCGGGCGATGGCCGCCAGGCCCAGCTTCCGTCCCAGGAAGCGCCCGAAGAGCAGCGCCGTCATTGTCGTGCGCTGGCTCTTGCGAAACGCTGCGGAATTACAGCCCAATCAGTCCGGCCAACGAGCGCCTTCCGACCATCGAAGCCACTCCTTTGCACCATAAGAGTCAGGGAGCTTCGTAAAGAAAGGCGCTCCACTTTGTGCAGCAAACGCTCTACGTCCAATTAGGGAGACCCGCAGAAGAAATGCTCAGCCGGGAAGAACACTGTCATTCTGAGGAGGGGTGGAGCCCTGACGAAGAATCGTCACGCCGGTGTCCATTGAGCGCGTGAACGGGGAGATTCTTCGTTGCGACGTTCGGCGAACTCAGAATGACATCATCAGCTTTACCGGACTCAGTAAACTCGACACTTACCCGCCACGTAAATCCCAGCCCCATCCCCACGCAAACCGGGCAGGAGGTAGGTGAGGGCACGCCTTGCGCGCTGCCGGCCCATCGGATAGGGTACGCTTTGTCGGCCCTGCCGACTTGAGCCCGACCGCAGACCCGGGGTGCACAGCTATGAGCCTTCGCGCCAAACTCCTGTTGGCCCTCACGTTACTGCTCGCCGTGTCTCTGGGCGGCAACTACGTGCTCTTGGTGGTGCAGGCGCGCCGCACCCTGCACCAGGAATCCGCCGC
>PUMJ01000111.1 GCA_003551305.1 Candidatus Brocadiaceae bacterium
GACCGGGGCGTGCGCCGCCTACCTGTGCGGAGCGGAAGAAGCCATGCAGGAGGTTGTCGCCTTCCTGAGGACACCGGAGGACTCCGAAGAGGTCATCGCGCTCAAGATACAAGCCGTCGAGTTCATGGCCCGGCACTTCCAGGAACGGCTCGCGATGCCGCTGGCAGACCTGGTCCTCCGGACAGGCGATGGACGCCTGGCCACGCACGCCCTGCAGTGCCTGATGGCTGCCACCGGCTATCGCCGGTCCGACCGGCCCGGCCTTGCCACTCCTGCTGAGAAGCCGCCTCCCGAACTCCTGTACGACCCCCACAGTCCGCCGTCCGACAACGACGGCGACGGCGATGGCGCGACCGCATCGCGACCCGCTCTATCCCCTGAAGGTCTGCCGGCGGACCTGTCCGACCTCGACGCTGAAGAACGCCGCGAGCTCGTTGACCGCATCCTGCGCTGGTGGCAAACCGAAGGCCGGGAGCAGTTCCGGCAAAAAGCAACAGAAGAAGATCGTGAGGTTTAGAAGCGCTGACCCGAGAGTCGGAGAGAGAAGATGACTATGCCCAGCGCAAGACGCGATAAGCGAGACCCTGGCGCCAGGGATGGGCAGATCCTGCCGCTGTTCGCCGCGGTGATGGTTGTTCTGCTGACCTTCTGCGTGCTCACCATAGATGTCGGCCGGATGGTCACCGCCAGGGCCCAGCTCCAGAACGCGGTGGACGCGGCGGCCCTGGCGGGCGCCAGCCAGCTTGTGGGTTTCGTGGACGAGGACGCCAAGGACGCCGCCGATGCCGAAGCGCGCCGACTGGCGGCCGCCAACATCGTGCTGAGCACCCCGCTGACCCTCGGCGCAGACGACGTGCAATTCGGCCGCTACGTGCCCGGACCGCCGCCCGGTTTTATACCCGAGTCCGAACTGCCCTCCGGAAGCCTGGTGGACAGTGTCAAAGTGACGGGGCGCCGCACGGCCGACTCCCCCGACGGAGACATCCCCCTGCTGTTCGGAGGCCTGTTCGGCATCAGCGCCTCAGCGCAGGAAGTCAGAGCCATTGCCACACAACCACGTCGCTACGTCATGTTCGTCATGGACCGTTCGGGGTCCATGATGTGGGACGCCACCGACGTGGATCTGCGCCAGACGCCGAACCCCGACGGCTCGATGGACCCCAGTCCGACCGGCTGGTACTGGGTGCCGCGTCGCATCCACACCGGCAGCAACTGGCAGACGGCGTGGTTCTACGCCCTGAACAACGAGACGGGGGAGATCGAGACCGACTTCCTGCCCGAACACATCCGCTCACGACTGCTGGACGGCCAGTATTTCCGCTACCGTGACCGGGACCGGCCCAACACCGTCCAGTCTGGCTGGATATGGGCGCCGGACAACGTAACCCTCTACTCCGCGTACGGCCCGGATCACCTGAACTGGGACGCCCAGGGCTACCGGCCGCTTTCACAGTCCGCCTATGGCCTGGCAACCGTACCGGTGCAGGCGATGGCGGCCAGCCAGGACGCCGCCGCCGCCTTCGTGGACCTGCTGAATCCCGAACAGACCCGCGCGGGGCTCGTCACCTACGGCTGGTCTGCCATCATGGAGTAGGAACTGACGGCCGACTTCGAGGTTCTCAAGGAGAAGATCCACAGCTACGACCCCCGGGGCGCCACAGCTACCACCGCCGGCATGCGACTGGCCAACGACGAGTTCATCCACTCCGGGCGAGCCGAAGCCTACGGACAGCGAATCATGATCCTGCTCACCGACGGAATGGCCAACTGCATCGGCGGCACCTATCACAACAACCCCAACTCGGACATCGAGATCGAGTTCCTGGGAGACACTGTTCAGGGTCGCATCTACCAGAACGTGGCCGACTCGATGGCAGTGGAGGTCGAACGTGCCAGAAACAACGGAATTCGAATCTACGCCATCTCCTTCAGCAGCTACGCCGATGAGGCCCTCATGCCCCTGAAAGCCCGCGCGACGGGCGGGGCTTACTACTACAGCGAAGACCATGAAACCCTGACCGACATATTCGTGGATATCTTCTACAAGCTCCCACCCATCCTCACCCATTAGCCGGAGGTTCGGATTCCCATGAAGATGCTCATCGCCACCATACTGGCCATTGCCATAATCAGTGGAGCCCTCGCGCTCAGCCCCGACCTGCGCGAGAGAGCGGAAGACGTACTGTTCCAGCCGGACGGCAACGAGTTGACAGAGGATGCTCCCGAAGCCCGTCCTTCCCCCGCCGGGCAGACCGACACGGCCGAACAGGCACGCCACGACGGCAGCGCCGCGCCTGTCCCGCCAGCCGGGGAGGACGACCCTGCCCCTGAAACCCGGGCCCCGCAACCGCCGACCGCCGCCGAACAGCAAGCGCAGCCTGCCCCGGAAACCCCCGGGACCCCAGGGGAGCAAACCGCACGCCTGAGGCTGCCGGACCCACCCGACCCACAGGAAGGGCGGCAGCCGAACGCCCGCATCACCCTGCCCCCGCCCCTGCACAACGTTCGATGGGGTATGACGGAACCGCAGGTCCGCCGGCTATACCCCATTTCCTGGGAGAGCACCGATTACACGGGCAGCGCCGGCACCCGAACCCTCACTCATTACATGACCGCCGACAGAACCCAATCGGCCCGGTTCCGCCTGGAAGGTGATTCGCTCTTCGAGATCGTCGTCCAGCTGAACCCCGGCCAGGGCGAAACGCTGGAAGGTCTCTACGAGCATTGGAGGGAGCGCCTCGGGCGGCAGTATGCTGGTGTCGCCGAGACTGGCCGCACGCGCTGGTCGGACGGCACAACACGCGTCAGCATCGGCGTTGACCGGGCCAGGAACTACGTGAGCATCTCTTTTACCTGCCCGGCGGCCAGGAACTGAGTCGCAACTCCACCAGACGGTTGAGGCTCTCCCCACGCCGATTGCGCCCGGGCGGTGAAGAAACTGGCTTGCCGGCGACGCGCGGAAAGGCGAGGCCGCGGGAAACACGCACGGCACGGACCACCCCTGCGGCGCAACATCACCGCCTGCAAAGAACTTACCCCGTTCGCTGGCGCGAACTGAACTATCCCTCTGCTGTCCCTGCGGCACATCCCGCTGCTCATTCGGCCGTTAGCGGGCCTGCACGCGACGCCGGGCCTCCCAGTGGAGGCTCTCCAGCACGGTGTCGGTCCCGTCTAATTCGGCCCCTTCCAACACCTCCAGGGCCGGCTCGGCATCGCTGCTGGCCAGGTACAGGAATCCCGCCAGCAGCCGCGCGTCGTCGTTGTCCGGCTCATCGAGCAGGCGTTGGTGGAGACGTTGCAGCACCGCCTCGAAACGGGCGGGCCGGCCGAAGACCGTCTCCGCCTCCAGCCCCACCTCGTCCCAGTCGGGCACAGCCCGCAGGGCGCGACGTAACAGGTGCGCGGCCGAGCCGTACTCACCCGCCCCGGTCAGCGCCAGGGAAAGGGCCAGCTTGGGGGCTGGCTCGTCGGGCGCCTGCCCCACGGCCTCCCGCAAGGAGCGCACTGCCCGCTGGTAGTCGCCCCGCGCCAGCCGAACCTCGCCCACGGCGAAGCTCACGCCCACCCGGGCCGGCCCGCCCAGCTCGCGCGACAGGTCCGACTCGAACGTCCCCACCTCGGGAGCCACCGGCTCCTCGGGGGGCTTCCTCACCGGCTCGGGCTCCCTCGGCACCGTCGGCCTGTCAACGACGACGACCGTCGGGGGGGGCGCCGGCACCGGCTGGTAGACCACCGGAGGCGGGCTGACGGAGTAGAACCGGGCGGTTGTGAACAATGCCGGCACGCGTGTTCGGACGACCCGTCGCTGGGCAACCCTGCGGCGAGACACCCGGCGGTGAGGAACCCTGCGACGAGACGCCCGCGTCGAGATACCACGAGTCGCCGTGCTGCCGCGCACGGACCTGCTGATTACCGGGGACGATTCGTCCGCAACGCGCGCCCCCGCCATACGGGCCGTCGCCGCCCGGGTGGCCCTGCTTGCCGGGGTGGCGCTCCGAATCCGCGTGGCCGAAGTGACGCGCCCATCCGAACCGAGCGCGGCCGACGGCAGCAGGAAGAATGCCAGAATTACGCCGATGTAACGTATCGCGTTCATCCTGTCACCTCCTGACTCCATTATAGCACTCCCGCCCGCCACGGCCAATCTCAATTGGCCGTCCTTCCGCCTGCTCATGCTGGCGCTTCTGCCGTCACGGCACTACAATGAGAGTTTACCGTCAGCGCGCAGTTCTCGTCTCATCAGCCTCGGATCGGAGAACCGGACAATGGACACAGAGCAAGACCAGCAGACTTGGATCTCCCCGAGGGCCGTTCGAGAGGTCCCGTGGTACCTGCGTCCCTTCTTCTGGTTCCAGAAGCGTAAGTACGGGCAGGTGCTCAAGCCCGCGCTGCTGTGGGCGAGGGTGCCGGGGCTGTTTCTGGCCGTCGCCGCCCTGTATGGCGTGCTCGACCGACGGCGCAGTCCCCTGGAGCCCGCCCTGCGCTCACTCGTCACCGTCCGCGTCTCACAGATCAACTGGTGCCGTTTCTGCGTGGACATCAACTCCGCCACGCTGGCCAGGAGGTCCGGCTCCATGGACAAGGTGGCCGCCCTGGACGAGTGGCGCGACAGCCCGCTGTTCGACTCGAAAGAGCGAGCCGCCCTGGAATACGCCGAAGCCATGACGGTCACCGACCGGCAGGTCAGCGACGAGCTGAAAGAGCGCCTGCGGCGGTTCTTCCACGAGGAGGAAATCGTGGAGCTGACCGCGCTGGTCGCCTTCCAGAACATGTCCAGCAAGTTCAACAGCGCGCTCGATGCGCCCTCGCAGGGCTTCTGCCGCCTGCCTGCCGACGAATCCTGACGCTCGTGGCGGACCACCGCCCGCCGCAATCTGCCGGCCCGACGCTCGGTTCCGCCGCAACTACCAGCCGCTACCCACCCTTGGAGGCCTCGTCTGACCCGGCTATACTCCCTCGACGAAATCAGCGCGAGTGCGTATGTTGCTGGTAACGGCATCGCCGACCCCGCCGCAGGGGCTGGCTGGCGCGAAGAACGGGCAATAGAGACCTGCAAGAGCAATGTTTAGCCAGAAAGAACGTTGTCATTGTGAGGAGGGGCGCAGCCCTGACGCAGAATCTTTACGCCACAGCCCATTGCGCGCCCGAGCGGCGAGGCTCTTCGTTGCGCCGTTCGGCGAAATCAGAATGACATCATCAGCTCTACCGGGCTCAAAAGGAGCGAGGTATGGTTGCCTACGGGAAGTATGTGATGACGGCGATGGTTCTGTGTTCGGCGTTGTGGCTCAGTGGGTGCGCACCAGAGCGTGTCGTAGAAGCACGGTTCCCCTGGCAGGAGCAGCACGCCCGCGTGCTGCCCCACGGCGACCTGGAATGGGCGCCCCGCCCCTTCGAGTTCGAGGTCGGCCAGGAGGTCCGCTACATAGACTACGAGGGCGGCGACGACAA
>PUMJ01000215.1 GCA_003551305.1 Candidatus Brocadiaceae bacterium
ACGTCCCCGCCGATGCCAACATCACTGACGCCATAGACATCTTCGACCGGGTCAACAGCCAGGGGACGAAACTCACCGATGCCGAACTCGCCCTGACCCATGTCTGCGGCAAGTGGCCAGAAGCCCGCCAGATCCTCAAGCAGAAGATACGGCGGCTCCAGAAAGAGGACTTCTCTTTCGACCTCACCTTCATGACGCGGGCCTTGACGGCCGTGGTCACCGGCCGGGCGGCCTATTCCGCTATTCACGACCGGCCCGCCAGGGAGCTGCAGGACGGTTGGCAGCGGCTCAGCAAACACCTCGATTACCTGGTCGGCATCTTGCCGGCCGAAGCGTACATCCACGGCACCGACGACCTGACCACGCCGAACGTCCTGGTTCCGCTCATCCGTTATCTGGAGCTTCGCGGCGGCAACTTCGCAAACGACAAGGAACTGCGCCGTGCCCTCCACTGGCTCTACGCCGCCCAGGCGTGGGCCCGTTACACCGCCCAGACCGACCAGCGCCTGGAGCATGACGTCTCGATCGTCAACGAGGAGCCCTCGCCGTGGCCCTCGCTCTGCGACCGGATAATCGACCAGCGGGGCCGCATCGAGGTCAAGCCGGCCGACCTGGAAGGGCGCTGGATCACCCATCCCCTGCACAAGATGGCGGTTGTGGTCGCCAAAGCCCATGGGGCCGTGGACTGGTTCAACGGCGCCCCCCTCGGCGCCGCCTTCGGAGAAAGCTACAGCCTGCACTCCCACCACATCTTCCCCCGCAACCTGCTCTACAGCAACGGCTACGATGCGGACAACCATCTTCACCGCAAGATCGTCAACGAGATCGCCAATCGCGCCTTCCTCACCGCCGAGAGCAACCTGAAGCTGAAAGACACGCCACCCGCGGACTACCTTGCCGAGATCGAGGAGCGCTACCCCGGCGCCCTGGCCAGCCAGTTTGTCCCCCTGAACCCGGAGCTATGGAAGATCGAGAACTTCCGCGGCTTCCTCGCCGCGCGTCGGGAGCTGATCGCCAGCAGCATCAACGAGTTCATGGACGGGCTCGTGACCGAGGAGGAGGAAGTATCGGAGCGCACGGCCGATGAACTCCGCCAGTTGGGCGAGTCGGTGAAGCTCGAGTTCAAGAGCACATTGCGCTGGGATGTCGCCCGGGGCCAGGTCAACAAGAGCCTCCAGTTCGCCGTCCTCAAGACCATCGCCGCCTTCATGAACAGCAGCGGCGGCACACTGCTTATCGGCGTGGAGGACGACGGCTCGGTTTACGGGCTGCAGGAGGACCTGAAAGCACTCAAGAACAGCACCGACGTCTTCGAGCAGACCCTCGTGAACCTGATTGTCGAGCACATCGGCGCCGAGTTCGCCGCGCTGGTCGAGATCCGTTTCGAGCAGGTCGAGGACAAGACGGTCTGCGTTGTGGATGTGGACCCCGCCGGCGGGCCGGCATACCTGCACACCCCGCGTGGGAAGGAACTCTACGTTCGGTTCGGCAACACCAGCCGGTCGCTGGACCCCCAGGAAGCCGTCTCATACGTCTCGACACAGTGGGCGTCCTGAAGCAAATACGTCGCCTCAGCGCAATGTACAGACCAGTGGTTAGGTGTTGGCACCAGGAGTGGCGCTACAGCGATGGCATCAGACACGGGCATCGGGAGGCTGACATCCAGGGTGATAAGGTCCACACCGGCGACCGCGTCTGCTTGCTGGTACTCCCGGATGAGATATGTTCGTGGCGAAGCCGGCCGCGGGGCTGAAGCAGGAGTGCGCAGTATGCTCGGCGGACACCCGGGTGGCGCTGGAGTTGAGAAAATGTTCGAACAGCTGCGGTCCGGCTACTGAAGAGCGCAAGGGTGCACCGAACTGGCCGCACAGTCCTTCTGAATAGTCAGTGAGTTGAGCGGACCGCAGGAGAGAGGGTACAATAGAAAGGTATGGGAATGACGGCCAAGACAGCATTGCCCTCTTCTTTGTCGTGGGGGACTGCTCCCCATCCGGCGAAGCGCCCCCGGCAAAGGACTTCCCGCAAAGCGCCAGCCACATGGAGCACGTCACGATGAGTCTGCCTGATTACCGCGATCCGCCCCTCGTCGAGGTTGCCATTGGATGTTCATTTGCTCCGTTAGATGCGTTCAAACTGCCTCACGTAGGGGAATACTGGGCATGCATCAAGGAGGAGTATCCGGCATGTGAGCAAAGGGCGCCGATCGGCGAGGCTCCTCGCATAAGCGACAGCTTGCCGTTTCCTTTTCCGCGCATTTGGTTTGTTGGCGAAGACGAGACTCAGGTGGTCCAGCTTCAGAATGGAGGATTTTTCTGTAACTGGCGCAAGCGGACAGAGCAAGACGATTACCCGAGGTACCCAGCCCTTATCGAGAAGTACTGGAAGACGTTCACCGGCTTTCGTGACTTTGCGGAAAGAGAGCAACTTGGTCGCGTCAATATCAAGGAATGCGAACTAATGTATAATAATCACATCTTTTATGACGAGTTGATTGACACTCCCGCAAAGATAGGTGACCTTTTTCCAGATTTCGGCTGGATGAGCAGAGAAGATCGGTTTCTGGTCGCCCCGGAACCTCAACTCTGCCGGTTGCACTTCGATCTGCCGGAAGATTCTGGGATACTGCGGGTCGAGTTGAGGCACGGCAAGCGCCAAAGCGATGAACGGCCTTTGTTTGTGCTTCAACTGACTGCCAGAGGCTTAGGAGAGGCGGAGGACGACAAGGACATTCGGCAGTGGTATGATACGAGTCACGAATGGATAGTCAGAGCTTTTTCGGACTTGACCAGCGAGAAGGCACAGAAGGACCTCTGGCAGAGAATAGAGAGGGAATAGCAGCGGAGGGAGATGATGGGGGCGCTGGACACCATAGAAGAAGATGGTCGCAGAGAGAAGACCTTGCTGCCGCCCCACGCCGATGATCCCGGAACTATAGACGCCGGGGACATAAGGGCCACTCATGCCTGGAGGCGCGTCGCTGATTGGGAGGATGTTCAAGCGTTTGTGATGAGGCGGATGGAGGCATCTGAAGCCCGATCGTCTGAGCAAGGATCCTCGGCTCTCGTGGAGCTTCTGACCGACCGAGAAATTGCAGAAAGTGATTGGGACGTGGCCGAAGGAGAGACTGGCGGCGATCCTTTTGAGCAACTGGACCGCAAGAAACCAAAGGAAAAGCGCATCAGGTGTATCATAGAACAGTTCAGGATGTCTACAGAACTACCGTTTGGCCGGCAACTGGCTAATCGACTCGAATTTCTGATTGAGGCAGAAAGAGAACAGTATCCTCTTGAGTGGCAGTTCTCCGAAAGCTCTCTCATCGGATTTCTCGAATTCTTGGAAGAGCATCCACGCCTCCACTACCCGGACGTGTCTCTTTCTCCTGATGGTCTGCTCCTGGCTCAGTGGCGAGAAACTTCCACCCGGAATGCTGTTCTGGAATTCGAGGATACCGGGCAGGTGCAGTTTGTGCTGTTCGCCCCTTCTGTACTCGGTGTGGCCCGGATAAGCGGCGTAACGTCTCCGGATAGAGCACTGAGAACTCTCGAAGAGCACGGCGCCGGCAGATGGTGTAATCGATGAAAGGCAAGGCTGTCCCGGATGAGCATCACGTCTCGCGGTATTGCTCCCCATCGAGGTTGAGGGAGAGCGACGACCGACCGGCGCCCCCTGCCTTCCAACTCAGGGATGGGGAGGAGTATCTGTCGGTTGATTGGCTGGAATTTCTTCATCCCTCCGACCGCGGTATTCAGCTTGCAACTGTCCAGGATCTGTTCGAGAAGCAAAGAGGCTTCGAGCTCAAGCCAGCCGGCCGTTTCGCAATCCTGAACGTTGGCACGGCCAGGGCGACGGTACAAGAGCAAACTCCCGACAACCGAGTGTTGGCAGTGACACATCTGCCGGACCCGAACGTTGCAGGCGACTCGCACAGCGGGATCTTCAACGTGAATCACAATCCCGCCTCCGGCCTGCTGATTGCGACTCTTCTCTCCGAGACCGTCCAGGAAGTCAGGATTCCCCAGGCATAGCGCGACCGCCCTACATGATGGCCGAATGAGTCGTTCGTTCTCGATAGCGCGGGGGCATTCCTGCCACAGAGGAGGCGTTAGGACAGATGGACAGGCCGCCTATGGAAGATCGCGAAAGTGACCTGAGGCTGATAGAGGCCGGGTTCCCCTGCCACCAGGTGGGGGCCGAGACGCAGCGGGAGCGAGGCGCAAGTTCGGCGCTACCTCCGCTGTACTTCCTCCACGTCTGGTGGGCGCGGCGACCGCTGACCCCCAGCCGGGCAGCCATCCTGGCCTCTCTGTTGCCGGCCGATGCCGACACGGACACGTTCCTGCGGGACCTGGGCATCGAGCGCGTCCAGGTCAACGTCAACGGCGTCTGGTGGACCATTGACGACGTGAAACTCAAGCGCCTGGAGGAAGACGCGGACGGCCGGGAGTGGTACCGCGTGGACCACTGGACGCTGAAGTGGCTGGAGAAGGAGAACGAACAGCGGCAGGAACACCGCGAGTTGATCCGGAAGTATCGAGGCCAGTCCTCTGACCAAGCGAGCGATTACGTTCTGGACCGCTGGGAGCAGGAGTGTCAGCCCATCCCCGGCCCGTTCCCGGGTAAAGATGATCTGCTGCCTGTGCGGCGGGTCGCCGGTGACCCGGCGTGGGCTGGTCTGCGCATTGAGTGGGAGAAAGCGCAGGGCATTCGCACAGACGAGGACAAGTACAAGTACCCTCGGGCCTATAAGAACTCCCGCGTGTCTACCCAGCAGACGGGTCTTACGGTTCTTGACCCAACCGCAGGTGGTGGTTCCATACCCTTCGAAGCACTGCGGCTTGGCCATCGTGTCATAGCCAATGAACTGAACCCGGTCGCCGCCGTAATCTTGAAGGCAACCCTGGATTACCCTGCTCGCTACGGTGCCGCACTCGCAAAGCACATCGCCCGCTGGGGAGGTGCGTTGCGCGAGACCATGGTCGCGGCACTTGGCGACTTGTTTCCGGCATCAGCAATACCGGCGTCAGAACTCGCTCGTCTGGAGCAGCACCTTCGCAACAGCTCCGAGGATGCAGTGCATTACTCGCATGAGCAACTGGACGGGTTCATCTACGCGCGCCAGGTCACCTGCCCGCACTGCCGGGGGGAGGCGCCGCTGCTGAACACCTGCTGGCTTTCGAAGCAGGACGGCGACCGCTGGGGGGGCAGGATCATCCCCGACGGGAAGAAACGCGGCGGCACGGTGCGGTTTGCGACTTACCGCGTCAAGGGCGGCTCGGGGCCGAACGGCGAAGACCCGGATTCTGCTACGGTAGACAACGCTGTCGGGACCTGCATCCACTGCCGGCAGGCCATCTCCGCCGACGAGATAAAGCGCCAGGCGCGCGGCGAATCCCCCCACGGCACTTGGTCGGACCGCCTCTACTGCGTGGTCGCCGTCCGGTACCAGCCGAAGCTGGACAGGAACGGCCGACCGCAGCGCTACAAGAGCGGCGAGAAGAAGGGGCAGATAAAGACGGAGAAGATCACCTTCTTCCGCCCGCCCAACGAGCGCGACCTGCAGGCGCTCCGGGAGGCGAGAGGCCGGCTGGAGGAACAATGGCCGGAATGGGAACGCCAGGGCCTTATCCCCACCGAGAACATTCCTGAGGGACACAAGACCGCCGAACCCCTGCGCGTGGGGATGACCCGGTGGTGTGACATGTTCACGCCGCGCCAGTTGCTCGGTCACGTCACCCTGGTGGAGGAGCTGAATCGGCTCAAACCGCAGATACTGGAGGAACTGGGCGAGGAGAAGGGCAAGGCCGTCGTCACCTACCTCCAGTTCGCCATTGACAAGGGGGTTGACTACAACAGCAAGCAGACGCGGTGGGAGTACACCCGCGGCATTGTCAAAGGGGCATTTGGTCGGGCGGACTTTTCGGTCAAATGGACTTTCGGTGAGATGATTTTCACGGGTCCGAACTCCGGAGCCGCCTGGGGCCTGAGTCAGATACTGGATGCATACGCCGGGCTGGCCGACCTGACGGAGCCGTTGCACGACCGCCTGGAAGGGGCCCCGTCCCCGGTTGAGGTGCTGAACCGCACGGCCGCCCACATGCCCGAGGTGGCGGACGCGTCGGTGGAACTGGTGTGCATGGACCCGCCCTATTACAACAACCGGCAGTACGCCGAACTGTCCGACTACTTTTACGTCTGGCAGAAGCGGACGCTGTATGATCTGTTCCCGGGGGTGTACGGCCGGAGGCTCACCAACAAGACGGATGAGGCGGTCGCCAACCCGGCCCGGGACGGCGGGACGGAAAACGCAAAGGCCCGGTACCGGGAGCTGATGGCCGAGATATTCGAGGAGTGCCGCCGGGTGCTCAAACCGGGCGGGCTGCTCACTCTCATGTTCACCCACAAGACCCAGGAGGCGTGGGAGACATTGACCAGGTCCCTCATCGAACATGGCTGGGAGATAACGGCGACCTTCCCGGTTGAGTCCGAAAGCGCTCACTCGATGCATCAGATGGGCAAAGCTGCCGCTCAGAGTTCGGTCTACCTGGCGTGTCGTCCCAGGACGGATCTCTCCGAGGAACTCGCCACGTGGTCCGGTTTCGGGGGGGAGGGAGTGCAGCAGCGTGTGCGTGAGGCCGTGCGGGAGGGTCTGGAGGATTTCCAGGACCTGAAACTGAGCCCCGTGGACGAGATGGTGGCCTCCTACGGCCGGGCGCTCCGGGTGCTCTCCCGGAACTGGCCGGTAATGGACGGCGACGAGGAGGTGAGCCCCATCCGCGCCATGAACGAGGCCAGCCGCGTGGTGGCCGAACACCAGATAGCGCGCATCACCGACGGGCGGCTCCAGGTGGCGGACCTGAACCCCGAGGCCGCCATGGCGCTCACGCTTTACGGCATCTACGGGCTGGTCGAGCTGCCCTACGACGATGCCCTGAACCTGAGCCGCAGCCTGCGCATCGGGCTGCAGAACCAGCCGGCCGGCTACCGGGTGCAGGGGCGCATGGTGGGCGTCAACCAGGAAAGCCGGGGCGAAGGGGAAGCGGGCTACCACGCGCCCGTCGTGCGCAGCGGTTCGAAGCTCCGCCTGGCCCTGCCCTGCGAGCGGCACCCCGCGCGCCTGAAGAATCCCCAGACCGAATGGGACCTGCTGCACGGGCTCATCCGCGCCTACCGGGAGGGCGATGTCCCCGTCGCGCGCGCCTACCTGCAGGAGCACGCCGACGGGCGGGAGCAGAAGATGATGGATCTTCTGGAGGTCTGGACAGCCGAAATGGCCGACCAGGAACTGCACAAGGAAGGGCGGGCCATACTGTTCGGCCTGGAAGGCACTGTGTGATCGCACAACGCATTCCGAGCGAGATCGGGGGAGTCAGAGAGGTGGCGGAAGGCAGGGATTACGACTACCCGCTGTGGCTCAACTACGTCCGGCAGGTTATCCTCCCCAGACTGCACCGGTTGCGCAAGTTCCACGGCCTCCACATCGCGTCCGCTTTCCGTGACCTCCTGGCTGAGGCCGAGCAGGTAGAGGAGCGCGCGTGGCAACGGATGATGGAGGCACCGGTTTGGGAACCGTTCGACGATGCGGCAGCGTGCGCTGAGAAGGCCACAGAGGAGGGCCTGGAGCATCTCCGGCAGATGCATTATCTGCACAGCAGGATCAACGGGGCAATATGCGTGGCTATCTGGTCTGAAGTTGAGCGCTTCCTGGTGCTGCTCCTGCGCCACGGGGTGTGCGGTTGGGATGATTCGGATGCGCAGAAAAAGGAATGGCGCTGGCACGAGATCATGTGTAAGTACACAAAAGCCGGTCTCGCACTGGAGGAACTGACCGGGTTCGAGGAGACGGATCTGCTCCGTCTCGTTAATAACGCCTACAAGCATGGCCCGGGACGTTCGATGAATGAGCTCAGAAAGCGGCTCTCCAGGCCGGACGAAGAAATGCTGCCAGCAGGGTCTGATTGCGGGACGGGCCTTGCGGTGGACGGGCGCAACATCAGCATACCAGACGCCTTCGTCGAGCTCAGCCTTGAACACGCAGAAGCACTCATCTCGGCCCTGGCAGACCGTCTTAGGACTTCTCAATCTTAGTTGCATGTCCAAACATAGCGGCAGATGACACGAAACGGCGAGCAAGCACCCAAAGGCCTGCGCAGCAGGGACTGGCACTACAGCTACCGCACGTCGGCGGCACCTGCCGGGGGGCGTCCCGTGGACATCCTGCACGATTTCTACATCCCCGCTCTGTCCCTCTCTGTGCGTTACGACCGGGTGGCCGGCTACTTCAGCAGCACCTCCCTGGCGGCGGCCTCGCAGGGATTCTCCGCTTTCGTGGGCGAGCAGGGCCGCATGCGCCTGATAGTGGGGGCGGACCTGGCGCCGGCCGACGTCGAGGCCATCCTGGAAGGCGACCAGCGGCGCTACGCCGAAGAGCTGGAGCGGCAGATGGGAGAGCCCGAGTCGTGGCCGGCCGACGTCAGACGGGGCGTTGAACTGCTCTGCTGGATGGTGGCGCACGGCTACCTGGAGGTGCGCGTGGCCTTCCGCGTGCACGGAGAGAGCCACGAGCCCATCCCGTACTATTCCGTCGAGGACGGTTACGTCCACGAGAAATGGGCCGTCTTCGGCGACGAGCCGGGCCACCGCCTGCTGGCCTCCGGGTCGCTGAACGAGAGCCGCCGGGCGCTGGTGCGCAACGCCGAGAACCTGGACGTACACTGCGACTGGTGGGGGGAGCGGGAGCGGCGGCGGGTGGACGACGCTGAGCGCGACTTCGAGAACCTCTGGCACGACCGGCACGCCCACTTCCGCGTGATGACGCTGCCGGAGGCGGTGCGCCGACGCCTGCTCCGGCTGGCGGACTCCGTGGAGCACCCGACCGAAGTGGACGGCACCAGCGCCGCGCCGCGCCGGGTGGATCCGCCCTCGGCGCTTGAACGGCTGAAGTTCGCCCTTGTGTGTGACGGGCCGAAGCTGCCGGGCGGGCGGTTCGTGGGGATGGAGACCGCGCCCGTCGAACCCTGGCCTCACCAGGCCGTGGTCGCCCGTCGGCTGGTGGAGACGTGGCCGTACAGCTACCTGCTGTGCGACGAGGTGGGTCTGGGCAAGACCATCGAGGCGGGTCTGGCCATCCGTTCGCTCTACCTGAGCGGCCTCGTGCGAAGGGTGTTGGTGGCGCCGCCGGCCAGCCTGAAAGAGCAGTGGCAGCGCGAGATGGCCTCCAAGTTCCTGCTGCCGTTCGCCCTGACCGAGACGAGCCCCGCCCTGAAACACACCTACATCCACCCCGGCGAGGAGACCGTCAGCGGACAGTTCCTCTACGGGCCGTCCCTCAACATCGTGTCACGCAACATGCTGGAGCGCCGTGACCGACGCAGGGACGTTGAGAGAGCCGAGCCGTTCGAGGTGGTTCTGGTGGACGAGGCCCACGCGGCACGCCGGCGCAACCCGACCGAGGAGGGAGCCCGCCAGCATCCCGAATACGGCAACCTGTATGAGACCCTGAGGGACCAGGTGCGAAAGAAGGCGCGGGCGCTGTGGCTGGCCACGGCCACGCCCATGCAACTGGAGCGCATAGAAGCCTGGGACCTGCTGCGGTTGAGCGACCGGGTGGGGCCGTTCCAGTTTGACCCGTCGCTGACACTGCAGTACTACGACCTGCTGGGCCGGCTGGTGCGGGATGAGGAGCCGCACGAGCAGGAATGGGATCTGCTGCGGCGGGCGGTGCGGTTCGTGAAGAGGCACGATCCCATCCTGTGGGAGTTCATCTGTGACACCGTCATGGACGGGCGTGTGCGGGGGCCGTCGCGGCGATGGCTGGAGGACGGACTGCCACCCCGGGGTCGGGACCGGCGACACATGCGGCGGCTCATCTTCGCGGCGGCGCCGCTGTCCCGCGTGATGCTGCGCCACACCCGCCACCTGCTGGAGATATACCGCAAGCGGGGCAAGCTGGAGCAGAACCTGGCCAGGCGGGAAATCCAGCCGGTGCCCCGCATCAACTTCACCCGGCAGGAAGCCGATGCGTACGAGGCGCTGAACAGCTACTGCGAGGAGCTGGGGCGGCAGATAAGGCGTTGCGCGGAGCGGGCGACGCGGCAGAACCTGGGTTTCTACAAGAGCTTCCTGCGGCTGCGATTCGCCTCCAGCTTCCGGGCCATCTCGGAGACGGTGCGTCGGCGCCGCGAGCGGGTCGGACAGACCCTGGAGATGCTGCCAGAGACGGGCGAGCCGGACGGGGCGGAGCTTGAAGAGACGGTGATGGAGCCCGAGGAGGAAGCGCCCGAGGTCGAGCACGCCGGGCTGAAGGGGCGCAGTGAAGAGGACCTGCGCTGGGAGCTGAAGCGTCTGGATGAACTGGCGGACACCCTGAGGCGGCTGGAAGGCCCCTCCCGGAAGATGCGGCACCTGCTGACGGAACTCGACCAGCGCCGGCAGCCCGGGAGCCGGCGCATTCGGCAGACCGTGGTGTTCACGCGGTTTCTGGACACGCTGGACGAGATCGTTCAGCGCCTGCGCGATGCCGACGGGCAGATGCGCATCGGCACGTATTCCGGCCGGGGGGGCCAGTACGTGGATGCGCAGACGGGGAGGCTGCTGGCGGCCGACCGGGAGGAGGTCAAGGGGAGCTTCCTGCGCGGCAGGGTGGACGTGCTGGTCTGCACCGATGCGGCCGCCGAGGGGCTGAACCTGCAGACAGCCGACATGGTCATCAACTACGACCTGCCCTGGAACCCGATGAAGGTGGAGCAGCGGATCGGCCGCCTGGACAGAATCGGGCAGGAGCATGAGCAGGTCGTGGTTCTGAACCTGTGCTATCTGAACTCGACCGAGGAGATAGTGTACGGGCGCCTGCTGAGGCGACTGAGGGACGCGGGGAGAGTGGTAGGTGCGCAGCAGGTGTCCATGCTGCCGGTGACACCCGAGGAGTTCCGTAAGCTGGCCGACGGCGATCTGGGTGAAAAGGAACTCGAGGAATTGACCCTTCGGCGGGCCGAAGAGCAGCGGGAACGGACCCGCAGCATGGAGATACCGGCCGCCCAGCGCTATGAGATGTACATGAGGCTGGAGCGCGAGCGCGGTGAGGCCCGCCCGCCGGTGGACCTGGGGGCGATATGGTCCGTGCTGAAAGACTCCGCCTACCTGGAGGACCTGGGGTGCCTTGTGCGAGAGGTGGACGGCGGGGCTTACCTGGAGGTGCGGGGCGTTGCGGGGGTGCCGGAGAAGACGCGTCTCACCACCTCGCGCGAGCTGTACGAAGAAGGACTGCCGACGAGGAACGGGCGGCTCCATTTCGCCTCATATGGTGACGAGTACTTCGACGCTCTGCTGGCTCACGTCGAGCAGTTTGACCTGCCGGGGTGCGCCAGGCGGCTCACCAGCCGTCCAAAGGAACTGGAGGCGGAGGTCGTGGGATACGCTGTGACCTGCCGGGGCCGGGACGGGCGGGAGCAGGTCCGCCTCGTGACGAAGTGGGACGATTTGCGCGGACTCAAGCTGGCGGAAGAGGCCGACATGCCGGAACACGAGGCCGAGAAGATGCGCAGGAAGCTGGCGAATCTGGCCCGCGAGGAGTTTGAGTCGGCCTCAACGGCACACCGGGTGGAGCGGATCAACGTGAAGGCCGGTCACGGGCAGATACTGCTTGCGCACCTGGTGGCGCGCCACCTGATCAGTTTTCGCGGGCGAACCGCATCCGACGGTGAACGCTTTGCAGACGTTCTGGCACACCTCGAAGCCTTGCTCGAAGGGGAGCGCGAGATAAGCATCCCCAGCCTGCCCAAAGACGCCCTGGACGGGCTGGAGCAGGAACTGCTGTTCGAACCCAAAATCCCCGCCCTCGGGTCGGAGGCATCTATACTGGCGTCCAGCCCCTTGCTCCGATGCGCGGTTGATGCCGCCTGCCGCGAAGCGGATGCCCTTAAGTTCCGTCGGTCGGAGCTGATGACGGAGTCGGTCATCAACCGGCTGGATAGCATGATCGAGGAGGAGATCAAACGTCTGAACGGGCTGTGAGCGGGGGCGCGGCTCGGGCATGCCCCCTACTTTCGGGCGAGGGACTATGGCTGAGACGTGTTACTTCACCGCCGATGCCGTTGAGGAACTGCGCGCTTGTCTGCAGGGTGTGCTGGAACTGTCCCGCGAGGCGTTCGAGCGGCTCCCGGATGGGCTGAGCATCTCCCCGGTGGACCCTACGGGCGTCGTTGAGTGCCTGCAGTCTTTGCGGCTCGGGTCCGAGTATGTGCTGGGAGGCTACCAGTCCCGTGCGGGGAGCAACGGGTACGGTTGCGTCGTCGCGGTCCTGGCCGGCGAGGAACTGCCTCCGCCGGAGGACTGTAGCTGGCGCCCGGTGGAGGTGGCGCCGGGGCTTGTCCTGGACGAGCCCCTACCGCCGCGCGCACTGGACCACTTCATGGATGCGTTTCGGGGCGACGGCAGCGCCCGGGCGTATCTTGAAGCATCCATCGTATGTCGTGAGCTGATGGAGTTCGGGGCGGTCTGGCACGGCTGCGATTGGGTCACGCACGCCGTGCTAGACGCCGACCCGTTTGTGGCCGGTGCCCTGGCGGACACTCTTGCACCTGGGGACGGGCCGGCGAGCGATGAGTCGGAGTGGACATGGAGGAGGCGGCCTGAAGAGTGGCGTCCCTCGGTGACATTGCATGAAGGCGGCGGGGCCGAGGTGCGGTTCATCAGCCACAGCGGGCTCGGCCGCGAGATACTCTACGCGCACCGCGACACGTTCGCCCCTGGGTGTCTGCGGCCGGAGAGTGAGCGCGCGATCATCGCTACCGGCCCCGCGGGCTACGTCTTCTGACGCCCGGCGACCGACCGGCCGACGCCCCCACCCTCCGGCTTGACGGGCCCTGCCGGCATGTCTATACTCCGGGCGGGTCTTGTTCGGTTCCGGGCGGCGGTGTTTGCTGCGGGCAGCGAGTCTCACCTTGAGGGGACCGTTCAGTGAACAGTGGAACCACCGACGAGCCATCGCTGGTTGTCACTCGCATCCTCTGCGAAGTGAGCTTCGAGGAAGCCGGCAGAGTCTCCCGCAACTGGGGACCCACCCTTCGAGGCGGTTTCGGCTTCGCCCTGCGCCAGGTCTCATGCTCCCTGGGGCGAGAGTCGTGCAAAAACTGCCCCCTCGGCAGCACCTGCGCATACGGCTACCTGTTCGAGACGCCGATCACGGGATCGCCCGAGATCATGCGCAACTACACACATGCCCCTCACCCCTTCGTGCTGGAGCCACCCCCCGAAGCGCCGTCGGCAGTGGACGAGGGCACCACGGCCGGGTTTTCCGTAGTGCTCATCGGTAAGGGCGGCTCCTACCTGCCGTACATCCTGCTGGCGCTTCAGCGACTCGGTGAACTCGGCCTGGGACGGGACAAGGTCCCTTTCCAGCTTCGCAGCCTCAGGGAGGAGGACGCCCACTTCCTCTACGAGGCCGGGCCGGATGCTCAGTTGAAGGAACCCTCGGGGCGCCACCTTTCTCTGGGAGCCGGGGGCTCTGAATCCGGCGTTTTCAGCGTCCGATTTGAGACGCCCGCACGCATCAGGCGAGAAGGCGAACCCACGGACGACCCGAGCATGTTCGACATCGTCGCTGCCCTCCGTCGCCGGGTCTTCCTCATACACCACTTCCACGGACGCGATGACGGCCCGGTCCCGAAAGAGATGTTCCTCGAAGCCGCGAGGGCCGCCCGCAGAGTGGGCAGTTCCCTCTGCTGGGAGGACAGGTACCGCTACAGCAGCCGTCAGGACCGGAAGATCCCCGTTGGTGGCCTGCTGGGAGAGATCACCTGCCAGGGGGATATCGGCGTCCTCAGACCGCTGCTGAGGGCCGGAGAGTACCTCCACGTGGGCAAGAATACCAGCAGCGGAGCCGGCAAGCTGCGACTCATCGAAGGAGCCACCCCGTGACCAGGAAAGAAGAGATCGCCCTCGGGGCGTTGCTGCATGATGCAGGGAAGTTCCTGCAACGGGCCAATCCGCCCGGAGAGGGATTGAGCGAGCAGAGCGAGAGACTGAAAGCGATGGCCTGTCCCTCGCGGCACGGCGCTTACTCACATCTTCACGTCGCCTATACGAATGAGTTTGTCAGCGCTCTGCCTTTCTGGCCGGACGGCGTCGAACCGTCCCGCGTCGCCAACCTCGCGGTCTATCATCACCGTCCCCAGGATGAGGACCAGCGGATCATAGCCGATGCCGACCGCCTGTCCTCCGCCATGGAGAGGGAGCCGGACGAGGACCGCGCCGCCGGCGGAAGCCGACGTTTCCGACGGGTCCCTCTGCTGTCGGTTGCTTCGACCGTGCTGGCCGACGACTCCGAAACGCCTCCCGCCCACCTGGCCGTCACCCCTCTCTCGCCACGTGCCGCCTTCCCGAAACCGGACGGCCCACCGGCCGCCGACCTCACAGCAGACTACGCTCACCTCTGGGAGGCCTTCCTAAACGAGTGGGGCGACAACCGGTGCCCCCGCCCGCTCGATTTCATCAACCGGGCGTGCTCCGTGCTGGAACGCTACACCTGGTGCATCCCCTCCGCGACGAACGTTGTGCCGGACATATCGCTATTCGACCATCTGAAGACGAGCGCGGCCATTGCCGTCTGCCTGTGGGAGACAAGGAGCGGGGAGCCGTCCGAGAAGCCCTTCCTCCTCGTGGCCGGCGACCTGTCGGGCATCCAGAACTACATCTTCGGGTTCCAGGCGGGCCTGGGAGGGCTGGCCCGCCGGCTACGCGCCCGCTCTTTCCAGATAGAAGTCTTCAGCGAGGCCATCTCGCTGCACATCCTGCGCCGGCTCTCCCTGCCGATTTTCCATCGTATCCTGTTTGCCGGCGGCAAGTTTGAACTCCTCCTGCCCAATACCCGGCAGGTGCGCCAGGTCCTGAGCGCTGTTCAGGAAGAGGCCTCTCGCTGGCTGTTCGACCGCTCCGTGGGAGAGATGACGCTCTCGCTTGCCTCTGTGCCACTGGCCCCGGACGACCTCGGGGATTTTGCCGAAGCTTCGCGGCGGGTCGGTGAGGCACTACGCGAGGAGAAAAACCGGGCGGGGCATACCCTGCTGGTCGAGGACGGCCGCTGGGCCGAGGACAGGTTCGTGCTGCCGGCCCTGGAGGTCGGCCGGCAGGAGGCCATATGCCGGTGTTGTGGTCGGCGTAAAGGGGCGCTGACGGAAGACGGCGCCGCCCTCTGCGGGGTCTGTGAGAGCGACGCCCGCCTGGGCCAGCATCTACCCCGCGCGGAGCTGGCCGTCTTCTACGATGATCGGAGCGGCTCGTACCGGGCGCCGCTCGGCACTTACTCCCTGGCCTCCTCATCGGAGGGACTGCCGACTCCCCCACTGATGGCCATCAACATGGATGCCGAACCGGGTGAGACGGGGCGCGTGCCCGTGCTCGCCCGGCTCAAGGCGCGCTACGTCCCCCGGCATCCGGACGGCTCGATCGTCACCTTCCAGGAACTGGCCGAGAAGGCGACCGGCCGCGCCGCGCTGGGTTTTCTCAAACTCGACGTGGACAACCTCGGCTATCTCTTCGCGCGGGGTCTGCGGGGCGCCACCCGTGACCGGACGTCCATATCCCGTGTGGCGGCGCTCTCCCGCACGCTGGACCTCTTTTTCGAAGGTTACGTCGAGACCCTGCTGCGCGAGGATTTCCCGGAGACGTATGTCGTCTACTCGGGAGGGGACGACCTGCTGGCGGTCGCCCCCTGGGACATCGCCCTCGACCTGGCCGCCCGCCTGCGCGCGGACTTCCGCCGCTTCACCGCCGGGAACCCGGCCTGGACCCTCTCGGGTGGGATGGCCCTGGTCGGCTATCACACACCCGTGCTGGACGCCGTTCGCGAGGCTGACGCTCACCTTGAAGCCTCCAAGAGCCTCCCCGGCCGCGGTGTCCTCCCCTGGCCGCTGCCCGAACCTCCGGAGGGCCGCCCTCTCAAAGACCGCTTCACCGCCCTGGGGACGTCTCTCCCCTGGGAAACATACCCCGACATTCTGGACGCGGCGAAGACACTGCTCGGCTGGCTGCGCGATGAAACCGTGACCGCCGGGTGTGTGCGAAGGCTGCTCCGATACTCCGGCATGTACAGGGAGTTCCAGCGCACCGGCCGCACCCCGCACCTGCGCTACGCCCCGCTGCTGGCCTACGACCTGCGCCGCAACTGGCCCGAACGCACACCAGCCCAGCGGCGGGCCAGAGAGTGGGCCGCCGCCCTGGCCGCACCCGACTCGGAGCAGATGAAGGCGCTCCACTTCATCTGCCAGTACGCGCTCAACGGAATCCGCACAGGAGACACCCATGGCTGACGATATTCGGAAGGGACACGTCAAGAAGTTCTTACGGGGCAAAGGGTACGGCTTCATCACCCAGGATGGCGGCGGGGAGGACGTTTACTTCCACGTCAACGACGTCTCGCCCGACGCGGACGATATCCGGGAAGGCTGCCCCGTCGAGTTCGTGCCCGTCCAGGGTGACAGGGGACCGAAGGCGCTCACCCTGCGAATCACCGGTCCACCGTCAAGCAGACCGCAGCCGTCCCCCCGGACGCGGCGTTCCTCCGGGCGGGGTCAGCTCCCGCAGGAATGCATCTTCGATGAGCTGTTGAACGAGGAGGGCCACCCCCGCCAGGAACTCTACTTCGATGCCGCCGAGAAGGCGGCGGAGTGCTTCCGCCGGGCGAAGCTCAAACGCAGCCAGTTCCGGCAGATATACCAGGGGTTCATGTCTTTCGCCGGCCCGTTGCGAACCGGCGAACTCGACTTCGCAGCGGCCAGGAACCGCTTCGCCGAACTCTACACCAGGCGGATCATAAGGCAGGCGAAAAGGGGCTACGTGCCGCAAGTGGTGCAGGAGTTCTTTGACCGGCACCGCTCGCTGGCGCTTTCCGGCGCGCCCCAGATGCTGGCGTTTTTTTCCTACCTGACCAATATCATGTGTTATTTCGGGGACAAGGACTGATTCAGAGCAGAGGAGGACGGCATGGCACTCAAGATGCTCGACATACTGGAGTTCAACGGAACGCTCAAGGTGCTCGGCTCCGGGCTGCGCATCGGGGGCGAGGCGGAGTCGGCCCCCATCGGCGGCACGGACAACCCCATCATCCGGCATCCGATCACTGGCCGGCCCTACGTGCCCGGTTCATCGGTCAAGGGCAAGATCCGGTCACTGCTGGAGTCGAAGCACTGCCCCGACACGCAGCAGACCGGCGAGCCCTGTTCCTGCGGCACCTGCACCGTCTGCCAGCTTTTCGGATGCGGTTCGACCGGCGGGCTTCAGTCCCCCACGCGCCTGGTCTTCCGGGACTGTCAGCCGACAGAGCAGACTCGCCGGACGTGGGAAGAGGCGGGCACCGATGCCGAGCTGAAAACCGAGGTCATGATTGACCGCAACAAGGGTGTCGCCCACAGGTTCGGTCCCCGCAAGATGGAGCGCATTCCCGCCGGCAGCGATTTCGAGTTCTCAGTCTCACTGCGCTACTTCGAAGGGGACGACCTGGAGAGCTACTACCGGATGCTGGCCGAGGGGTTCGAACTGCTCGGCCGGCACTACCTCGGCGGCTCCGGCTCGCGTGGGTACGGGGAGGTGGCCGTCGTGGCGGAAGACGGCACCCCCATGGCCGAACACCTCCGCCGTCAGGCCGAAGAGGTCGCCTCATGAGTGAGTACGAGGATTTCCGCGTGACCATAGAGTTGCGCTCTCCGCTGGGCACGCCCCTGCAGTCAGACACGCTGTTCGGGCATCTGGCCTGGCAGGTGCGTTACGCCGAGGGGGAAGAGGGCGTTCGCCGTTTCCTGGAGGAGTTTGCTGAATGGCCGCCGTTCGTGTTCTCGGACGGCTTCCCGGCCGGTCTGTTGCCTCGCCCCCTGCTGTCCGTCCCGGCGCCGGCCGGTGACACAAGGGAGGAGTATGCCGAGGCCCGCCGGAGGCGAAAGGCCCGCTTCGTCCCGGTTGAGGACTTCCTGGGTCTTTTGCGTGGCGAGCGGCCGCCGGGCGAACCGGTCAGTGAACCGTGGAGGACGGTGCGGGTGCCCCATGCCCCCATCAACCGGCGCACCGGCACGGTGGGTTCGGCTCCCGGCTTCTACCATGCGCGCGGCCGCGTGCCGGAGAGGGGGGCCGAGGTTCACCTCTACCTGCGAACCCTGCCGGACTGGAAGGAACGGGTTCTGGGCCTGCTGGCCGCCCTGGCCGCCGTCGGCTACGGTCGGCGTAAGTCTTCCGGATGGGGGGAGTTCCGGGTGAAGGACTGCCGGCGGTGGGAGGGCTTCGCGCCGGCTGGCCGCACGGACGGCTTTGTGTCTCTCTCCAGCTATGCCCCGGCGGGCGGAGACCCGACCGATGGGAGGTGGCGGCTGCGTCTCAAACACGGGAAGTTGGGCGAGAATGCCGGCCAGGGGAGGCCCTTCAAAAAGCCGCTCATCCAGTTCGAGCCCGGCGCCGTCTTCCGCTGCCCCGGACCGGTGCGGCCGGTTTACGGACGGCTCATCGCCGGGATTGCGCCCGGCATGCCCCGCGTCGTACAATGCGGACTGACCCTGGCGGCGCCGTGCCGGTGGGAGCCGGCCGGGGATTGAAGGCGCGAACCCCCTGCGGGGCCGTGATCCCCGTGAGGTTCGCGCTGAGGTCGCAATCCCTTGCTGCACAAGGGATTGCAGGCCACAGCTCTTGCCGTGAGCTCAGCCGAACGGCATGGCCGCATACGCTCTTTGACAGATCGGTTTCCGGAAGCTGCCGGGGGGTTTCGCGGAAACGGCCTCGCAAGTGGTTTGGTCAAGGGAGGTTACGGGGCCGCCCTCGAAACACCCGCCCTGATGAACAAGGGATTGAAAGAGCCGGCGGTCAAGCGGCGTATCGGATGAGTCCGACTCGAAACACCCGCCCTGATGAACAAGGGATTGAAAGATAGAGTCCCTCATTCATCGTCCGCTCCCCAGCGGCCTCGCAACACCCGCCCTGATGAACAAGGGATTGAAACAGGTACGTCCTGAAGGTGCTTTGGAAACTTATCCTCTCGCAACACCCGCCCTGATGAACAAGGGATTGAAACCGCAAGACATAGTCCATCTCCTCCTCGACATCTGAGCCTCGAAACACCCGCCCTGATGAACAAGGGATTGAAACATCCACTCTCCGGTAACCCATGGTTTCCTCTCCGGGCTCGAAACAGGCGCCCTGATGAACAAGGGATTGAAACTCCTGTGCGTGCATTATCCGCGCGTGTGCGAGGGAAACAGACGCCAAAACTCTAAACACCCGCCCTGATGAACAAGGGATTGAAACGGGTCAGCAGCGCCGAGGTGGAATGAGTTGCCGAGCCCTCGAAACACCCGCCCTGATGAACAAGGGATTGAAACGAGAAGACGGTGAAGTCAAAGAACGCCTGGCATTCCTCTCGAAACACCCGCCCTGATGAACAAGGGATTGAAACTTCTCTCGGTATTCTGGCTTAGCCCAGTAGTAGGTCTCGAAACACCCGCCCTGATGAACAAGGGATTGAAACCCGCTCTCGGCGTGGTGCAGCGTGTAGGCCACAGTCTCGAAACACCCGCCCTGATGAACAAGGGATTGAAACCGGTCAGGATGCTTGGTTGTACTTCTGCCAGAACTCCTCGAAACACCCGCCCTGATGAACAAGGGATAGGACTGTTTCGGTTCCGAGGCGGTCGCTATCTCTGTCGCCCCTTCCCCGGCTTTCGGAAACCGCATCGCCCTTCAGAACCGGCCTTGCATGAACCGGCGAGACAGGTAAACTGTCCTGCGGGAAGGCGCCTCCACGAAGAGATTTGTCGCCGTACCCGCCGAAGGAGAATGAGCCCATGCCTATCAGAGGTATGCTCCTGACCGTGGGGGTGGGATCGTCGGTCCACCACGGGCTCAGCGAGAGCCTGCGGGCCGCCAACCCCGACGTGGTGGCCCTGCTGGTGACGAGCGCCAGCCGACAGAAGACACTACCCCGGCTCTCGGACGCCCTTGAGGACGCACGGACGCACTGCTTCCCCGTAGCTGACCCCGATGATGTGCACAGGTGCCTGGGTGTGGTGCGGGAGGCGCTCGCGTGGCTCCAGGAGCAAGGGTGTCGCCGCCGGGACGTTACGGTTGACTTCACCAGCGGCACGAAGGCCATGTCAGCCGCCGCCGTCTACGGGGCCATTGACCGGGAGGTCGGCCGGCTTAGCTACGTGAGCGGTGCCCGGAACAAGAACGGCATTGTGCAGACCGGACATGAACGCTATACCTCCTTCGCCACGGTCGAGTTCCTGCTGGAGCGTGAGATGAACCGCCTGCTGCGCCTGGCGGACGACTGCCGTTTCCGGCCGGCCCGACGGGAGTGTGACCGCCTGCTGGAAGGCCCGCTCGCCGGGGAGTGGAAACAGAGGCTGGAGCTTCTGCGGGGCTGGTGCGAGGCGCTGGACGCCTGGGATTGCTTCCGCTGGAGCGACGCATTGCGGGGTCTGAAAGAATTGCGCAGGAGCCCCGCCTGCGGGGGCGAAATGCAACGGCCGCTGACGCGCTGGATAGAACACATGGAGGCGCTGAACGACGACGGAGAGGGGCGGGAGGCCCGAATGGCGGCCGAGCTGTACCTGAACGCGGGGCGACGAGCACGGGCCGGCCGCTATGACGACGCGTTGGCCCGGCTCTACAGGCTGCTCGAATTCCTGGCCCAGGCGATGCTCTGCCGGGAAGGGCTCGCCCTCTGGACCGGCGGAACAGTGAAACTCCAGACCGAACGGGTCGGTGAGGCGGTCTCTGAGCGCCTGAGGGACCGATACGGCAAGGCGTTCGAGCAGGGCCGGCTTGGCCTGCGGGGCGAGTGGGAGTTGCTGGCCGAACACGACCCTGACCGCTACAGCGGCGTCTTGGCCCGTCTGAAAAAAGGCGGCGACCTGTGCGGCTTGCTGCACCAGCGGAACTTCTCCATCCTGGCTCACGGCTTTCAGTCCGTGCAGCGGGAACACTGGGAGAAAGCCGAGGGGCTGCTGCGGGAATTGGCCGCCGGCTTCTTCACTGACTTCGAGCGGTTATGCGAGGAATGCGCCCTGCCCCGCCCCGGCGACTACCGCGACGCGCTCAACCTCCCCGCCTGAGGGCACACGGAAACTGAGTTCTTCGTGCTTGATAGGTGTGGTGGACAAGACATAGAATGTTCGGCGCGAAGCTGAAGAGCAGTCCGTCTGCTTGGTGTGAAACTCT
>PUMJ01000190.1 GCA_003551305.1 Candidatus Brocadiaceae bacterium
CCCCAGGCGAAAGCTGCCGGGACGGCATCGGCCTCCGGGAGCCGAACCCTGAGGGTGAGCTTTCGGACGCCGGTGACGTCGGCTGTGATGGAGTGTGACTCCCACTGGTCGGGACCGTCCAGAGCGCCATGGGCGCTGGCCAGGAGGGCCCCGTCGCCGAGGACCTCGAAAACGTAGGAGACCGTGCGCGGACGCAATGGAGGCGCTGCCAGCCCAAAGCCCGGCGTGGGGCCGACCGTGGCCGTGAACGTGCCGAAGTGACCGGGGAGCTCGTAGGTCAACTCAGAGGGCGCCTGGACCCCGAGGCCCATCTCGAAGGCGCTCCCGCCGAGCTGAATCGGTCGTCCGGCGAATGACCTGTTGAAGCCCACAGCGCCACCGGGCTGGTCTACCTTCGTCGGCATCACCTCGGAGAGCGCCACCTCGGCGGCGTCAGCCTCCGCGGCTGAAGCCAGCCGGGGAAACGCCTGGGGCCGCAGACGCTCTACGAGGGCCGGATCAGCGTTGAGGGCGGCGCCTCCGTCGCCCCGCTGGGCGCCGGGCTCGGCCGGCTGCCACGCGTTGGTGAAGAACCCGACCTCTCGAAAGCTGCCCGGCCCGACGCTGCGTCCGTCGAAGATCGCGTAATCGAACCACTTGTGCCGCTCGTAACCCGGCCAGCCGAACCACAGCCCGAAGCGATCGGACGCCTGGAACAGGGACTCCGGGCCGCTGCCGGCCACCAGCGCCACCATGCGCTGTTTGGCCAGCGGATTAGGGTGGCACAGGACCACTCCGGTGTCCGGGCCTTCATACAGGCGCTCGCCGAGCCGGACTCCTTCCTCGGCAAACCGGACCGGCAGTCCCTCCAGCACCCGGGCCGTGACAGCGTTGACCTCGGGGCCGCCGAACAGCACCAGGTTCAGCGTCTCGATGTCATTGTCGGTCACCTCGGTGTCGGCCTTCATGCGGGGGCCGTCCCCGGTGATGGCCGCCCTGTAGCGTGCGAACCGCTCCGCCTCCCGCCGGCTGACCTTCCGGTGCAGTTCGTCCTCGCCGGCGGTTCCATAGACCAGCAGGAAGGGTTCTCTGAGCACGTCCGCCACGGGGCCGGACAGTCCGCGGGTCTTGCCGGGGGGCAGGTCTGAAAGACGCCACGCGGCTTCTTCGCGCACGAAAGTGAGCGTTCCCTCCAGGCTGTCGACGGACACGCTCCGGCCGTCCACGTAGACCTCTGTCACGCCGCGGGGCAGTCGCCCGCCGAGAAGTGAAAAGGCCGAGACGTTCTCGGTGCTCAGTCTCAGCTCCTCGCCGTTCACCTCCCCTTCGATGATAGCGAAGGCGAGGGGATCATCCAGGCGTTCGACGCGCAGCCACCAGCTTTCGTTGTGGCGCAGGTCGGCCGTCTTGAACCGCAGCCGCCGCGGGCGGTGGACGGGCGGGGCGCCGAAGACCTTCCCCAGGCCGTAGCCTTTCACCCAATCGGGCAGGCGGCCGGGCGGCACGTCCGGGAACTGCAGGAACTCGGTCTCATAGCCAAGCTCCTGCAGGCGACGGGCCATGGCGACGCCGTGGCGATGGGCGCGGGAGTCGGTCGGCACGCTCTGGGCCACCACCGTGCGGGTACTGTGAAGGTTCTCAGCGTAAGAGAGCGGCAGCACGCTGGCCCGCAGGAACTCGGTGACCTCGTCCCGGGATATGGTCGGTGCGGGGTCTGTCCCCGCCTTTTTTTCGGCCGGCAGGTAAACGGAATCGTCTCCCAGGGCCACGAGTCCGGCGAATAGATGGGGGTGCCGCACGGCCAGGTGCCAGGCCGAGGTGGTGCCGCCGTCCTCCGCCAGCAGGTAGACGCGGTTGGGGTCCACCGGGTAGAGGGCCTTGACCTCTTCCAGCATCCCGACGGTTTGCCTGACCCCCGCCATGGGGCAGCCTGCGGCGTGGGCTACTTCAGTTTTGGCGGACAGCGCCCCGGCGTAGCAATCCGTCCCGACGGCGTGTCCGGGATAGGCCGTCTTCTGGCCGGGCAGGTGGACGATCAGGGGCATGGGGCTGTCGGGGGGATATGCCGTCGGCACGCAGAGGCTGTAGGGCTTGAACGCGCCGTCAATGGGGCAGTAGAAGGCCCTGAGGTAGGATTCTCCGCCGGGAAAGGCGGCCGGCTCGCCCGCCTTCAGGCGTTCGAAGTTGTCCAGGATGCGGTCGAATACCCTGGAGTCCTCGACGGAGGGCGGGCGCAAGCGGCTGACTTCCAGCAAGTGGCGGGCCTGGGCCACCAGGGCGGCGGCATCGCGGCTGATGCGGCCCCGCTCGGCCCGCGCGAAGTCCTCCAGGCGTTCCTGTTCTTCCCGCAACGCCTCGGTCAGGTACCGGCTCAGCGCCTCTTCGGTGCGTTCGTAGGTGACACGGGCGCGTTCCTGCCGCAGGTTCCGCGCGACGTTGGTGACGCCAAAAGCGATGACGACCAGCGTCAGGACCAGCAGAAAATGCAGACGTATCCTCTGCTCTCCAGCGGCCACTGTCAGGCCTCGTGCTTGAACTTGACGTGCCACCCAGTATAGCAGACGCGCGTCGGCGTGGAAAGTATTCGCAACTCTGCGAGGTCCGCCCTACAATGCGGCCCTGCTTTACTCGATCTCCAGGACTTCGAGGTGAGGCCCGATGACTGCTGATTTCGCCGCGCCGTTCCGGACCGAGCTGACTCGCTACGTCTATATCCCGATGCGGGACGGCACCCACCTGGCCGCCGACCTCTACCGCCCGGCCGCCGAGGGCGCTTTCCCCTGCCTTATGGTGCGCACCCCCTACAATAAGAACACGTTCGAGCGGGAGGAGGCCGACTTCTACGTGCGGCGCGGCTACGTGCTCTGCGTCGTGGACGCCCGGGGCTCTGGCGGCTCCGAGGGGAGCTTCACCTACTACAACATCCCGGAAGGGCTGGGCGACGGGGCGGACATCGTCAACTGGCTCGCCGCGCAGCCGTTCTGCAACGGCAAGGTGGGTACGTTCGGCGGCTCGGCCCTGGGCACCCACCAGATACTCACAGCCCGCGAGAAGCCCCGGGCCCTGAAAGCCATGTTTGTCGAGGTGGCACCGGTGGACTTCTACCACGACAACTGGTACGTGGGCGGCATCTTCGAGACGGCCAGTCGCATCGGGTGGGTCGAGCGTATGACGGAGCGCATCGGGCCTGCCGTGGCGGTCGAGGATGTCGAGGGGGAGGTTGACCCGGAGGGGGAGCGACGCCGCCGTCAAGTGGCGTTCAGGCGGACCACGCTGCGCGACCAGCGGGCCCTGCGCGGCGAGATTCCTACTCCCCACGACTGGTTTCCCGCCATGCGCCGCCACACCGAGTATGACAGTTTCTGGGAGGAACGGTGCTTCACAGGCGTCATCAGCGACTGCGACATCCCCACCTGCTATGTCGGCACCTGGTACGATCACTTCGTGAGAGGCACCTGCGAGTCATACGTGCTGCACCGCGGGCCGAAGCAACTTGTGCTGGTCCCCGGCCGGCAGGGGACGCACGGTGAGCACGCGGACATAAACACCCCCGAGGTGCGAGTCCGGTGGTTCGACTACTGGCTCAAGGGGGTGGACAATGGCGTGATGGATGAACCGCAGGTGAAGGTCTTCATGATGGGCGCCGAACGGTGGCGCGCCGCGGCGCAATGGCCCCCGCCGGCTGAAATCTGTACATACGCCCTCTCGGCCGGCGGACGCCTGGTGGAGCCGGATGATGCGGAGGACTTCGAGGACGGCTACGTCCACGACCCGGAAGCCCCGCTCCGTTCGGTGGACTCGCCCCTGGACGTGCGCGACTACGAGGCGCGGGCCCTGACCTACACGTCTGAGCCGTTGACGGAGACGATGACGGTCATGGGGCGGCCCCGCGCGACGCTGTTCCTGCGCTCCGAGGAGGGCGGGGACGGCCACATAATGCTCAAGCTGACGGACGTCTTTCCCGACGGCCACAGCCGACAGCTTGCCTACGGCCGACTCCGGGCTGCCCACAGAGAGGGACACGACCGGGTGGTGCCGCTGCCGCCTGGCCGACCGGTCAGGCTGAGCATCCCCCTCTGGCCCCTGGCCAACCAGTTCAAGGCCGGGCACAGGGTGCGGCTGGTGGTCGCCGGCAGTGACGCGCCGCGGTGCGCGGTCTACCCGGAGCGCACCGAGAACGCCTTGCTCGGCAGCGGCGAGATGCGTCCCACCCTGGAACTGCCCGTGGTTTGAGGTCCGAGCCGGCGACACTGCTGCGCGCGAAAGAAACGCGGGCGGTGTATCACAGCCCCGGCGCCCACAGGTAGAGGAACGCCGGCCCTTCCTGGCGCAGCAGCGCTCTTATCCCTTCCTCCAGCAGGGTCCCCTCGGCGGCCGGTCCGGCGGAGGCGTAGATGTTCGTGTTGTAGTGGGGGAACGGGCGGTAGAGAACGACCTCCGCGTGCTCGACGCCGGCCAGGCGAATGGAGGCGTCAATGGCCTCATCCAGGTAGCCTACCTCGTCCACCATGCCCAGTTCGAGGGCTTCCGCGGCCATCATGATGCGGCCGTCGCTGATCAACTCCAGCGCCTCCGAGGTCATGTCGGGGCGGTTGCGGCGCACAATCTCGACGAACCGCGCGAACATCTGGTCGGTCACGCCCTGCAGTATGGCCATCTCCTCGTCGGTCGGCGGCCGCGTGGGCGATGCCATGTCCTTTTTCTCGCCGGACTTGACGACCTGCGAGTCGAGCCCGATCTTGCCGAACAGCGCCTCCACGTTGAGCAGGCGGATGATGACGCCCACCGAGCCCGTCACGCTGGTCGGGGTTGCTACGATGTGGTCCGCCGATAGGGCCACGTAGTAACCCCCGCTGGCGGCGGTGCCTTGCAGGGCGGCCACGACCGGCTTGCCGGTCTCCTCCTTGAAACGCACGATCTCCCGGTAAACCGTGTCGCTGGCGGTGACCTCGCCGCCGGGGCTCTCGATGCGGACGACGATGGCCCTGACCCGCCTGTCGGCTGCCGCCCGTTCCAGCTTCTCCCGCACGTCCGCCACAGGGGTGCCGGCGGCAAACGGCAGCAGCCCGCCGCCCGAACCGATAAAGCCGCTCACGTCAATGAGCGCCACGCGGTTCGGCTCGAGCCGCCGGGGCGATTCCCGCACCGTCACCGTGCGCATCTCACCCACCAGCAGCGGGCGGAGGTTGATGCATCCGCCCGTGGCCAGCACCAGTACGCCCAGCACTACCGCCATTATCCATCGTTTCTCCATAGCCTATCCTCCCCGCGTTCTTTGGAATACCGGCCGTCAGACCTCTACAGTCACATTGCCGGAGAATTGTACACTGGCGCCGCAGCCCTGTCACTTGCGCATGGGGCGTTACTGCTTC
>PUMJ01000027.1 GCA_003551305.1 Candidatus Brocadiaceae bacterium
GATATGCCGGATGATGAGGAGTTCCGCGCGTTCATGCCGACGGAGATGCTGATCACGCTGAGCCTGACGAGCATCGAGCTGGACCCCGAGCTGCCGGAGGACGCCTTCACCTTCGAGCCGCCGGAAGGCGCCCGGGAGGTCTCGGACTTCGCCTTCGACATGGACCCGGAGGCGCCGGACCGGCCGGCCGGCCCGGCCCCCGCTCTGCGGGAGTTCGACCTGAGCGGCCGGCCCGCCCCGGAGTTCGCCGCCGAGACGCTGGAGGGGGAGACCCTGGCCCTCGCCGACCTGCGCGGCCAGGTGGTGGTGCTGGACTTCTGGGCGAGTTGGTGCGGGCCGTGCATGCGCCAGATGCCCCACATCCAGGAGTTCTGGACCGAGGCGCAGGACCGCGACGTGCTGGTGATCGGCATCAACAGCGACCGGACGGCCTCCGTGGCCCGCCGCGCCGCCGAGGAGGCGGGCATCACCTTCCCGGTCATCCATGACGGCGACGGACAGATAGGCCGCGACTACCAGGTGCGCGGCATCCCCTGCCTGGTCGTCATCGGCCCGGACGGGGAGGTCATCGGTCGCCACGTCGGCTACTCCCCCGGCGCCAAAGAGATGCTGGAGCAGGTCGTCAACGAGGCGCTTCAGGACGCCGTCCCTGAGGCCACCCCGTGAGGGGTGTCGCTCCGGAACCGGGAGCGCAGAGCGGCAGCGGAGACTCTTTCAGAATGAACGGTTGCGTGAAGAAGGCCACGCCGGCCCGGACAGAACTGTCTGCCCCCGGCGGGCAAACACCGCCCGGGCAGAGCGGCGGCCATCTGCAGACCGCAACCTGAGGGAAGGAGCGCAAGATGGGAACCACGACGAGCGAAACCCCGGACGCCCCGGCCGAACCGAAACGCCTGTCGGGGCTGTGGATCGTGTGCGTGCTCCTCGGGCTCTTGGGAATGTATCTGCTCGCCCTGGTCTTGATCGCGACGCCCCTCGGCATGGCGCTGTTCGGCGCGATGGGTGTCGCGTACCTGGTGGCGGCGGTCGGGCTGTGGCGGCGCCACTGGTGGGCCTGGGTGCTGGGGCTGGCGCTTGTCGTGGTGCGCCTGGCCTTCCAGTCGGCACAGGCACTGGGGGATTGGCCCGCCAGCGCCGGGATGATGGCGATCCCCGTGGCCGTGAGCCTGGCCGTTCTGGCCTACCTGTGGCTGCGGCGCCGGCATTTCGCCGCGGACGCGCCCCGGGCCGCCTTCCGTACCGCGCGTGGCGTCGTGGCGGCACTGATCGTGGTGTCGTTCGGCGTGCTGCTCGCCCTCTGGACCGTGGTGGACGAGCCGCGCCGCGAGTTCCCCGAACTGGCCGTTGACCTGGCCCCTCCGCCGGCCGCAGAGAACGCCTTCTTCATCATCGAAGAGATGGGGGCGGCGGCTCCTGACGATGACTACGACGAGTACCTCTGGCTGACCGAGAACGCCCCCGGGAAGGTGGACCCCGTCCCGGAGGACTGGGCGGCGCGGGCCGAGGCGTACCTCAAGACGCACGCCCCCGACCCGGACCGGCTGGAGGAGGCCCTGGCGCGGCCCTGGTTCTCCGATCCGGACATGCCCCTCGGCGCTGAGGGCTTTGAGCACCTGCATCCCTGGCTCGCGTTCGGCCGCCAGGCAGCCCGCCTGCTTGCCCTCTCGTCGGAACTTCACCTGTGGCGCGGGGAGAGCGAAGCTGCGCTGGAGGATGCCGACCGCTGCGTCCGACTGGGGCTGCTTTACGCCCGCCGCCCCGACGGTACCATACCCCACCTGGTGGGCCTCGCCATCTGCCATATCGGCCTGGCTCAGGTGCGGCGGGTCTTCGAGACGACGGAAGACGCCATGCTCCTGGGACAGTACACCCCGCCGGAAGGGGCCGAACAGGACCTGGCCGCCGGCCTGCGGCGCGCGCTGGCCGTGGAGTTTCGGCAATTTGACGCGTTGACGGACGATTTGCACCGAATGCGCTCACCGGCCCCGCTGGAGAATGGGCCAGTGGGCGCAAACCACTGGCGGCCGGCATTGATAAGCCGCATGCCGATGATAAAGCCGAACATGACGCACAACATGAGGGGCGAGCAGTACGCGGATATTGTGGCGCAGATCGGCCGGCTTGACCGGCCGCCGGCCGACACACCTCCCCATCGTGTCGCGGACAGTTTTATGGGCATGGGGGAGTTGCTCCGTGAGGTTGGCTGGCTCCACTTTGTCCGGAATCCGGTCGGGAGCATACTCACTCACATGGCGGAGCCGTCACTCCGCTCCGTCGAAAGCAAGGTGACTGCCATCGCCGAGCTGCGCCTGACCCGCCTGCACCGGGCCCTGCGCATCTACCACCTTGAACAGGGGGAACTGCCCGAGACCCTGGATGCCCTGGTGCCTGACTACATGGACGAGGTGCCCCTGGACCCGTTCACCCACGAAGCGTTCCTCTACGAGAGGGAGGCGGAGCCGCCGCTGCTGCGCTCTGTCGGCCCGGACCAGGTGCCCGGCCTGCCGCGGGAGGAGGGCGGCGACGACGTCGTAATCGAGCTGCGCTTCGCCGCCGGGGAATGAGCGCCGGCCGACCGGGCTTGTCCGGGCTCCCGCAGGTCGGGCAGACGCCGGGAAGCACCACGTCGGCCCCGGCGTACGCGGTTGACACGCCGCGCCCCCTTTCGTACCATCACTTACCCGCACGCGGACCGGTCCCCCTTACCACTCAACCCTCTGACGGGACGCAACTTCCATGACCGACACAGCCGGCAGCAGCGGCAGCGAGGAAGGCGCAAGCCACTTCGTGGCCGAGATCATCGCCGAGGACATCGAGAACGGCCGCTACGACGGGCGCGTTCACACCCGATTCCCCCCCGAGCCGAACGGCTACCTGCACATAGGCCACGCCAAGGCCATCTGCCTGGACTTCAGCATGGCCGAGCAGTTCGGCGGCCTGTGCAACCTGCGTTTCGACGACACAAACCCCATCAAAGAAGAGGTTGAATACGTCGAGGCCATCAAGGAGGACGTCCGGTGGCTCGGGTTCGACTGGGGCGAGCGGGAGTATTACGCGTCCGACCAATTCGGGCGGCTCTACGAACTCGCCGTGCGCCTGGTCGAGAAAGGCAACGCCTACGTCTGCGACCTGAGCGCCGAAGAGGTCAACGATTACCGCGGCACACCCACCCGAGGCGGCAAGGACAGCCCCTACCGGGACAGAAGCGTCGAGGAGAACCTGGAGCTGTTCGAGCGGATGCGCAACGGCGAATTCCCGGACGGAAGCCGCACCCTGCGGGCGAAGATAGACATGGCCCATCCCAACATCCTGATGCGCGACCCGGTCATGTACCGCATCCTGCGCGCCACGCACCACCGCACGGGCGACGACTGGTGCATCTACCCCACCTACGACTGGGCTCACGGCCAGTGCGACTCCATCGAGGGCATAACCCACTCGCTGTGCACGCTCGAGTTCGAGAATCACCGGCCGCTCTACGACTGGTACCTCGACCAGCTCGGGATACACCACCCCCGGCAGATCGAGTTCGCGCGCCTGAACCTGACCAACACCGTGATGAGCAAACGCCTGCTGGCCCGGCTCATCGCCGAGGGGCACGTTGACGGCTGGGATGACCCCCGCCTGCCCACGCTGAAAGGGCTGCGCCGGCGCGGCTACACCCCGGAGGCCATCCGCGACTTCATCGGGCGCATCAGCGTCGCCAAGACCGAGAGCGTCGTGGACATGGCCTTCCTCGAGCACGTCCTGCGCGAACACCTGAACAAGACGTCCCCCCGCGTCATGGGCGTGCTGGATCCCATCAAGGTGGTCCTGACGAACTACCCGGAGGACAAAGAAGAGGCGCTGGAGGCCATCAACAACCCGGAAGACCCGAGCTACGGCACGCGGATGGTGCCCTTCAGCCGGGAACTCTACATCGAGCGGGCCGACTTCATGGAGGAGCCGGTCAAGAAGTTCTACCGCCTCGCGCCGGGGCGCGAGGTGCGGCTGCGCTACGCCTACTTCATCACCTGCCAGGACGTGGTCAAGGACGCCGACGGCAACATCACCGAGGTCCACTGCACCTACGACCCGGCCACCCGCGGCGGCGACGCGCCCGACGGGCGGAGGGTGAAAGCCACCCTGCACTGGGTCTCCGCCCGACACGCCCTGCCGGCCGAGGTGCGCATGTACGACGATCTGCTGCTGGACGAGGACGAGGACGAGGAGGGCGAGGACTTCCTGGACCGGATCAACCCCGACTCGCTCCAGGTGCTCACCGACTGCCGCGTGGAGCCCGGTCTGAAGGACGCCGCGCCGGGCAGCCGTTTCCAGTTCGAGCGGAAGGGCTACTTCTGCGTGGACCCGGACACGACAGAACGGCGGCCGGTCTTCAACCTGACGGTGAGCATGCGCGACAAGTGGCGCCGCATCCAGAAACAGCGGCAGCAGGGGTAGGAACTGTGAAGTCAGAGTTCTGAATGCCGAATGAAAGCCGGCCGGGTACCGCGGCGCCGCATGTTGCGTCGTCCGCTTCGGCCGTCGGCCGGTTGTGCCGATGTGGTCAACCCTGAGGGCCTTTCGGCAGGAAGAGCGTCCGCGCGTTGGCCGTCGTCTGCGCGGCCAGCTCCCGGGGCGTCGTCCGGCGCAGGCGGGCCGCCGCCTCTATCGTCTCCCGGATGAAGGCGGGCTCGTTGCGCTGCCCGGCTCGCGAGGCGGGCGACTGGTAGGGGCAGTCCGTCTCCACCAGCAGCCGGTCGGCGGGGATGCCACCGACGGCGGCCTTCAGGCGCTTGTAGCCCCGGCGCGTGACGGCGGCGGCCAGCGAGATGTGGAACCCGAGGGCCAGGAAACGCTCCGCCACCGGGGCGGGCCGGTCGAAGCAGTGCCTCACCCCGCCCGACAGGCCGGCCTCCGCCTGGAGGACCCTCAGCACGGCGTCGTCCGAGCGGCGGGCATGGATGATGACGGGCTGGCCGACGGAGCGGCCCAGCCGCAGGTGCTCCCGTAACCCCTCGGCCTGGCACTGGTGGGGCGTGTGGTCGTGGTGGAAGTCCAGACCCGTCTCCCCCACGGCCACCACGCCGGGTTCGCAGGCCAGGTTCGCGACCGCGTCCATGTCCGCGCTGGACTCGCCCCAGTGGTTGGGGTGAATGCCGACAGCGGCGAAGACGGTGCCCGGGTGGAGGCGGGCCAGCTCCACGGCCCGGCGGGAGGTGGGCAGGTCGAGCCCGACGCAGAGCATGCTGCCGACGCCGGCCTCCCGGGCCCGCTCCAGCACCTGCGGAAGGTCATCGGCGAAGTCGGGCAGATTCAGGTGCGCGTGGGCGTCAAAGGCATCCATGGTGGTTCCGGCAACGAGGGCGGCAACGGCGTTGTGGGCTTTCCGGTCACGCATTATAATGGAGCACCGGCCGAAACGACAGGGGGTTTTCGGGATGGCGGAACTACGACAAGACGTGGTCTCGGGCCGCTGGGTCATCATCGCCACGGAGCGCGCGGCGCGGCCGCACGACTTCTTCGTGGGGCGCGGTGAGCCGCGAGGGGGCTTCTGCCCCTTCTGCGAGGGCAACGAAGACCGCCCCCCCCCCGAGGTGATGGCCATCCGGGAGCCCGGTTCCGAACCGAACACCCGGGGCTGGCGGGTGCGGGTGGTGCCCAACAAGTTCCCCGCGCTCCAGCCCGCCCTGGCGCCGGACAGGCGGGGCAGCCGCCTCTACCCGGCTGTCGGAGGGCACGGAACCCACGAGGTCATTATCGAGACCCCCCACCACGCCATCAGCCCGACCGAGTTGAGCCCCGAGCAGTTCCGGCTGGTCATCGAGACCTACAGCGAACGGGCCCGGGCCATCGGCCGCAGCGAGGCCCTCTCCTACGTGCTGATCTTCAAGAACGTGGGCGAGGGCGCGGGCGCGAGCATCGAGCACGCCCACTCCCAGCTCATCGCCGTGCCCGTCATGCCCAGGCGCGTCGAGGAGGAGATGCGGGCCTGCGAGCAGTTCTACCGCCAGGAAGGACGCTGCCTGATCTGCGACATCCTGGAGGCGGAACTCCAGAGCGGGGAGCGCATCATCGCCGAACGGGACGGCTTTGTCGCCCTGAGCACGTACGCCGCGAGGTTCCCGTTCGAGTTCTGGATACTGCCGCGAAGGCACGCCGGACAGTTCCATCAAACGGCCGGCCGGCACGTTCCGGCGCTGGCCGGGCTCCTGCAGGAGACCATAGCGCGGCTGGAGGTGGTGCTCCAAGACCCCCCGTTCAACTACGCCGTGCACACCGCGCCGGTGGATGACCGCAGCCTCGATTACTACCACTGGCACATCGAGGTCATCCCGCGCGTCACCCACGTGGCGGGGTTCGAATGGGGAACCGGCTTTTACATCAACCCCATGGAACCGGAGCAGGCCGCAGAACACATGCGGGCGGTGAGCCCCGAGCAGATACGACAGAAGATGTCCTTAGCGCCGCAGCACGAATCGCAGCCAACACACCTGATGTCAGGCGAGGAGTAGAGTCAATGCAGATTGCGATGGTGGCTTCCGAGGTGGCTCCTTTCTCGAAGGAAGGGGGCCTGGCCGACGTGCTGGGTTCTCTGCCGGCCGCCCTGGCCGGATTGGGCGAACGGGCGATCGTCGTCAGCCCCCTCTACCGGGGCGTGCGGGAGCAGGCCGAACGCGTGGGCCGGCCCCTGGAGCCGGTCGCCGACGGCGAGTTCCGCGCGCCCGTGGGGGACGCAATGGTGGCCGGAAGGGCCTGGAAGACCTCCCTGCCGGAAACGGACGTGACCTTCTACTTCCTGGAAAACGACCGCTACTACGACCGCGACGGCTACTATACTACTGAATCAAACACCGACTACCAGGACAACAGCGAGCGGTTCATCTACTTTTCGCGCGGCGCCCTGGAGCTGCTGAAGGCGCTCCAGCTGCGGCCCGACGTCATACACGCCCATGACTGGCATACGGGGCTGGTGCCCATCTACGTGCGCTACATCTACGCCGACGAGTTCCCCCGCACCGCCACGGTCTTCACCATCCACAACCTGGCCTACCAGGGGCTCTTCTGGCACTGGGACATGCAGCTGGCCGGGCTGCCCTGGAGCCTGTTCAACTGGAAGATGCTGGAGTACTACGGCAACCTCAGCTTCCTGAAAGCGGGCCTGGTGGGCGCCGACGTCCTGACGACCGTCAGCAAGACCTACGCGCAGGAGATCCAGACCGAGGAGTACGGCTGCGGCATGGACGGCGTGCTGCGGGAGAGGGCCGAGGACCTCTACGGCATCGTCAACGGGATAGACACCGCCGAATGGGACCCCGCCACCGACCCGATGATCCCGGCCAACTACTCGGCCGAAGACCTGAGCGGCAAAGCGGAGTGCAAACGGGCGCTGCAGGAGGATTTCGGCCTGCCGCAGCGAGAGGACGCGCCCCTGCTCGGCATGGTCTGCCGACTGGTGGACCAGAAAGGCCTCGACCTGCTGGAAGAGGCCCTGCCCCGGCTGATGGAGACGGACCTCCAGCTCGTGGTGCTCGGTCAGGGAGAACCCCGTTACCACGAGTTCCTGCAGGCGGCCCGCGAGGAGCACCCGCGCAGGCTCGGCATAAGACTGACTTACGACAACGAGGCGGCCCACCGCATCGAGGCCGGCAGCGACATGTTCCTGATGCCCAGCAAGTTCGAACCCTGCGGCCTGAACCAGCTCTACAGCCTCCGCTACGGCACGGTGCCGGTGGTGCGGGGCACCGGAGGGCTGGCCGACACGGTGACTGACTGCTCCGAGGATGCCCTCAAAGACGGGCGGGCCACGGGTTTCGTCTTCCGTCGCTACTCACCGGAGGCGCTCGTCACGGCTGTCGAAAGGGCCCTGCGCGTCTATGCGGACCCGGCGGCCTGGGGCCGACTGATGCTCAACGGCATGGCCCAGGACTGGTCATGGGAGCGCAGCGCCAAGGAATACCTGGAAGTCTACCGGGCGGCCATCCGGAGAGCCGCCCCTGAACGGTGACAAGACAGCATGGACGGCAGACACCACATCGAGCAGCAACGACGCCAGGCGGCCGAGGTCCTGCGGCAGCACAGGGAGGAATTGCTGCGCCGCTGGCTGGCCAAGATATCTCTGCTGGCCCAGGAGAGGGGCGCCGACGAGACGCTGTCCGACCCGGTGGTGCAGCAGGACGCCCGGGAGTTGCTGGACCTGCTGATCGGTCGCCTGGAGGGCCATGGCGACGAAACGGACATGGCCTCCTTCTACCACCTGATCCTGGACGGGCGGCAGTACCACATCCGGCTCGCGGACATAGCCTACGGGCTTCTCGAGATCAAGAGCGTGGGCAGGCAGATGATCTTCGAGAACATCGAGGACGAGCTGAACTCCTTCCGCGTCGCCAGGGTCCTGGACGAGACGGTGGAAGCGATTCTGCGCAAGACAGCCGAGCTGTATGAACTGGCGGCGGAAGCGGACTACAACTGCGCGCGCGAGCGGCTGCAGGAGATCTTCCTGGCCTGGGACCTGGAGGCCGCCCTCGCCTCCGCCGTGACGCCGGCCGAGGTCTGCGACCTGGCGGGTGAACGCCTCAGGGATGTGTGGGAGCTGCCGGGCTGCCGCTGGCGCGTCTATGACCCGGCCGGGCAGGCGCGCGAGTTCGAAAGCGGCCTCAGTGTGCCTGTGCCGCTCGTCACCGAGCAGCGCCGGTACCTGACAGAGCGTGAACTCGAGGACGGCGCCACCATAAGCGTGCTGGAACAGGCGCGCCGCCGTCGCAACTGCCGTTTCTACAAGGACGTGGAAAACGACGACCGCGTCGTGAACGCCCGGCAGTTGCTGGAAGCCGGGGTGAGGAGCTTCGTCGGCGTGCCCCTGCTGGCGCGGGAGCGGGTCGTGGGGGTGCTGCTGCTCTTGGGCTCGCAAGAGTCAACCCCCGGGCCGGCCGAGGAGCGCCAGATCGAGGGGCTGGCCGGCGTGGTCGCCCTGGCGCTCGACCGGGCCGAACGCATGGAGCGGTCCCACAAGCGGCTGAGCGAATCGGAAGTCATCGCCCGCATCGGCCGCGCCCTGCTGGAACTGCCCACCCAGGAAGAACTGCTCGGGGGCGTGGCGAAGGCCCTGCGGGACTTCCGGGACTATTTCGACGTCTCCCTGTTCTGGGTGGACCATGACCTGGCCCAGTGTCTGCTCGTGGCCGAGGCCGGACGGGAACGCCGCTACCGGCCGTCGCACTACAGGCAGCCCATCGGCGAGGGCTACATCGGCATATGCGCACAGACGGGCGAGACGATACGCGCCGCAGAACCGGCGAGCGATGAGCGACGGGTGGTCGCCTTCCCCGAGGAGTGCCGCGCCCAGACCGAGCTGGCCGTCCCCGTCAAGAGGGGGAAGGAGGTGCTCGGCGTCATCCACATCCTCTCGGACCGGTTTGAGGACTTCCCCGAGAGCGAAGTGGCCGCCCTCGAGCAGGTCGCCCCCCACATCGGGGTCGCCCTGCAGAACGCCCGCATGATTGACCAGCGGGAGCACGACCGCCACCAGATCGAACAGGCCCGCCTGCACATGGCCAACATCATCCGCAGCACGGCCGTGGGCATCACGAGCGCCGACGCCCGGGGCGTCTACACGCACTGGAGCCCCAGTTGCGAAGCGATGCTGGGCTACAGTGCATCGGAAGTGGTGGGCCGGATGGACCCGCGCGACATGGCCGCCGAACCCGTGGACCTGCAAGAGCTGCTGGATGAATGCCGGCGTGAGGGCTCGGTCACACGCGAGGGCCCCTGGCTGCGCAGGGACGGCACAGAACGAATCATCCGCGAAACGCGCGTGCCGATGAAGGATGAGACGGGCCGGCACATCGGATTCACCTCCTACCTGGTAGACGTGACCGAACAGAAAAGGGCCGAGGAGCAGTTGCGCCGCGAGCGCGACACCCTGCAACTGGTGGTTGACGCCGTCGGGGCCGGAATGGCGCTCTTAGACGGCAATCAGTGCCTCCTGTGGGCCAACAGCACGCTGATGCAATGGTTCGGCTTCGACGAGGATGACTTCGGCAAGCCATGCCGGGAGGTCTTCGCCTGCGGTCCGCATGAGGTCCCGGCTTGCCCTGCCCGCGAAGCGTTGAGCACGGCTCAACCGCAGACCCGGGTGGTCGAGGTTACGGAGCCGCAGGGCGGCTGGCACTGCTACGAGCAGGTCTTCACCCCCATAAACGGCGGCGAGACACGACTGATCGCCCTCTGCCTGGACATCACCGAGCAGCGGCGCCAGAACGAACAGATGCGCCTCATTGCCAAGCTGAACGAGAAGGTCGAGACCAGCCTTGAACTGGACCGCGTGCTGCACCTGGTGCTCACCTGCGTGACCGCCGGCCACGCCATCGGGTTCAACCGAGGTTTCGTCTTCTTGCTGGACGAAGAGCAGCAGTGGCTGGAAGGCCGGATGGCGGTCGGCCCCGTCTCCGCCGAGGACGCCCGCCGCATCTGGCAGGACATCGACAGGAGCGTCCGGTCCATTGACGAACTGCTCGACTCGACCACGCCCTCCGACAGCGACGAGACGCTCAGCCGCCGCGTCGCTTCGGTGCGTATCCCCTACTCCGACACCAGCGACACCCTGGTCAGCACCCTGCGAAGCCGCACTTCCGCCCACGTCGCCGACGCCCGCACCGATCCTCATCTCTCGGCCGAGGTCGTCCGCAAGCTCGGGCTCGACGAATACGTCTGTGTGCCGCTGGCCGCTCCCGACGAGCCGATAGGAGTCATGGTGGCGGACAACAAGTACTCCCGCGCCCCCATTGACCGCGACCAGGTGGAGTTGCTGGAGATGTTCTCGCGCCAGGCGGCGCTGGCTATAGCGAACGCCCGGGCCTACGAGAGGATCCACACCCAGTACGAGGAACTGCGCCGCACGCGCGACAAGCTGATCGAGGCGGAACGGATGGCTAGCGTCGGCCGGATGGCCGGGCACCTGGCCCACGAGATACGCAACCCCCTGACCGCCATCGGGGGGTTCGCCCGTTCCATCGCGCGAAGGCACGAGGAAGACTCCGCCACGCACAGCAACGCCAGTATCATATACGAGGAGGCCCGGCGGCTGGAACGCACCCTCGTCAACGTACTCGACTACACCAGGCCCCTGCGCCCCGCCAAAAAGCCGGTCTGCATCAATGAGATCGTCCGCGACACCGTCGGACAGTTCCGCCCCCAGCTCGAGAAGGCGGACATCGCCGTGCAACTGTCCCTGAAGGAGGACCTGCCTCAGATCATGGCCGACGGCGAGATGCTCAAACAGGTCGTCCTCAACCTCATCAAGAACGCCAAGGAGGCGACCGAGAACAAGCAGGAAGGGAAGATTGACATCCTCACCGACTGCGGCGGGGACAGTGTGCGCCTGCGCGTGGCCGACAACGGCGGCGGCATGCCGCCCGATGTGCTCGAAAGCCTTTTCAGCCCTTTCTTCACCACGAAAATCGGGGGCATCGGCCTGGGGCTGAGTGTATCGCGCCGCATCGTGCGACAGCACGGCGGCGAGATGCAGGTCGAAAGCGAACTGGGGGGGGGCTCCCGCTTCACTGTCTGCCTCCCCCTTGGCGAAAACGAAACGGAAAGGGGTGGTTCCGATGGCGAGAATCCTGCTGGTTGAGGACGAGGCGAACGTCCGACTGCTCTACCGGCAAGAGCTGGAACGGGAGGGGTACGAGGTCATCTGCGCCGCCGACGGGAAGGCGGCCGTCGAGATGGCCAACACCCACCGGCCCGACCTGGTCATCATGGACATCAACTTGCCGGAGAACATGGACGGCATCGAATCCATGTCCAGAATCCTGGGGGAGAACAAAGACATACCCGTCATCATCAACACCGGCTACAGCGAATACCAGGATAATTTCATGAGCTGGGCCGCCGAGGCTTACGTGTTGAAATCGGCCGACATGACCCCCCTGAAGGACGCCATCGCCGAAGTGCTGGGCAGACAAGAGGAAGCAGGCTGAGAACTCGACACATGGACCTTTCCAGGCTGCTCAGAAACACGCTGGTCATGGTGCTGGCCGGCGGCCAGGGAGAGAGGCTCTACCCCCTCACCCGGGAGCGAGCCAAGCCGGCCGTGCCTTTCGGCGGCTTCTATCGCATTATTGACTTCACGCTGAGCAACTGCCTCAACAGCGGCCTGCGCCGCATCTACGTGCTGACACAATACAAGAGCGACTCGCTCAACCGCCACGTCAGGCTGGGATGGGACATCTTCAACCCCTCCATCGGCGAATACATCGAGACCCGCCCCCCCCAGCAGCGCCTCAGCTCCGAGTGGTACCTCGGCACCGCCCACGCCATCTACCAGAACATCTACACCCTGGACGAGGAGCGCCCCGAACTGGTCCTCATCCTCGGCGGAGACCACGTCTACCGCATGGACTACAGCCGGCTTCTGTTCGCCCACCACCACGCAGGCGCCGACGCCACGGTCGCCTGCGTGGAGCGCCCCCTGCAGGAAGCCGCGGGCCGCCTCGGCGTCGTATCGGTCGACTCGCAGATGAAAGTGGGCAAGCTGACGGAAAAACCCCCCGAGCCTTCCCCTCTGCCCGGCCGTTCCGACGTCTGCCTCTGCTCGATGGGAATCTACGTGTTCGACACCGAGACCCTCGTGCATCGCACCATCGAGGACGCCAAACGGGAGAGCAGCCACGACTTCGCCCGCGACGTGCTGCCGGCGATGATCGCCGACGGCGACTACGTGCAGGCGGTCAGCTTCGAGGGCGGCTACTGGCGCGACATCGGGACGCTGGACGCCTACTGGGCCGCCAACATGGACCTGGTGCGGGTCGAGCCCCGCTTCAACCTCTACGACGCGAAATGGCCCATCCGCAGCCGCGCCGTAAGCCGCCCCCCCGCCAAGGTCGTCTTCGCCGGTGGCAACACACCCCGCACCGAAGTCCATAACTCCCTTATCGCCAACGGCGCCATCGTCAGCGGCGCCCGGGTTTACGAGTCCATCCTGGGCGCCGATGTCCGGATCGAGGTGGGCAGCCGCGTCGAGAGATCCATTATCATGGACGGCACCACCATCGGCCGCAATTGCACCATCCGGAAAGCCATCCTCGACAAGGATAACTGCATTCCCGACAACGCCGGAATCGGCGTTGACAAAGAGTGGGACGGGCGCCACTTCGCCCTCAGCGACGAGGGCGTCGTCGTCATGCCCAAGGCAATGCCTTTCCCCAGAACCTGATCCGGAGAGCCGCCCCCCATGCCAGCCGAACCAGAGGACACCGAACGCAGCCGGCCCGCAGATGGCCCTGACGCCGAAGGGCAGGACCTGATGGGAGCAATAGTGCAGAGCCCGCGCGCGGTTTACCTCTACTGGGACCTGGAGGGCCCTCGCAGTCGCGAGGTGAGCCGGGAGCTCGGCCCGGGTTGCCAGTGGGTGGTGCGCGTGCTGGACCTCTCGCGGGACACCAGCCGCAACGTCAAGGTGGACCCGCAGGTCGGGCGGCTTTACGTCAACGTGCATCCCGGGCATGCATACGGCTTCGAACTGGCCGCACGCGCGGCCGAAAAATGGCGAACCGTCTGCCGCACCGAACGGGTACAGGCGCCCCCCCTGCCGGCCGAGCACAAGCGGCCTGGCCCCCTCGAACGGCTCAAGCCTCCCACGGCGCGCCGCGTGCCGGGCCTGTGCTACGAGAGCACCTTGCCCTTCCTGGCCACCTCCCCCGGCGCCCCGCCCGACGGGGGCGGCGGCAACGACGACTGAGCCGGAGCGCACATGCCCGCGGGTTACTTCATGCCGGTGCTGCACTGCCACCTGCCCTACGTGCGGCATCCGGAACACGAGGACTTCCTCGAGGAGGACTGGCTCTTCGAAGCCGTCGCCGAGACCTACCTGCCGCTCATTCACGTGTTCCAGGGGCTGCTGCGCGACGGGGTCCCCTTCCGCGTGACCATGTCCGTCAGCCCCACCCTCTGCGAGATGCTCTCCAACGAGTTGCTGCGGCGGCGATGCACCCGCTACCTGCAACACCACGTGGAACTGGCCGAGCGCGAGGTCGAAAGGCTCAGCTCCACGCCTTTCGAAGCAACGGCCCGCCTCTACCGTGACCGCTACCGACAGGTGCTGAGAAGCTGGGAGGAGGAGCCGGACGGCGGCCTGCTGGGCGCCTTTCGCGCGCTGCAGCAGCAGGGGTGCCTGGAACTGCTCGGCTCGGCGGCCACGCACGCCCTGCTGCCCCTGCTCGGCTCGGAGGGTGCCGTGCGCGCCCAGATCCGCGTCGGGCTGGACAATCACGCCCGGCACTTCGGCCGCCACCCTCAGGGCTTCTGGCTCCCCGAATGCGCCTACCGGCCCGGCCTCGAGCAGGAACTGGCCCGCTGCGGAGTGCGCTGCTTCTTCCTTGACACCCACGGCCTGCTGCTGGCCGAGCCGCGCCCCCCGTTCGGCGTCTTCGCCGCGCTCAGAACCCCGGCCGGCCCCTTCGCCTTCGGGCGCGACGTGGAGTCCAGCCGCCAGGTCTGGAGCGCCGACGAAGGCTTCCCCGGAGACCCACGCTACCGCGAGTTCTACCGCGACCTCGGCTACGACGGGGACGAGGAGTACCTGCGCCCCTACCTGGGCCCCAGCGGACGCCGCCGCTACCTGGGCTTCAAATACCACCGCATCACCGGCGAGGTGCCTCTCGATGCCAAGGAGCCCTACGCGCCGGCAGCGGCCCGGCGCCTGGCCTTCCGGCACGCCGAGCAGTTTGTCCGGCAGCGGATCTCCCAGGTCCATCGCGCCGGGCGGGCCGCCGGCATAGGGCCCCTCATCGTCGCCCCTTACGACGCGGAACTGTTCGGCCACTGGTGGTTCGAAGGGGTCTGGTTCCTTGACCGGGTGTTCCGGCGCCTCGCCGCGAGCGATACTCTCCGATGCGTCACCCCCTCCGAGTACCTCTTCGACCTGAAGCCGGGAGGAGCGGACCAGGCGGGCCGCCCCGCCCTTTCAAGCTGGGGCAACGGCGGCTACTTCGAGATGTGGGTCAACGGCGAGGTGGACTGGATGTACCCCCGCCTGCGCCGGGCGGAGACCGCCCTGGCGGAGGCCGTCCGCCGGGAACCCCAGGGACTCTCGGCGCGCGCCCTGACGCAGTGCGCGCGCGAGCTGCTCCTTGCCCAGGCCGGAGACTGGCCCTTCCTCATAACGGCCGGCACCGCCGCCGAATATGCCGCCCGCCGCTTCCGGAACCTGATGGACCGGTTCGACCGCCTGCTCGCCCAGGCACGCGAAGGGCGCGTGGACGAGGGCTTCCTGGCGCGCTGCGAGCAGCACGACGACATATTTCCGGAACTCACCCTCGCCCCTTTCTCTCCCCCGGCTTGAGCGCTCAGGGTCACTCAACTGCCGGTCTGCCGCTGACGGGCGCCGTTCGGCGGGCGGCGGCCGGAGCGCCGACATCCATGCCAGCCAGGCAGGGGCATCTCTGCCGTCGCGAGCGGCCTCCACAATTGACAGCCCGCCCCCCGCGGCGTATATTCAACCGACTCCCGGTGGCAGCATGGACCGTCGTGGCTCTCGCCGATTCGACTCCCGGCAGGAGGATGCCTTTGGACGCCTGTAACGTTGCGCTCTACGGCTGCGGAACAGTGGGCATGGGTGTGGCCCGCGCTCTGCTGGAGGAAGGGCCGCTCAACGCACGCCTCTGCAAGCCGGTGCGCCTTGCCTACATCGTCGAGACCCGGCGCCGGCAAGTGGTCGAGCAACTCCAGCCGCCGGCCGACGTCACGCTCACAGACGACCTGGACGCGCCGCTGCAGGACGAGGACGTGCACGTGGTGGTCGAGCTGTTCGGCGGCACGACGACCGCCCGCCGGGTGGTTCAGAGAGCTTTGGCAGCGGGCAAGGACGTGGTGACCGCCAACAAGGCCCTGCTGGCCGAGCACGGCGATGAGCTCTACGAACTCGCCCGCCAGGCCGGCCGCTCCATCGCCTTCGAGGCCAGCGTCGGCGGCGGCATCCCCATCATCGCCGCCCTGCGCAACTCCTTCGTCGGCGACCGCATCGAAAGCCTCTACGGCATCGTCAACGGCACCTGCAACTACGTGCTCACTCGCATGCTGCAGGGCGGCCTCGAGTACGACGAGGCCCTGGCCGAAGCCCAGCAGATGGGCTATGCCGAGGCCGACCCGGCCCTGGACGTCGAGGGGCACGACACCGCCCACAAGCTGGCGGTGCTTGCCCGGCTCGCCTTCGGGGTCAACGTCCGGCTGCAGGATATCTCCTGCGAGGGCATCACCGGCGTGGACGTGCGCGACCTGCGCTACGCCGCCGCCCTCGGCTACACTCTCAAGCTGCTCGCCATAGGGATGCGCGACGGGGAGCGCCTGGAACTGCGGGTGCACCCCGCCCTGCTGCGGCGGGAGCACCCTCTGGCCTCGATAGGCGGCGTCTACAACGCCGTCTGCGTCCACGGGCACATGGTGGGCGAGGTCGTCCTGACCGGCAAGGGCGCCGGCCGGCCCGCCACCAGCAGCGCCGTCATAGGCGACATTGCCCGCCTCGCCCTCGGCACTTACCGGTCGGACTTCGCCGGCCTATCCCAGTTCGGCCGGGTGCCGGATGCCGAACTGGTGCCGTTCGGCCGCATACGGACCCGCTACTACTTCCGGCTGGACTGCCTGGACAGGCCCGGCGTGCTGGCCCGCGTGGCCGGCGTCCTCGGCGAGGAGGACATCAGCATTGCCTCGGTCCGCCAGCAGGAGCTCGCCGAGGGGGGCGAAGAGTTCGTCCCCGTTGTCTTTATGACCCACGAAGCGTGCGAGGCCAGCATGCAGAAGGCCCTCCAGCGGATTAACCGGCTCGACGTCATACGCGGACGCAACACCCGCATGCTGCGCGTTGAGGACATCTGAACGCACACCGCCGCGCCTTTGACGCGGAGGAGACCGTGAGATACTGCATCATCGTGCCCGACGGCGCCGCCGACTACCCCTTGAGCAGGCTGGACGGCAAGACTCCCCTGCAGGCCGCCCGCACCCCGAACATGGACCGCGCCGCCCGAGACGGTCTGCTGGGCGTTGCCGGCCACGTGCCGCCCAGGATGACCCCCGGCAGTTCCGTCGCCATGATGAGCCTGCTCGGGTACGACCCGCTCGAGTACTACACCGGCAGGGGCCCGCTGGAGGCCGCCGACCTGGGGCTGCAGATGGAGCCCGCCGACTGGGCCGGGCGCTGCAACCTCATCACGGCCGCCGATGACACGCTGGCCGACTTCACCGCAGGCCACATCTCCACCGAAGAGGCCCGCCTGCTCATCGGAACCCTCAACGACGCCCTCGGCACCCCCCGCCTCAGCTTCCACACCGGCACCAGCTACCGGCACGTCATGCTCTACCGCGGGCCGGAGACGCTCGAGGCCGAGACGATGCCGCCCCACGACATCGTCGGCCAGCGGATGGCTGACCACTACCCGCGCGGGGCGGGGGACGAGTTCCTGCTGGGCCTGATGCAGCAGTCCCACCGCCTGCTGGCCGCCCACGAGGTCAACGAGGTCCGCCGCGACCTGGGCAAGAACCCGGCCAATATGATATGGCTCTGGAGCCCGGGCAAGAGGCCCGCCCTGCCGCCCTTCGCCGAGCGGTTCGCCCTCACCGGGGCGGCCATCAGCGCCGTCAACCTGGTGCGCGGGCTGGCCCGCATCATCGGCTGGGACATCGTGTCCGTCCCCGGCGCCACCGGCTACCTCGACACCGACTTCGCCGCCAAGGGCCGCTACACCGTGGATAGCCTCGGCGACCACGACGTGGTGCTCGTGCACATCGAAGCCCCCGACGAGGCGAGCCACGAACGTAACGTGCGCGCCAAGATACAGGCCATCGAACGCATTGACCGGGAGATAGTCGGCCCCGTCATGGCCGCTGCCGACCAGGGCGTTCCCCTGCGCCTGCTGCTGGCGCCCGACCACGCGACTTCCGTCGAAGACGGCCGTCACAAGGCCGACGAGGTACCCTTCGCCATCTGGGGCGAGGGCATCCGCGCCGCCTCCGGCATGCCCTTCACCGAGGCGCACGCTGCCTCCAGCGAAGTGCGCATCGAACGTGGCCACGGGCTGATCGCCGAACTCCTGGGCCGCCACCCCCCCGAGCACCCCGGCTGATACGACGTTGTTTCAAATCGAGATTTGGCTTGACTTTTGCTGCAGGAAACTATACTTTAGCGGTTCGAAAACACCGGTTTGTCGAGCACGTGCGTCGGAAGGACCTCCTTCCCATATGACATGATGGGGGCAAGGGCGTTCCACCCGCCCGGCTCAGGCCTGCAGCCGGCCGTCCCGGCCGCGACTGGCCTTCCTTTCACCCGGCGCCGGCCGCTGCCGGGAGGTGCCGCCGCGGTGCTCGTGCCGTTTTCTCGCTGACCTGAATGCCGGCTCTGCGGTTCCCCCAAGACGAACCGGTAATGGGGAGACAAGCGGCACCAGACTCGCGCCGGTCCTTCCGTCCGCGGAAAACTGATCTCAAGGGAGATAAACGGTGATCGAACACGTTCCACAGCACTCGGACCTTGAGACGTTGGCATCGGCCCTGCACCGCAGCGAGCAGTTCTTCCAGTTCGTCGCCGAGGATGGCTGGGACGCCATTCTGCTGGTGGACTCCAGGGGGGGGATCATCTACGCCAACAAGGAAGCGGCAAGACTTTTCGGCAGACCTGTGGCCGAACTGGTGGGTCAACCGTTCGGCCATCCCCTGCCCGGCAAGAACGGACAGGAAATCCAGATACTCTGCCGCAATGGGGACCTGCGGGTGGCCCGGATGCGGGTTGGCCGCGTAAACATCGCGGACAGAACGGTCCAGTTGACGCTGCTGCGCGACGTGACCGAGCTGGCCCGGATGCGCCAGGATCTGAGTTGCTTGAGCCGCCGGGACAACCTGACAGGCCTGCTCAACCGCCGGGGTTTCACCGCTCTTGCGCAGCACCAGTTGCGACTGGCCCGGCGGCTGCGCCTGCGCCCCCTTTTGCTGAGCGCAGACGTTGACCGGCTCAGGCTGGTCAACCAGTGTTTCGGCCAAGCCGAAGGCGACCGCCTGCTCAGTGACGCCGCAACGGTCCTTGCGGATACATTCCACGAGGCCGACCTGCTGGGTCGCATCGGCGGGGACGAATTCGTCGCCCTGGCCACGGAACAGCCCCCCCTGCCGCGCCGCGAGCACGTCAACCGGCTCCACGATGCCTTCTGCGCCTTCAACCGCGCCGGTGAACGACCTTACACATTATCGCTGACCATCGGGGCCGCCCGCTTCGACCCGGATGCCCCGGCCGAGCTGGACGAACTGATTGGCTCCGCCGACCAGGCCCTCTATCAGGCCAGGCAGGAGTCTCCCAAAACCTGAGCCCTTATCTCCCCACCCCAAACAGGCAGATCATGCGTGAGGACGAAAGCAACATACCGACGGAAGAAGAAGAGGCGAAAGAGGAGTTCTTCCCGCTGCCGCTGGCCGTAATGCAGCCCGGCACCACGGCGCCCATAGACCTCTACCTCTACGAACACGACCCACCCCGATACCTCCTCTACAAGCGGGCCGCGACACCCCTGACCGACGAGATACGGCAGCGCCTGCTGGACAACGGCGTGGAGGAACTCTACGTCCGCACAGAAGACGAGGACGCCTTCTACGAGTACGTGGAAGAACAGATACACGCCATCATGGCCGATGACCTGCTGCCGCTGGACCAGGCGGTCCCTATCGTCTACCAGACCGGCATCCGCACCATGAAGACGGTGCTGGAAGACCCGCGTTCCGGAGAGAACGTCAAGAAAGCCGCCAAGGTCGTCGAACCCATTGTGGACGCCGTGCTGAAAAGTGAAGACCCTGTGGCCGACATCACCTCCCTGATCGCGCACGACTACTACACCTACACCCACTGCATGAACGTCTGCGTCCTGCTGGTGGCGGCCAGCCGGGAACTGCTCGGCATCTCCCAGCAGACGCCCTTGCGCACCATCGGCCTCGGCGCCCTGCTGCACGACCTGGGCAAGAGCCGCATATCCGAAGACATCCTCAACAAACCCGGCAAGCTGACCGAAGAAGAGTTCGCCGAGATCAAAAGGCATCCCGAGTACGGGCTGGAACTGGCCCGCAGGTACGTGAGCCTCACCGACACCGCCGCCCGCATCATGAAAAACCACCACGAACACTACGACGGCAGCGGCTATCCCGACGGGCTGGAGGGCGATCAGATACACCCGGTCGTGCGCCTCAGCACCGTGGTTGACGTCTACGACGCGCTGACCACCAAGCGGCCCTACGCCCCCGCCTCGACACCGTACGAGGCCCTCACGATCATGGCGGAGAAGATGAAGGGCCATTTCGGGCTCAACGAGCTACGGGGCTTCATACGATTCCTCGGCCCGCGGGACGAGATGCGCGACACACGCGAGGCGGACTGACCCTGCCGGCGGCCCGACGCCTTCTGCCGCAGCACGGCCGGCCTCAGTCGCGCGAACGGGCGAAACCCTCGTGCCCGCGCTCCCGGCTCAGGACGCCTTTTTCCCTGCACGTAGACCGGCTTCTCGTGAATAGCCCTGCCTCTCACTTGCGCAGACGCTTTCGTTGGCCTATAAGGCAAGAAGGTGACCCCGGGTCCCGATTGAACAGAACCTGGGAAGACAGTGGTATCTGGAAAGCGTTGCCCGGTGAATTACGGTGAGAAAGACGGCAGGGTACTCTCCACATCTTCTCCCGCCATTTCGGAAATCAAGCAAAGGTTGCTTCTCACGGGAAGGAAGGGAACATGAGTCGAAGGGGAACAGGAATGCGCAGGC
>PUMJ01000176.1 GCA_003551305.1 Candidatus Brocadiaceae bacterium
CACTCCCGCCCTTCCCTCGTCGAGCGCGTAGTGCAGACCGGAAACGTCCGTGGCCACCACCGGCAGGCCCGCCACCATGGCCTCCATGGCCGCGAGAGGCATCCCTTCCGACTCGCTGGACATCAAAAACAGGTCCGCCGCCCCCAGCAGTTCCGGCACGTCGTCCCGCATCCCCAGCAGCCGCACCCGGCCGTCAAGGCCGTGCCGGGCGACCTGCGCCTGCAGGGCCGGCCGCTCCGGCCCTTCCCCGGCGATCAGCAGCCGTGCCCCGGGCAGCTCTCGGACGGCGAGCGCGAAGGCGTCCAGCATCGTCGGGTAGTCCTTGACCGCGTGCAGACGCCCCACGGCAGCAAACAGCAACGCCTCCTCAGACATGCGCAGTCGCCTTCGCATCTCATTACGAGACAGCAATGGTGAGGTGAAACGCCCCACTTCAATACCGTTGGGGATGCAACGTATCTTGTGGCGTGGCACGCGCGCACACTGGACCGCGTTAGCTACATGCTCAGGGGTAAGGACGGTGTATGCACTGGTGAGAGACGCCAGCAAGTGCGCAACAAGACCCGTCCTTGTGGCCTTGGGTCGAGATCTACAATGCTGAGTCCTGATGACCGTCAGACCACTTACTCTGGCCAGTGGAACCAGAAATCTAGCCAAGCCACCGCATGTGCTGTGAGCGTGCAGAATGTCCATGCGAAGCCTCCTCAACTGTCCGGCCATCTCCACTGCACAAGTCGCTTCTGCTCGCAACCCGCTTGTGCTGATTCGCGGATGCGTTTCCAGGACGCGGACGCCGCCCAGGTCGTGCTCGGGCAGTTCCCGACGATTCAGCAGAAGATAGCCTTGGAATCGCCGGTTGTCGAGTCCTCTGAGCAGCGACAGGATGACGAGTTCAGCGCCCCCACCTTTCTTCATCGAGCGGTAGAGGCAGGCAACTCGGATTGGTCGTCTGCTGCTTTTCATATCTCCTGTACCCCTTCAGACAGGGTTCTTGCGCGAATGGCCACGTAGCGATAGATACAGGTTTTCGTACCTCTGCACCATTGTTTCGACGGAGAACTCCTTCAGCGCGCGCCGGCGGGCTTTCTCGGCCAGTTCACGGCGCAGGGACGGGTCGCGACCCAGGCGCACGATCGCCCGCGCCATCGCTTCCGGCTCGCCCGGCGGCACCAGCAGTCCCGCCCTTCCCTCGTCGAGCGCGTAGTGCAGACCGGAAACGTCCGTGGCCACCACCGGCAGGCCCGCCGCCATGGCCTCCATGGCCGCACGAGGCATCCCTTCGCACTCGCTGGACATGCAGAACATGTCGGCCGCCCCCAGCAGTTCCGGCACGTCGTCCCGCATCCCCACCAGCCGCACGCGGCCTTCAAGGCCGTGCCGGGCGATCTGCGCCTCCAGGGCCGGCCGCTCCGGCCCTTCCCCGGCGATCAGCAGCCGCGCCCCGGGCAGCTCCGGGGCGGCCAGCGCGAAGCCGTCCAGCATCGTCGGGTAGTCCTTGACCGCGTGCAGGCTGCCCACGGAGGCCATCAAGAGGGCGTCGGCCGGCAGCCCGAGCCGCCGTCGCATCTCCCGGCGCGGTATGGCGGGCGAGAGGAACGGCGCCAGCTCGATGCCGTTCGGGATGGCGTGGAGCTTCGGCTGCGGCACCCGGGCCACGCGCCGCGCCCCTTCCAGCAGGTCGGGGCTCACCACCGTGTAGGCGTCCGTGAAAGGGTGCAGCGCGCGGGAGAGCAGGCCGCAGCCCCGGCCCTCGGGCTGCAGGGCGCTGCCGGCCCGCACGGTGCGTACGGTCGCCGCGCCGGCGGCGCGCGCCAGCAGGACGACCGGTCCGTCCACCGTCACCCCCCCGGCGGCCACGTGGGAGTGGAGCACGTCGATGCGGTGTCGCCGCACAAGCCGCGCCACGCTCAGGGCGAAGCGCGCCTGTGTCCCGTGCGGCACGCGGCCGCTCAGCGGCGGCGTCGGCAGCACGCGCATCCCTGACAGGTCAATCTCCGGCGGCTCCCGGTGCATGATGATCAGGTACGGCCGGAACCGCTCCGGGTCCAGCCCCCGAACGAGGGAGCGAACGCTCATCTGCCCCCCGCCGCCCTGCTTCATCGTGTAGTAGATACACGCCACGCTGATGGATTCTTCTGGGGGCATGCGCTTTATCCCTTCCGTTGCACAGCCTCAGCATACTCGCGAACGGGCTCCAGGAAATCCTCTATGTGGGCCTCCCACGGCTCCATCTGGTGTTGCACCCACTCCCCGTTCGGCGTGAAGTAACCCGGACAGCCTGCCGACCCCATCGCAAAGGTGTAACTGATCTCAGTCACAACAGGATCGCCGGCCTTGAAGATTACGTCCAAGCCGCAGGACTGTAGGCGTAGACGGTGGGCAACGTCAAACCCAAGCTGTATGCATCGGCGGTCAATCTGCGACTGATCATGATCCAACCGACCGCTACCGGACGCACGCCAGTCCCCCTCACGGGTGAAGCGCCGAAAGGCGAACGCTCGCTCGCCGATGACAACCACACGTACGTCAAACTCGTTGCCGGGCACGAACTCCTGGAAGTAGACGTACTTCCGTGCCCCATGGAATGGGCGCCCAAGGGGCGAATCCAGTCGCCAATCTACAGCGTCAGCAGTGGCACGCATCACTCGGCTTGCCCAGCGTCGCGTGCGAATCCAGAGGCCCCGCATCCGCCCCCCGCCGTTCCTCAGTAGTTCGACGTCTCCGTACATTACCCCCGGCCCGAACGCCAGACGGATCAACCGTTCCGCCTCCGATTCATCTCTTACCAGACAGACGTTACTGCTACCTGAACCGTGCGACATCTTGTACACAACGGGATACGTTGCGTTACTCGCCCACTCGAGGGCCTCGTCTTTCTCCCAGAAGAGCCACGTGTCGGGGGTTGGGATATCATGCGCTTCAAACAAGTAGTACTGCGCGTTCTTCTCGTCATAGTGCCAGGCTGTGTACCAGTTCGGGAATACGGGGATACCCAGGTACCGCTCGATAGTGGTGAGGACGCGCCAAGCCACATCCTTCTGGACGCTTGCGTGGGGAAAACACCACATTACGCCGTGGCATTCGCGCACCTGATCCAGCGCGTCCGCAGCCATCAGGTTGACCCACCTCAACCGGCAACCCGCCCGTTCAAGATAATAGGCCCACCGGTCTACGAAAGGTGTATACTCTGATCGGCTCCGCTGTACGGCCACTAAGTATTCTTTCTTGCTAGTACCCGTGCGTGCCATTGCTGTTCCCTCCGGCGACGCTTATTATCGGTTGTCCACAACACCTTTTGACTCTAGCAATTCCGGCCAAGGCACGCTTCAGCAGGCGTTCTGAGCGTTTCAGGGACGGCAGAGCTTACACAAGGGCCCACCTCTCCGCAAAACCAAGGCCAGGCGCCCACCGCAAAAGGTGAGCAACCACCGTGCTAAGCGACCATATTGCCACGGGGCCTTTGAGTCACCTTGACTCCAGCATTTGCAGCGCGACCTTCTCACAATAGCTCACGACCTCCTCCGTAAACCTGCCAAAAAACGGTTCGCCTGCATACTGGGCAAAACGGATGGTCTGACTTCGCAGGTTGACCTCGATCGGGCGCCAGCGCTCATGGATATCAAGGGCGAAGTCGAAACTGACAAGCCGGCAACCGGGGACCTGCTCGGCCAGGGCAACGGCCGCATCTTTCAACTCGTCGTAACGCGGAATTCGCTCAGGCACGGTCAGGTCGAGGCACGTGTCGGGGTGCTTCGTGAACCTGGCGCCATAAATGTCGAGAGCAAAAGCGTTTAAGGTGCCGTCGTCCCGGATGAAGCGCACCAACCCGCCCTGCTTCAGATTGTCGAGCCTGCCGCACCGCCCAATGCGCACCGCCGCATGCAGAAAGTGCGTAACATCCGTTTCCACCGAGCGGTAAACACACGCCCGGACGGTGTTAAGGCCGAAGTCGTTGAAGCGGCGGAAAAAGGGATGCGGCTCCACCGCTCGCTGGACGACAAGGTCGGGGGCCTCCTCGAGTGCCGCTGCCAGTTCCGCAGGCGTCTCGCAGAAAACCACATCGTGGCCGCCGGAGCCCTCCGCCGGCTTAGCGACCGCCGGGTATCTCAACTCGTGGACGATCTGCTCAACCTGCTCCTCATGCAACCGTTCAAACGAACGGCCAAAATACCGCCCATCCACCTTATGCAGGAGGGATTCGGGGAATAACCCGTCACCCCACCAGCGTGTATAGTGATTCTTATTGCTCAGGAAAACTCGGTGGCTTCTCTTCCCCAGCGCAGTCTCTATCTCCGAGAAGAACACCTCCTCCGGCACGATGCGCGGGTCGGCCACACCGGAAATGTTGTAGCACACTCGCAAGGTGTCGATGCTCACTTTGGGGCGCAGCCTCCGCCATAGTCTCAGGTGTTCCTTCTCCACCTGGCGGGGCGCGGGTAACCGGTACTCAGGGTGCAGCGAGAAGACCTTCTTGTGTCGCCACCGCCAATCCCTGGCACTGATGTAGCGCAGATACACTCGCCTCGCCCACAGCATCAGGCGCCACGCAAACCGTTCTACGGTGGCCCTGACGCCACGCTTGAGCCAGAGTATACCCTGTCGGCAGAAATCCCGCAGCATCACATCGGCTCCCCACTCTCCCATACGCAATGGTCCCGGCACCGTCCCGAGTTCAGAGGTTGGACACCTTGCGTCCCGTGCGACAAGCCCCGGCTCAGCGGCGGCGGCAGCACGCGCATCCCTGACAGGTCAATCTCCGGCGGCTCCCGGTCCATGGTGACCGGGTACTCCACCCCCCGAACGAGTGAGCGAACGCTCATCTGCCCCCCGCCGCCCTGCTTCATCGTGTAGTAGATGCACGCCACCCCCATGCGCCCATCGTGCCTCATAGATAGCCCTCCGTGGCGGAAACTCTCCGGCTCACGTTGCGCTCGCAACCCATCGGCCGCGCCGGTATGTTCCAGGGTTTCATCCGCCGTCTCCTTCGCTCCGTATGTCCTCGTCGGTTCGCCCTGCGCCGTGGCCTATGGCCAGGCAGGCGGTTAGCTTCAGCCGCAGCAGCGGCCGCATGTTCGCCCGCCCCAGCGGCAGGGGCCAGAGCAGAAAGGACTTCGCCACCTCGGCCAGGGCCCGCCCGCGCCGCCCCTTGCCGTACTCGAGCGCCGCGTCCAGGTGCATGTAGCTCACCGCCTTCAGCCGGCGGCGC
>PUMJ01000182.1 GCA_003551305.1 Candidatus Brocadiaceae bacterium
CAGGTCAGCGGCGGCTTCACCTACAGGTTCACCAGCTCCGGCCCGGCCCGCCACGAGGCGCCCCCCATGGCGGTTAGGGTGCCCTCCTGGGTGGAGTGTGAGGAGGCCGAGCCGTTCGGGCCGAGCGGGCTGCGCAAGGAGTTCGACCTGGGGGCCGAGACGGCCGTCAGTATGCGGCTGGTCTGGTCCTGCTGGGTGGAGGAGCCGGTGCTCGAGGTCTTCCAGGAGCCGACCCGGCTGAAGTACACCGCCGTTTTCAACTCCCGCGAGGAGATGGTGCAATGGGCCCTGAAGAACCGGGACCGGATTCGGCAGCGGTGCCGGTTGCTGGACAACGCCTTCCGCCACTGGAGCCTCGGGGCGGCGCCGGCGGACATGGCGGCCCTGGCGCTGCACACACATCTGGCCAACACGTGGTGGACCCGCCGCAAGGACGGCAGCGACTGGTTCAGCGTCTGGGAGGGCTCCTGCTACTATCACTCGACTGTTGACGTCGAGTACAACGCCGCGGCGCTCTACCTGGCGCTCTGGCCGGACCTGCTGGGGATGCTGCTGGACGAGTGGCCGGAGTTCGAGATTGACGGCGAGAAGGCCCTTGGCGGCGACGGGAAGGGCACAGGGTTCCTGTGCCACGACATGGGCGCCGACCACGTGGTGGGGCGGCAGGTCTACCCGCACCACATGGAGGTGGAGGAAAACGCGAACTACCTGCTGCTGCTGGCCGCGTGGGCTGCCTTTACCGGGGAGGTGAAGCAGGTCAAGAAGAAGCTGCCTTTCTGCCGGCGGCTGGCCGAGTTCATCGTCAAGTCGGACACCACCGGCAACGGTGTGCCGGACCGGGGCGTAGCCAACACGATAGACGACGCCAGCCCGGCGCTGCAGTACGGGCGTGACCAGGTCTACCTGGCCGTCAAAGCGCAGGCCGCCCTGTGGGCCCTGGCGGACCTGGAGCAGAAGTGCGGGGCCAAGGATGCCCAGACGGAAAGATGGCGCGCCTGCGCCTCCAAGGGCGTCAAGACCGTAGAGGAAGAGGGCTGGCTGGATGACCACTATGCCGTCACGCTGAGCCGCACCACCGAGGGGCTGACCGACCCCTGGACGGGCGAGGCTCTGCCCGAAGGCGAACTGAAGGGATGGGACGACTACTCGATATACACCGCCAACGGGCTGCTCTACCTGTTCCTGGGCGGCATGAAGACGCCGCGCTGGAAGATGAACCGGATAGCCGACGACATCGAGAACGCGGCCCGCGCCACGATGACGAACTATGGTTGCCGCCACACCGGCACCTCGGACCCCATCGTGTGGTTTTCCCAGAATATGTGGCGGGATTGCGTGGCCGCCTACCTCGGCGTGGATATGCTGAGCAACATCGAGCGCTACTGGGACTACCAGGTGACCACGGGCGCGGCGTGGGGCGCAAGCCTCTACTACGACACCACCGAGCAGAACTACCTGGCGTTCTACCCGCGCGGCGTGACAGTGTTTGCCATGCCGATGTGCGCGGCCGGACTTGGCCTGAACAGGCTGGAGGGCCAGCTTACCCTGCGCCCTGTGCGCTCGACCCTGCGGGTGCCACTGCTGCCCCTGGCCGACTGGGAGAAGATGCGCATACCGGTGCTGAGCGTGAGCCGTCGGGAGGGCGTGGCCGTGGCGGACCTGACCGAGCGGGACCTGGTGGGTGACCTGACAGTGACGGCCGTCGGCGTCCAGCTTGAGCCGGCCGGTGGGCGCGCCACCGGGGGGCCGGCTCAGAACTCGGACTGAAACGCCCTGGCGAAGACCTGCGCGTCGTCCACCATGTTTGCGATAGGGCACGCCTCGTTGACCTGGTGCTCGGTGCCGGGGCTCGTCATCCATACCACCACCGGCAGGCCGCGGGCCCGCAGCAGAGAGGCCACCGTCATCCCGCCCACTCCCATCGGCCGGGGCTCCACGTCGCGTGCCTGCTCGATGGCCGCGCACAGGAGCCTGACCACCGGCGCCTCGCGGAGGGTGGCCGGTGGCGCGTCCATGCGGGTGCGCGCGCTGACATCGGTCTCCGTGCCGATGGCGGCATCCACCGACTCGCATTGTCGGTGCACGCACTCAAGCACGGCATCCAGGCTATAGTCGGGCAGAACGCGGCAGTCGAAACAGAAGACGTCCTCGCCGGGTATGGTGTTTACGTTGGGCACGTTCGCTTTGTGCAGCGTGGGCTCGAAGGTGGAGGCGGGCGGCTCAAACAGGCTGTCAACCCTGTCGAAACGCTCGTGGAGAGCCGCGTCCAGCAGGTGGACCATGCGGGAGGCAGCGCGGAAGGCGTTGATCCCCCGGTCGGGCCGCGAGCCGTGGGCCTGTTTGCCCCGGACGTGGAATTCGAGCCAGAGGACGGATTTTTCCGCGATCTCGACCATCGAGCCGTCCTCGTTCCCGGCGTCGGGCACGATGTAGCCGTCGCCTTCGGGGAAGACGTCGGCGTGCCTGGCCAGCAGGTATTCCAGGCCGCGGCCGCTGCCGGTCTCCTCGTCCGAGACGAAAGCCAGCCGGATAGTGTGGGCGGGCTGGAGACCGTTCTCAAGCAGCGCCAGCGCCCCGAACAGGGAGCTGACGATGGACTGCTGGTTGTCTGAGACTCCCCGTCCGATAATCGCGTCTGCGGCCCTGCGGACCCGGAAGGGGTCGGAATCCCAGCCTTTCCAGGTGCCGCCCGGCTGCCGTTCCCCGGGGGGGACGACATCCAGGTGGGTTAGCACCCAGAGGGCCGGTTCGGCGCGGCGTCCCGGGACGGTGGCGATGAAGTTCGGCCGCGTTCCCTCGGGCACCCGCTCGTCGGGGCAGTCCAGGTGCTCTATCCTCTCTATGCCGCGTTCCCGCAGGTATTGCTCCAGGAAGCGGGCTTTCTCCCATTCGCCCTGCCCGTCATTTTCCGGGCCCATGGCGGGCCGCGCCGTCAACTCGGCCTGAAGGGCGATCATGGCGTCCTGTTGCTTTTCGATCCACGCGGCTACTTGCTCGGACGTCATGGCCTGCTCCCGCTGACGTGAACGATGTATCAGACACCGCTGAAGGCGCTGAAGCCGCCGTCAACCGGCACCACGATGCCGTTGACAAATCGGGAGGCGTCGCTCAGCAGCCACAGCAGCGTGCCCGGCAGGTCCTCCGGCTCGCCGAATCGCCCCATCGGCGTATGGTCAATGATGGTCTGTCCCCGGGGTGTCAACTCCCCGGTGTCTTGGTCAATGAGGAGGAAACGGTTCTGCTCGGTCAGGAAGAAGCCGGGCGCGATGGCGTTGACTCGCAGGTCGGGCGAGTAGTTGCGGTTCATGTGCACGGCCAGCCAGAGGGTGAAGTTGCTGACGGCGCTCTTGGCGGCGGAATAGGCGGGGATGCGAGTCAGAGGGCGGAAGGCGTTCATGCTGGAGATGTTGATAATGTCGCCCCGCTGCCGTTCGGCCATGCGTCTGCCGAAGACCTGGCACGCCAGGAATGTGCCGAGGAAGTTGAGGTCGAACACCCAGCGGGTGGCGTCCTCGGGCAGGTCGAAAAAGGACAGATCCGCCGTGGCAGTGGCCTCGGCGCGGTTGCCGCCGGCGCCGTTGACCAGGATGTCCACCGGGCCCAGTTCTTCCTCTATCTTTTCGGCGGCTTTCCGGAGGTCGTCCTTCTTGAGCACGTTGCAGACGTAAGGGGCGGCCGTGCCGCCTTCGTCGCGTATGCGGCCGGCGCACTCCCCGGCGTCGTCTGCTGCGATGTCCAGAACTGCTACCGACGCGCCGCAGCGTGCCAGGGCCGCGGCCATGGTGCTGCACAATACGCCGGCGCCGCCCGTGACGGCGGCCACGCGTCCGTTCAGGTCAACACTCAGTCCCCGTTCCATCGGTTCGGTATTCCTTCCGTTTACGGCAGGTATCTTTCGAGAATCCCCGCCCATTTGCCCTGGGCCTTGAGGATGAACTCGGCCAGTTCGCGCACGGCGCCTGCGCCGCCGCGTTTCTGCGTCACATAGACGGAGGTCTCAAGGATCTCCTCGGCGGCGCCCGGCACCGTGGCGGCGAACCCCACGCGCCTCAGCACGGGCATGTCGGTCAGGTCGTCCCCCACGAAGCCCATATCTTCGTCGGCCAGGCCCGTGCGCCGGGCTATCTGTTCGTAAGCCTCCATCTTGATTTTGGCGCCCTGCACCACGTGTTCTATGCCGAGGTCGGCAGCCCTTTCGCGGACGGCCGGGATGTCACGCCCGGTGATGATGGCGGTCTGGAGGCCCGCCCGGTGGAGGTACTTGATGCCGGTGCCGTCGTGCACGTTGAAAAAGACCCCCTGGACGCCGCCGCCGTAGAAGACGCGCCCGTCAGTCAGAACGCCGTCAACGTCCATGATGAGCATGCGCACGGGGCGTGCCCTGGCGCGAGCTTGTTCCGGGGGCAGGGTCATGGGGCAGCGGGCTCCGGTGTTTACGGTTGGTTGTTCATGCCACGTTCGACGTCCAGCCAGTCCTGCACGTCGAGAATGCCGGCGGGCCGTCCTTCGCCGTCCACGACGGGCAACTGGTCAATGCGGTAATCCCGCAGCATCCGGTAGGCCTCAGCGGCCAGGCTGTCGCGGGCGATGGTCTTGGGGTTGCGCGTCATCACTTCCTTGACGGGTCGGTCCAGCAGCCGCGGGTCCCCGTCCTGCATGAGCCGGCGGAAGTCGCCATCGGTGAAGAAGCCGACCAGCTTGCCTTCCTCGTCCACCAGGCTCAGGGCGCCGTAACTGCCGCGGCCCCCCATGGCGCGCAACGCCTCCCGCACAGTGGCCTCGCAGGAGGCCGTCGGGTTGCCCATGTCCCTGCGCATCACCTCTGCCACGCTGATGAGCCTGCGGCCCAGGTCGCCGCCGGGGTGGTAGAAGGCGTAGTCTTGCGGCTTCCAGTTGCGCAGGGAGAAGAGGGTGAGCGCCAGGGCATCCCCCATGACCACCATGGCCGTGGTGCTGCAGGAGGGAGCGAGGCCCAGGGGGCATGCTTCCTCCACCTGTCCTATATCAAGGACGATGTTGCTGTTGCGGGCGAGCCGGGAGTCGGGGTTGCCGGTGATGGCGATGAGCGGCACGTTCAGCTTCTTCAGTGCCGGAAGGAGCTGCACGACCTCGGTCTCGCCGCTGTTGCTCAGGGCGAGCGCGACGTCGCCGGTGCGGACGCGTCCCAGGTCGCCGTGGCGGGCCTCCACCGCGTGCATCCAGTGCGAAGGGGTGCCGGTGCTGGCGAGGGTCGCCGATATCTTCTGCCCGATGATGCCGGCCTTGCCGACCCCGGTGACGATGACGCGGCCCTCGCAGTTGAACAGCAGTTCGACGGCCCGGTCGAATTCCCCGGCCAACGCGTCCTTCATGGCGCGGAGGGTGTCAATCTCCCGCTGGATGATCTGGCGGCCGCTCTCGTGGTGGTCTTCGGTCATGCTCATGGGCCGGGGTCGAAGGCGGACGAGTCGAAGAACCGCGATTATATGTCGCGGCCACCGCGCATTTCAAAAGCGGAGGGTCGGCGCGCCGGTATTGCCCCGGGGTCATTTCTCGGTTTCGGGGGTTGCTTTGTCGTCCGGCAGGTAGCGGTCTTTGATGAAGACGCCGTCGAGCGGTTCATCCCCGGAGTTGAGCACATCGTGGGTCTCGCCGGGTTCGACGCGGAAGGCGTCGCCGGGCGTGATGTCATACTCGACGCCGTTTACTGTGAAGGTGCCGCTGCCGCGGGTGAAGTAGAAGGTCTCCTCGACCTCTTCGTGGAAGTGGACGCCGAGGGTCTCCCCCGGCAGGAAGCGGATGATGCCCCAGTCCAGGGTCGGCCCCCGGAACAGGTACTTCGGCCCGCTGTCGCCGTGGCGGTAGTCCAGGTCACAGGCGTTGACTTTTTCCATCAGTAATCCTCCACTTTCAGGTAGGGAAAAGGTTATCGGATGCGTCTGCGGAAGAACGAATGGGCCGGACGCTCGGTTCCGTGACGTCGCAGTATGTCTTTCCAGTCGTTGCCCCAGGCGGGATAGCGCCGCAGGTAGAGTCGCACGAGCCGCAGGCGGTCCAGCGGCCGAACCGCGGTCCTTGAGGCGGCCCACTTGTCCACCGAGCGGCCCAGCCGGGCCAGGTTGCGCATTCTCTGGCGTAGCGAGACCGCCGGCGCCACGCGCGCCCGGTCAAAGTCTATGATGAAGGCCCGAGGGTCCCCTGTGGGGTCCTGCACGAGGATATTCTTGAGGTTCAGGTCGGCATGGACTATGCCGGCGTCGTGGAGGGCGGCGACCGCGTCGGCCACGGCTCGGATGAGGTGCGCGCGCCGCGCCGCCCCGCTGCGCCGGATATCGGGGTCCCGGCAGAGCTCCAGCAGGTTCCGGGCCCCGGGTATAAGCTCGGTCACGAGGTGGGCGCGCACCAGCGGGCCGAGGACGCGTTCGATGCGGAGGGCGACGGGAGGGGCGGTCGGCACGCCGCTGTCCGTGGCGTGCTGAGCGGTGCGTAACTCGCGCAGCATGCGGCCCTCGCCCACGAATAGGACGCCGAACAGCGGTCCCAGCAGGCCGCCGTGGGCGTACTGCCGGACCATGAACCCGGGGCCCTCGCACCATGATGGGCGCCACACCCAGCAGGTGGTCCGCCCCGGCTGCCGTGTCGGGCGGCCCGGCAGCTCGCGCAGGAGTTCCGGCAGGTGATCAAGCGCCTGCAGCGGGATGTCACGGTTGCTGCCGGGGGCCAGGTAGATGCGAGCAGCCCCTCTGGTGGACAGTGCAGGCTCGACGCAGTTGTTGTGTTGCATCGGCGATCCGTCCGGTGGGGTTTCGTCTCAGTCGTCGCGGGCGGTCTCGTCTGCTCCGTCCTCGGGTATGTCCATCACGATGCGGAATCCGGTGCTCATGTCGGCTTCTCCGGGGTGGGCCGGGTAGCGGCTGGCCACGCGGGTCGGGATGCGGGCGAGTTCCTCCTGGCGCCAGGAACCGCCGCGGCGCACCAGGTGGGAGCCGTCGGCGCCGGGCACCTCCAGTTCGTTCTCCGGGTAGGGGAGGAAGCGGCTGCTGGTCCACTCCATCACATTGCCTATCATGTCCAGGCACCCGTAAGGGCTGCGCCATGCGCTATAGGAGCCGACGGCCGTCGGACCCTCATCCTCGGGCCTCATGTGGTGGGCGTAATCCTCCCGGAACCGGTCGCCCCAGGGGTAGCGGCGTCCGTCAACGCCCCGGGCGGCCTTCTCCCATTCGGCCTCGGTGGGCAGCCGCCCGCCGCGCCATTCCGCGTAGGCGCGGGCGTCGGAGGCCGAGACCTGCCGCACCGGGTGGTCACCCTCGCCCTCGGGGTATGAGTCGCCCTCCCAGAAGTCGGGCGGTCGGTGGCCGGTCTCCTCCACGAACTCCTGGTACTCCCTGTTGGTGACTTCTGTCTTGCCGATGAAGAAGGCCTCGGTGGTGGCGACGTGGCGCGGCATCTCGCTGCTGAAGCCGTGGACTTCGGCCAGCAGTTCCATCTCCTGCTGGCTGCCGCCCAGCAGGGGCAGGTCGTGTGTCTGGGCAATCTCGATGATCTCGCGCAGGTCCGAGCCCATCCAGAAAGGCCCGTCGGGCACGTAGGCCATGTTCGGGGGCGGGTTCTGGATGCGTTCCAGCGCCACACGGCCCCGCCGGTCCCAGGTGCTTCCGGGGAACTGCGCGTGCACTTTCTGCAGGAGCGTCTTGGCCTCCTCCAGCGACCCTGTGCCGTAGGCGTGCATGGCGCCCTGGTAGGCCCACTGCGGCAGCATGGCTGCGGCCTCTGTGGAAGCGGGCGAGTCCGCCCTGGCGTCGCGCAGGATGATCCTGAGCACGTCCATGGCCTGGTCGAAGTCAAGTTCTTCGCGCAACTCTTTCGCTTTGCGCAACTGGCTCTGGGCCATGGAGGCGGTCAGCACGGCCTGTCCGTCGGCGCGTTCCAGTCCGAGTCTCTCCCGCACGGCTCGCACGGCCATCTCGCTTTTCGGATACAGGCTCAGCAACCGGCCATAGTGCTCGACCGCCCGTTCGGTCTCCCCCTGTTCATGCAGGTAGCTGAACAGCCCATAGAGTATGCGTGCGTCGAGGCGGGCGGCCTCTTCGGCGGCCCTGTGGTCGGGGTAAGCGTCGACTATCTGGCGGACCTGCCCGCGCGCCCTCTCCAGGTCCCCCTCCTCCAGGCGGGCACGGGCCAGGCGCAGGTAGATGTCAGGCAGCACGTCGGCGGCCCGCTCACCCCACTCGGTCCCCTCGTATTCGTTCAGCACCGCCAGCAGCGTGTCGCGGGCGTCGGTGAGCCGGCCTTGCTCCCGGAGCACGGCCGCCTGGTTGAACAGCAGCTCGGGCCTCTTCTCTTCCAGCAGCCGGGCCTCGACTGTGCCCCGGTGCTCTGCGGCCAGGCGTTCGTAGACCTCAAGGGCCTCCATGTAGTCGCCGCGCCTTCGGGCCATTTCTGCCAGCCCGGCGGTCGCCGCCGGTATCTTTCCCCGAGCCAGCCGCGCCACGCGGCTCTCTTCGGGCACGAGGGCGAGCGCCTCGTGGTACTTCGCCAGGGCCTCTGCGTAGTCGGACCTTTCGGCCAGGGCATCGGCCCACTCCACGTAGATGCGCGCCATCTGCCCGCGCGCCTGTTCGGCGAAGGGCGTGTCCTCGAAGCGGTCGGCCACCTCGGCGAAGGCGGTCACGCCCAGATCGTACTGGCCCCTGGCGCCGTAGCGCTCCCATTCGGAGCGGGCCTGCTGGTATGCCTCGCGGGCCGTCTGTTCCCCGTCGGTCTCGGGGAAGCGGCGCGGGCGGGGTGGTAGGGGTCTCTGTGGGTCATCTGTCGCCGCAACGGACGCGTCCGGTTCCTGACCGGGCCACTGCTGCGCCGCAGGGCGTTGCTCCAGGTTGCTGAGGGCATAGACGGCCAGGCTGACAGTGGCGGCGACAAGAATAACCAGGACTGCGGCGTGACTCAGGCTCAATTTGCGCCCGGGGGTTTTCCGGGGGGTTGGCTCCGGCAACTCGTAGTCTCGGGCGAAGGCCGAATCGGTCCCGCGGGGCACCACCTCGGTCCGGCCCGTCTTGAGCACTTCCTCGCAACGGTCCAGGTCATCAATAACCCGCTGGGCGGAGCGGTAGCGGCGGGCCGGCCCTTTTTCCAGCATCCGGTGGATGACCGCCGCGATTTCCGGCGCCAACTCCGGGCGGGCTTCGTCGGCCCGGCGGGCGTCTTTCTGGCAGTTGTTGAACAGGTAGCCGACCTGGTGGCGCGAGGGGAAGGGTTCGGCCCCGGTGAACAGCTCATAGGCTATCACGCCGAGCGCAAACACGTCCGCTCCCGGCCCGGGGCTGCTGCCCTGAATGACCTCCGGTGCCATGTACTTCGGGGAGCCGAGCAGTTCGCCGAAGACCGAGACGGTGCCCTCGGCGGAAGAGACCCCCAGGTCGAAGAGCGCGACCTTCACCAGGCGGCGGCCCAGCTTGTCCCGCGTCAGGATGATGTCGGAGGGTTTGACGTGCCCGTGGAAGACCTCGCGCCGGTGAATGGCGCGCAGCCCTTCGGCGACCTGGTGGATGATGTCCAGCGCCTCGTCGGTGTCCAGGGCTTCTGCGGGCTGCTCGGAGAGGCGGGTCCCCTCGGTGTCTTCGAGGGCGACGTAGTAGGAGTCGCCCTCCTGGCCGACCTCCCAGACCCGCACCACGTTGGGGTGTTCCACCAGCGACTGCTGCTCGCTCCATTTGTCATAGAAATAACGGCCGAACTCAGGGTTCTCGCTGATGGTGGGGGAAACTATCCTCAGCAGCACACTGCGGCCGCTCTCGGTGTGCCGGGCCCGGCAGAGTCGCCCGGCGATCCCTTCTTCAATAACTTCGAGAATCTCGTACTTGCCGAACCTGTTCTCTTCGTTCTGCTCACCCATTCCACAAACCCTGCACAAAAGACCCGCCGATTCTTCCCGACTTGGCTCCATCATTCTATGCCAACCACAGATAGAACACAAACGCAGTTTGACGGCTGGGGAGGGACGTTGAAACGGCCCCCGCCCGGACCCTATCATCGCTTCCTGTGAGCCTTTTGCGCGCCCCCGGGGAGTGCTGCGGATGAGCGCCGCCGATAAGCTGCTGGAACCCTTCCTGAATTACTGTGCCGCCGAGTGCGGCTTGAGCGCCAACACGCTGGAGGCGTACGGGCGCGACCTCTCGCACTTCCTGGAGCGCCTCGGAGTGGGCAGCGCGCGGGAACTGGAGTCTCTCTCGGCCCATCAACTGGTCCGGTACGTGGAAGGCTGCCGGCGTGAGGGGCTCTCGGGCAATACCGTCCGACGCCGCCTGGTGGCGCTGAGGATGCTCTGCCGATTCCTCGTGCTGGACGGCCACGTCGAGCGGGACCCCACCGAGGCCTTCCAGACCCCGCGCCTGTGGCAGCGCGTCCCGGAGGTGCTCACTGAGGCGGAGGTCGAACGCCTGCTGCGCGCCCCCCGGGGAGATTCACCCATCCAGCTGCGGGACCGCGCGCTGCTGGAGATGCTCTACGCCACGGGGGCGCGGGCCTCGGAGGTCTGCGGTCTGAACACCGGTGACATCAACTTCGACTACGGCTTCGCCCGGTGCTACGGCAAGCGCATGAAGGAACGGCTCGTGCCGGTGGGCCGGGCGGCGCTTGACGCCGTGGAAGCGTACCTTCGGGACGGAAGGCCGCGGCTGTGCCGGGACCGCTCCCGGACAGCCCTCTTCCTGACGCGCACCGGCCGGCGCATGAGCCGGGTGACGCTGTGGCGTCGGGTCAAGAAACATGCGGCCGAGGCCGGGGTGCGGGCCGAGGTCCACCCCCACACACTCCGTCACAGCTTCGCCACGCACTTGCTGGGCAATGGGGCGGACCTGCGCTCGGTGCAGCTTATGCTCGGCCACGCGGACATCTCCACCACCGAGATATACACCCACGTCGACCGGAGCAGGCTGCAGGCGGTTCATCACCGGCACCACCCGCGCGGCTGAGGGCCATGCGAACCTCTACGGCACAGAACGGCCAGGTGCAAAAGCCTCAAAGTAAGGAGACTTACGCTATGGAGACCTGCAAGAGCAAGGACGCCGCGGCCGGCGCGGCGCGGGCCTGTAGCTGAGCATTCCACCTTTTGCCGGCGCGTTGCGACGAGAGATAGGAGCGCTTGATATGACATGCAGTCCTGAAGAGAAGACTCCTGACGAGAATTCAGATATCACGCGGTTGCCCCGCAGCCCGGAACCGCCGCCTCTGCCCGAGGGCGACCTGGAGGAAGCGCGCTCGCGCATGAAGGAACTGTTCCAGCGCTGCATGTACGGCTACCTACCCCCGGCTGAGACCCCGGAGATGAGGGTCACCGCCGAACAGACGGGTATCGTTGGGGGTGCGGGGGACTACCGCGAGGTCGAACTGCGCTGTCCTCTGCCCGACGGGGAGACCCATGCCTTCCGCGTGGCGCTCTTCCTGCCGGCGGCGCGACGGGGGCCGGTCTGCACTTTCATGGCTATCAACCGCGTGGCCAGCCACACCCTCGTGGAGGACGACTGCGTGCACCTGCTCGAACCGCCGGTCATGCGGCCGGCCGACGCAGACGCGTTCGAGGCCGGCCGGGGCAGTCGCAGTCGTTACTTTCCCGTCCGGATGATAGTGGAACGCGGCTATGCGCTGGCAACCACAAGCGGTTACGAGATAGAGCCTGATATCCCCGACACGGAGCACGGCGTCAGGGCGAAGTGGGAGGGCCGGCGGCACGGGGGCAGCCGCTGGGGCGCTCTGGCGGCCTGGGCCTGGGCCCTGCACCGCATGGCGGACTACCTGGCGGCCGATGAGGACGTGGACGCCGGGCGGCTCTGCGTGGTGGGGCATTCACGCCGGGGCAAGACGGCCCTGCTGGCCGCTGCGCTGGACGAGCGGATAACCCTGGCGATCCCCCACCAGTCGGGCACGGGGGGCATGGCGCTGTCACGCTGCGGGCCCAGCGAATCGGTTGAATCTATCACGAGATCCTTCCCGCACTGGTTCTGCCCCGACTTCAGTCGCTTCGCCGGGCGGGAGGAGCATCTGCCGGTGGACCAGCACATGCTGGCTGCGCTCGTTGCGCCCCGGTTTCTGCTCGACACCGAGGGTTTCCAGGACGACTGGGCTTCCCCCTGGCTGGCGCACCGCACGCTCAGGCTGGCGCAGCCTGCCTGGCAAAGGCTGGGCGCGGAGGGGCGCGCCGCGCAACTGGTGCTGGACAAATCCCATAGAATGGATGAGGACTACTGGGGTTTCTTCCTGGATTTCGCGGGCCGACTCCCGGGCCATTGAGACTCCCTGCAGACAGCAGAGAATCGCGCAGCTTTGGCTTGCAGGTGGTCGGAGAGCGGCTTTCGTGGCGCTATTCCGCCTCGCTGTGCTCCGGGTGCGAGGCAAACCTGCAGATGGCCAGACCGATTGCGGCGAGCCCGATAGCCCAAACGCATCCGGCCAACTGGTTGCCGAGGTTGAGCGCCGTGCTGAGAAACAGGACGAGGGCGCCTGCGCCCAGCGCTCCAAACACCACCCCGCCGACCCAGAGTGCAATCTGCTCCTTGCGGGACACCGTCACCCTCCTTTCCGGTCTGCAGAACGCCGGGTCCGTTGGCCAAGCGGTCGCATCAACTGCGGATTTTCGGCCGATGCTGAGATAACAACCGCTCCAACGTTCGGTCCTCGCACCCGGCACCTGCCCAACGCGCACACAAGGACACGTTAAGGGGCCGGAGGCCCCTGTGTCAATGGTTATGGTCGGCAGAACGGCCGGGTTTGGTCGGTCCCGGAGCGTCCGATTGGAGCGTCGGGTGGCGGTCGCCCCTGCCGGCAGGGTTCTGCGGGGCGGCGTCCCCGAACGGTTTGGGCCCGCGATGCCGAAAACCCCCTCCGAAAAACAGCGGCCCGGCCCGCGGGCGCAGAGCGCCTCAGGTGTTCGGCATCTCCATGGTGGTCAGCGGCCAGGAGCCGCGGCTCGTGGCGATGCCGTAGACCAGGTCCGCAGCGGCGCGCAGTGACGGCGGCGCCATGCTGTAGGTGCAGAGGACCGTCGGCGCCGCCGGGGCCGCGCCGCTCGGGTAGGGGGTGTTGGTGATAACGACGAGGGGCTTGCCTGACTTCGCCACGGCGCCCACCAGGTCCGAGTTATTCCGCGGCTCGACGCGAAAAACGTAGTTGGTCATAACGACCGCGTCCACCCGGTCCAGCAGCGACATGACGGTCTGCCGCTGGGCGTCGGTGGCGCAAAACTCGGTGTCCACGTTGACCACGTTCAGCGAGTTGCCGAGCATGGCTTCGTTCAGGCAGCGGGGGTGGAAGTGGGCGTCGTTGGGCACGAACTCGAGCGGCAGCAGCTGCTCGACGACCATGACCTTCTGTCGTGGGGTGAGCGGCAGCACGCCGTCGCGGTCGCGCAGCACGGTGATGGCCTTGCGGGCGGCGTCGGTGGCGCCTTTGCGGGTCTCGGGGTCGCGCAGGGCTTCGCGCGCTCCCTCCGGGTCCACCACGCCGCCGTTCTCAAACAGCCGCTGGGCGGCCTTCATCATCAGCACCCGTCGTACCCTGTCGTCCAGTTCCTCCCCGGTGATGCGGCCTTCGTCCACCCACCTTTTTATCTCGAAGAAGACGCGGGTTCGCGTCTCGTCGTCGGACTTCAGCAACACGATGTCCACGCCGGCCTTCAACGCGAGGGCGCAGCCGACGGGCACTCCCCATTTGCGGCTGATGGCGCCCATCTCCATGGCGTCCGTGGTGATGACGCCCTCGTAGCCGAGTTCCCCGCGCAGGATGTCCTGCAGGATGGTGGAGGAGAGCGTGGCAGACAGCTCCGCGTCGTGCAGGGCGGGGTAGCGGGCGTGGGCCGGCATGATGCCCCGGAGTCCTGCCGCAACGAGCTTGCGGAAGGGCACCAGTTCCACTTCGTCCAGCCGCGCCCGGTCGCCGTGAACGGTGGGCAGTTCCAGGTGCGAGTCCACGGCCGTATCCCCGTGGCCGGGGAAGTGCTTCGCCACCGAGATGAGCCCGCCTTCCTCCAGCCCGATCATGTTCTGCACGGCGTAGGTGGCGGCGGTCCGGGGGTCGTCGGAAAAGGAGCGGATGTTGATGACCGGGTTCTGGGGGTTGTTGTTGACGTCGGCGACGGGCGAGTGGAGCATGTTCACCCCGATAGCGCTGAGCTGCCAGGCGACGTAGCGGCCGACTAGGTAGGCGAGCCACGGGGCTTCCCCGGCGGTGATGCCCATGCCGGCCGGGAAGATGCTGATGCCGTCGAAGGGGAAATCATGGGACCAGTCGCCCTCGAAGTCCGTGGTGATGTGCAGCGGAACCCCTGAGGGGCGGTTCATGGCGATCTCTTTGAGCCGGTTCAGCCGACGGGCGTACTCCTGGGCGCTGATGCTGGGGGCCGGATAGCCCGGGGTGAAGCGCGTCTCCGGCAGGCTGAAGTAGCCCTCCGGCTCCTCGTATTCCTGCCGCCCGGGGGAGGGGCGGGCGCCCTCAGTGGTGAACGGTTCGATGCGCAGGGCGCCGGCGTGGAGTTTCTCGATGGTTTGCACGATGCTGGGCGTGATCATCGAGCCGCGCCAGGCGTGTGTGATGCACGTGCCGATCTTCTCCTCGACCGACATGCGGGACATGGCGTCCTCGGCCGTCCTGCGATGTTCGTCGCGCCGTCCGCGCGCCGTGCGGCCGACCGGTTCCACGGAATCGTCAAGGACGCGCACGCGCGCGCGCTGCTCCTCGAAGAGGTAGCTGTCCGAGCCGTCGGCGCCGGCCCGGGCGTACATGACCCGCCCCTTGACAGGGACGCCGTTGAGTTCCGTGTCCAGATGCCTGACGCGGGCGGGCTGGACGAGCACCTTCTCCCCGTCGGAGAAAGTCACGGTCACCACTTCGTCATCCACCTGCACGTCGCGCACGAGGGCTTTGAGGTCTTCCGGCCGGGCCTCCGCCGCGCGCGCGACGGACAGCGAGACCAGCACTCGCTTGCCGGTGAAGTCTTGCTGCGTGCGCAGGGTGGGCGTGACGGAGTACTCGCCGAACAGGTTGTTGCCCTGGCGGGTGCCGAACCAGCCCTCCGGCGGGCGGACCTCGTCCCAGCCGTGCAGGTTCTGCAGGAAGATGGTCCGCCCCGCATGGCAGGCCCAGGCCCAGTCGTCCTCGCACCGGCTCTCCGGCTCGCCCTCGTCGTAGGGGAGGGCGGTGCCGCCTTCGACGACCTGCGTGGCGCGCGTGATGTTGACCCTGTGGACGCGCACGTGGTAGTCCCCCTTCAGCACCACGCAGGAGTGCACCAGGTTGTCATACTCGTTCTCCTCGGGGTAATAGGAACAGGCGGTGAAGCGATCGGCGGTGGCCCGGTGCTCGCTGAGGCGCCGCAGGTGGTAGCGCTCCCCGTCGTCGGTGGTGGCCAGGCAGTTGTCCACGTTGAAGGCGCCGTCCCGCTCCCGCACATCGAAGCCGAAGTGCGTGGAGACGCAGAAGCTGTTGTAGCGCTTCGGAACGTAGATGTGGGAACTGTTGGCGTAGAGGTTGACCTGCCCCGTCTCGCGGCAGCCCTGCAGCAGCATGCCTACCTTCGGGATGGCGCGGACGAAGTCGCCTTTCTCGACCTCGTTGGGCTCCTCGGGGTCCGTCCAGAAGGGGTTGTCGGGCGGCAGCAGGAAGGCCCACCAGATTTTCGCCGCCCAGTAGGGGGACTGCGTGCCGGAGTAGCCCTCGCAGACGGGCAGGTACTCGCCCAGGTGGCCCATGCTCAGGTATTCCTCGTCGGTGACGGCGCCGTTCTGGACGAAGAACTTGATGTTGCCGCTGCAGATGCGGCGCGCCTGCCCCGGAGAGGCTCCCGAGCAACTGAACAGCTCTGCGATCGGGAAGACGGAGGGGGCGCACCAGCGGTAGATGAGCGAACGGCCGTGCGGCGGATAGGCCCCGTTGGCCCCGAAGAAGTGCTTGAAGTGCTCGGTGAAGAGGCGGGTGCGCCCCTTCAGGACCCGCATGAAGTCATGGTCGGACTCCGGGTCCATCATGCCGTAGATGAGGAAATACGGGTGGATGACCCAGGCGTTGTAATAGTCGAACGCGAGCACCTCTCCGTCCCGGTACCAGCCGTCGCCGAAGTACTGGTTTTCCATGATGGCGACAAGCTCGTCCATGCGGCGCTGGTCGTGGCGGCGGCCGAAACTCTTGAGCATCATGTGGGACATCGCGCAGAAGAGCGTCCAGTTGTTGCCCCACGGCTCCACCATGCCGAGGCGGTAGAAGTAGTCCTCGACCTGCTGCTTCTGGGCTTCGGTGAGCGGGTCCCAGACGTGCCGGCGGGCGAAGAACAGGTTCATGGCGACGGCCGCGCCCTGCACGATGCCCGGGCAGTAGTCGTAAGGGTCGCCCCAGTATTCCGGGTGGTCGGGGTCGGTGCCGTTGACGAGCCCCTCGCGGTAGAACTCGCCCACGTCATAGCGCTCACCGTCCAGCTCGACGATGCCGTCGCTGCTCTGGTGCAGGAACGGGCCGTTCATGAAGAAGGTGCGCCCGTAGCCCTCGGAGACGTCCATGACCGAGCCCTCGCCGCTCTCGGGCATGGGGTAGCGTACGTGGGCGCGGCCGGCAGAGGCGTAGCGAAACATCCCGCGCACCAGGCGCGCATGGAGTTCCTCCCAGTGGGCACGGGTCCAGCCGGTGTAGGGGGAAAGCTCCCTGTCTTCAGGTGACTGCAGCAGCATGGGTGGGCTCCCTATCATGAACGCAGTGTCGCGTCCCGGGGCGTCAACCGGCCCGGAGTGACGGGCAGTAGCTTACCGCCGGGCAGCACACGATGCAACCAATCGGCGCCCCCCGGCTGACTACCGGCGGGCAAGATCTCGACATTTGCCGCAGGGCGAACGGTTAAGCTCTGTGGTTCCTGCTGTTTGCCTTCGCGCCTCCGTTTGAGCCCAGGGCCTATGGCGCACGCTGTGCAAATGGATTCGTTTCGCAGTCGCCGCCCAAACCGGCTGGCGCGACCGATAACCGGTCATGGCGGGCGCCTCCCAAGAGTAACCACCACGGCACCCTGCCTTCGGCGGAAACGTCAGCGAGGACGAGCACGGTGACGATACCCCCGTCCGCAGCCTGCTTTCTGCTTTCGCCGTTACCGTCCACTTTCCGAGAGCAACCACCAACCAGCAACTCTCATTTGCCCGTTTTCGCCGCAGTCGCCGTTCGTGGCGTCCGAATTGGCCGGTGGCCGGGCCGGGGGGGGAGCGCCGGCCTCGGCGTTCCGGGTACTGACGTGCTCGTCCTCGTGCACGAAGAGGGCGAGGCGCGTGGCCGAAGAGCCGGCCGCATCGTTGTGATGTCGTGCCACGGGGTCCGACATCCGAAGATCGCGGTCGTCTGCGTCATTCTGACCACGGCCGGGAGGGCAGAGGCGCTGCACTCAGGCGCCGGGTGGCTCTACGGCCCGAGTTCTCCGGGCGGGGGGAAGCCTCGGGCTCTATCGTCCAGCACGAGCACCCGGTCCGGTCCATCATCCGGGACGGTGAAGGCGGCCGTGCCGACGGTCGGCAGGGCCTCTTCCAGGCACTCCGCCTCACCGGTGCGCGGGTCGTACCACCATGCCGTGGCCGAATCGCCCGAGAGGCGGGTGATCTCGACGGTGAGGGTCTGTCCGGGGCGGCAGGCGTAGACCATAGCGTAGGAGCCGTCGGCGGCGCGCGTGGCTTGCAGGCGGCAGCCTCCCTCGCCGGGCCCGAGGGCCAGCAGGCCCTGGTCCGGTCTGCGGGAGAGCATCGGGCGGGATTCTATCAGGGCCCGCAGGTGGCGCATCTGATCCGCTCCGGGGTAGTCGAGCGCTTCATGCCAGGGCGTGTCGGCGCCCAGGAACGGCGTCACCAGCTCCCGCGGGTCGATGGGCTCCAGATCGGGCGTCCACATCATCCACAGCTCGTTGGCGCCGTAGGTGTGGCCGCAGGCCCCGGCGAAGACGGACCGGTAGGCAAACCGCCGTACGTCGAATTCGTCCAGCTTGTCGTCCGGGTCCCGCAGGCCGTTGGGGATGCGCTCATAGCCGGGCTCCCCGTTGATGACGGGCTTTGCGGGTACGCGGCAGTAGTCGGCCGCGATGAGGTCCTCCGGCGCGCTGTCGCGGTAATGAGTGGACTGGACCATGTTGAACGTCAGCCAGGGCTCGCGGTGGTAGTACTCGGCCGAGCTGCGGCCACCGCGCGGGTGGAATGTCATGGTCAGGCCGGCGTAGTCCTCGCCACCTTGGGCGCCTTCGGCGATGCCCCGGGCCATCTGCCGCCAGATGGCCAGGCTCTCGCCCTCGGGGATGCGGTCGCCGCCGAGTATCCAGATGATGTTGGGCGCCTCTCCATAGCGTTCGCCGAGGAAGCGTCCGTAAGCGCGGGCGTTCCCGGGGTCGAATATCTTATGGGTCTCGAAGAATCGGTGGTCTTCTTCCTGCGTGTAACAGCCCCAGGTCGGCACCAGGGCGACATACATGCCCGCCTGTCCGGCGGCGCGGACGACGTAGTCAACGTGCCGGAAGTAGCGCTCGTTGGGGCGACCGGGATCCAGGTCCGTCAAAGGCAGGTCGCCGTAGTGGTTGGGGGTGGTCAGGCCGTTCATCTCCGAAAGCAGCACGGCCTGGAGGGCGGTGAAGCCCCTGGCGGCGCGGTCGGCGAGGTAACGGTCCACCTCTTCGCGGCTGAGGCGGTGGAATATCTCCCAGGCGGTGTCGCCGAGGTAGAAGAACGGCACGCCGTCGGAGTGCACCAGGTGGTGGCCATCGGGCGATGCGACGAGCGGCCCGAACGCGTGTCTCAGGTTATGGGTAGGTTTTTCCAGCGTAATCCCCTCCGTACGAGTCGTTGTAGAGCGCAGGACGTCGAGTTCAGCGGCCCCGGGCGACGCGGACAAGCACGCGCCGGCTGCGCAATCGCCTCAAGAGCCGCTGTCCGCCCGCAGGACGTCCAGGATCTCCTCTTCGGCCTCGGCGGCCGCCTGGTCGCCTGTCAACAGATGGCGCAGCCCGCCTTGCCGGTCGTACAGGAAGATGGCCGGTATGGCGCCGCTCCAGTCACCGTCCATCGAGCGGACAAACTGGTCGTAAATCGGCACGTCGAGGATATAGACGTCGAAGGGCGGGTCCCTCCTTTCGATAAAGCGGCGGGCCCGGTCGAGCTCTGTCTCCGGGTCGTCCAGGCTGACGCTCAAGACGACGAGGCCCTCGTCGGCGTACTGCCTCTGCCAGTCCTCCAGGTGTGGGAAGGCTTCCAGGCAGGGTCGGCACCACGTCGCCCAGAAGTCCAGCAGGACGACGCTGCCGCGGTGCGCGGCGACAAGGTCCCTGATCTGGTCGGCGTCCACCGGCTCGATGGTGACGGCGGGCGATTCCTCGGCGGCGGGTGGGCCTGGTGCGGCTGTCTCATCATCCTGCCGTGAGCAGCCGACCGCGAGCGCGAGCAGCACGAGGGTCGCAAAGGCCGTCGCGAGGACGGGCTGCACACGGATGCCATCCATTGCCCCCTCCCGTTCAATCGAGGTCAAAGAGGTTGAAGCGCGCCTCCTGCTCCTCCTCGGTGCGGTACTTGACGGTGCACCCGAACTGAGCCGACTCCGGGGTGCGCACTTCGCGCCCGGCCAGGATGTCGTCCAGGGCGTCGGCCAGGTAGTTGGGCTCACGCCCGCGGTTGTCCACGGCGCCCTCATAGACGATACGGTCGTCCGGGGTGCGCACGAAGATGTGCGGGGTCACCGTGGCGCCATAGGCCCTTGAGACCTTCTGTGTCTCGTCGTAGAGGTAGGGGAAGGGGAATCCCTTCTCCTCGGCCCGCTGGATCATCTGCGGGAAGCCGTCGGCTTCCACCTTGTCCACGGGGTTCGTGTTGATGGCGAGGAACTGGATGCCCTGAGGTTGGTATTCGTTGGCCAGGTTGATCAGCGGGTCTTCGTAGCGGACAGAGACCGGGCAGTGGTTGCAGGTGAAGACCAGCACCAGGGCCTCTGCGCCCTCGTACATGGCCGGGGAGTGGTAGCGGTAGTCCACGCCGAACAGCTCGAAGTCCGGCGCGATGCGCTCTTCCTCGGTCTCGGCGGCGGCGGCGACCAGCAGACCACCCACGATCAGAGCGGCGACAACAATGAGTTTCTTGAACATCTGATGCGTCTCCTTCATGCGATGCGGCTGCGTCGTTGCCCCGGGGCGGGGTTCATCCGCGCAACCTGAGTTGAAGAGACCCTACTTTGCTCAGATTTGATTATACGCGGGGCACCGCCCGGCCGCGACTGGAAAGCCACGGCCGGAAGGTGCTTGCCTGCGGCACGCCGGGCGCATATCATCACGTCGGTGCGACGCGAACGGCCCGAGAGGAGCAGACATGAAGCACGTGAACTACCGCGAGGTGGAATCGGAGGCGGTGCAGATGGAAGGCGCCCGGGGGGTGCGGGTGCGTCGGCTGATATCAGACGAGGACGGTGCGCCGAACTTCTGCATGCGGC
>PUMJ01000253.1 GCA_003551305.1 Candidatus Brocadiaceae bacterium
CTCTGGCGGACCGGCTGGAGGCCCGCCTGGCCGAACTGGAGGATGAAGCCGTCGCTGAGCGCCACCGCCGGCTGGCCCGCTGGACGGAGCGGCTGCAGGAACTGGCCTCGTGCGTGGAACAGATGGACAATCTGGCCGCGCTGGGCGAGCTTTCCGCCTCGGTCGCCCATGAGGTCCGCAACCCCCTGTGCGGCATCCTGCTGTCGGCTGAGGTCCTCCAGACCAAGATGGACCCCGGCGATTCCCGCACGACCGTGCTGCAGAACCTGCATCGGGAAGCGGAGAAGATGGAGAAGGTCGTCAACAACCTCCTGCACTTCGCCCGCAGCTACGAGCCCCGCCCCGTCCGGTGCGAGCTTGAGGACCTGGTGCGCGACACCGTTGAGGCGGTGGGCAGCCATCTGAGCAAAAAGCAGATAACCGTGAACATCCGCTCGGGCGAGCAGGGCTGCCCGGCCCTCATAGACCCCGACCTGATGCAGCAGGTCTTCCGCAACCTGCTGCTCAACGCCGTGGATGCCTCGCCGGCCGGTAGCGCGCTGGCGGTGGAACTCGGCCTCTCGCGGGAAGGACAGCGCGCGCTGGCCAGCTTCCGCGACCCCGGCGAGGGCATCGAGCCTGAACTGATCGGGCGGGTCTTCGACCCCTTCTACACCTCCAAGCACAACGGCGTCGGGCTGGGCCTGTCGGTGACGAAGAAGATAGTTGAGGCGCATGGCGGCCGCATCGAGGTCGCCAGCACACCCGGCCAGGGCACCACCTTCAGCGTCCTCCTGCCCGCAGAGACGGCCGAGAGCGCCGAGAAAGTCGCGGCATGAACCGCAGCCTGCTCATAGTCGACGACGAGGAGACCATCCGCTGGGCCCTGCGGGAGCTGTTCATGGCCGAGGGCTGGGAGGTCCATTGCGCTGGGGACGGCGACGAGGCGGACGCGCTGGTTGCCGCCCGTCCCTACGACTTCATGATCACCGACCTGAAGATGCCCGGCGTCTGCGGCGTCGATCTTATCCGCCGCGCCCGACGGCACAACCCGCCTATGGGCGTCATGGTGCTGACCGGCTACGCCAGCCTCGAGACGGCCCTGGAGGCCCTGCGCCTGCGCGCCTGGGACTACGTGACCAAGCCCTGCAAGGTCGCTTACCTGAAGGAGCGCATCGAGGCCTTCTTTGCGGACCAGGCGTCGAGGGGAGATGGCGGGGCCGTGGCCGGAGAACTGCCCCCCGAGGTCGCCCGGCCCTTCCTGGACGGCGAGGGAGTGGAAGTCTTCTCTTTTGAGGGACTTGACGGAGACGAGGAGAGCCGGCGCGTGCTGGAGGCGCTCAGGGAGGTTGTCGGACACGCCGGCCTCGGGCTTGCGCGGGCCGGACAGCTTGTGCAGCTATGCGTCGAGGCCGTGGCCCTGGCCGACGGGCGTGCCGACAGCCTGGCGGGCCGGGTCGGCCTGCTGAACGGCCACCTGGTGATCACCCTCCGCGTGCCGGGCCTGGAGAAGGCGGCCGCCGAGCGTTGGCGGCAGGTGGCCGAAAACCTGCGCATCGCCGCGCGCCTGGTGGACCACGGAGAGGCCAGGAGCATGGTTATGGCCGAGAGGATTTAGCATGGATTTCGAACGATCCTGCGGCAGCGGAGTCCTGCTGCTGCGGGTTGACCAGAAAACCCTGGTGAAGGCTCCCGACTGGGACGGCGTCACGAGTGCAGGGTCGGACGAGGTCGCCATTGTGGCCCTTGATTTGCAGGAAGTTCAATTCGTCAGCAGCCTCTTCTGGCAGGCGTGCGTGGAGCTTCACCGTCGGCTGGCCGCGCAGGGCCGGGAGCTGGTGCTGCTGAACCTGGACGAGACCCAGCGCCAACTGCTGGAGCTGATTGAAGGAGCCGCGCGGGTGCCCGTGCTGGGCAGCAAGGAGGAACTGGATGAGCACGCCTCCTCCGTGCTGGCCCCGCCGGGCTCCGACGAGGGCGTGAGCGGCAGGGAAAAGAAGCTGCTCTGGGGGTGACGGCCCCGGGGCGCCGACGTTACTCCTGGGATGGCCACCTGAGCAATGCGCGAAGGCCCGAGCACAAACTTGCCCGAGGACGAGCCGCAGTCCACCTCGAGCAATGAACCTACCGAGGCGATGGAAGTGCCCCGCTCCTCTCCCCCCCGGGAGCGGGCGTCCGCCTCCGACGAACCCCGCAACAGTTCCGGGTCCGCCCCGTCCTCCGGGGGGCCTGACCGATCTGCAAGTACCGCGCCTCCGGCTGAGCCGGCCGGCGAGGCGGAGGAATCCGGGGAGGGGTCGCCTCTGGCGGAAGAGCCCCCCGGAGCGCCTCCGGTCGAGGAAGAAGAAGTCCTGCCTCCTGATATCGCCGTCGTCAGCCTGCCGCTGGTCGGCAACGTGCCGCTGTGGTTGCTCGGCGCGGTCGCCGGGCTGGGCACGCTGGTGTTCGTCGCGCTGTTGGCGCTGGGCCTGCGGTCCTGGCGGGCGGCGCCGGCGGAGACGCCGCCGACGGCGGACCGACCGGCAACGCCTCCGGCCCGAGTGGACCCCCTGCCGCCGGACAGCGTGGCTCAGATGGCCTACCAGTCGCTGATAGACGCCGCCCGCGGCCGGATGGAGCAGGCCGACTACGCGGCCGCAGCTCAGCTTGCCCGTGAGGCCGCCTCGCGGGAGGAAAAAGGCATCGCGCGCGTGCTGCTGGCGCGTCACCTGCTGTCGAGGGCGCTGGCCGAACTGGGCCACTACGAGGAGGCCCTCCACGAGAGCGAGTCGTTGCGCTCGCTGAGCCGACCCGGCGACGAGTTGTGGCGCCATGCCCTGGTGACTTCGATCGTCTGTCTGGGCCGCCAGGAGCAGTGGCAGGAGTTCTACCGCAATCTTCACCTGCTCAGGGCGAACAGCGCGCGCTACGGCGACGAGATAGCGCTGAACCGCTGGCTCGCCTACAACAGGGCGATGGCGGCCGTGCGGCTGCATCTGCAGATGAGCGGCGAAGCCGGCCGCCTCTACGGGGTGAGCCTGCCGCCGCTGGGCCGGGCGCCCTCCAGGTGCCGCCCCCTGGCCGAACATGACATCGTGGTGGTGAGCGGCCGCTATGGCGATGGCAGCGTCGAGGTCAGATACAGCACCGGGGAACTCGACCTGCGCGCCGAAGGCGCCCCCCTGCGAGAGGTGCTCCAGGCGCTGGCCCTCAGGACGGGCCTTGAGCTGGAGCAGGTGCCGCCCGGTGAGCATCTGGTCACCGCTCGCCTGGAGGCGGTCGTTCCCGAGCATGCCCTGGAGATGGTGCTCGGGTCTGTCGGCTTCCAGGCCGAGACGGCGGACGGGGTCGCCGTCATCAGTGAGCTGGAACCCCTCCCGCCGTCCGCTGAGCGGGCGCGACGCAATGCCCTCTGGAGCACCCAGGAGTTCCTGATCCTCTATCCGGAATCCCCCAACGTGGCGGAGGCATACTACGCGCTGGGGCACCTCTACATGCTGGACGGCCACACACGCATGGCGCTGGACCAGTTGGAGATACTCTGCAACCAGTACCCCCGCTCGCCCTGGGCGGCCTACGCGCATTACCTGGCCGGGCGCACGTATTACAACCTTCAGGACTGGGGGGCCGCCGAGAGGGAACTTCTGCTGCTGGCGGAGGGCGCGCCCAACCATCCCCTCACCCCCTCGGCCTACCTGTGGGCGGCCCAGAGCCAGGTGCGTCTGAGCAAGTACGACGATGCCGTCAGGTCCTTCCGACGCGCGCTGGCCCACGAAGCGAACGAACCGCTGGAAGCGGAGATACTCTACAACATCGCCTATTGCATGGAGATGGGCACCACCTCTCCTCACGAAGTGGAGGAGCGCTACCTGGAATTGCGCAGCCGTTTCCCCGACAGCCCCTTCGCGCGCCGAGCCGACTACCGCCTGGCGCGCATGGCGCTGGAAGACGGCCGCTACCGCAGGGCCGTGGCCCGGTACGAGTTTTTTCTCGCCAACTGGCCCATAGACGAAGAGGAGACTCCAACCGCCTGCCGGGACCTCATCGCCGCCTACCTGGGGGCTGGAGAGCACATTCGCGCCGTGCTGCTCGGGGAGGTCATGGTCGCGACCTTCGGCCACCAGACGCAGTACTGGCAGGCCCTGCCCGACCTGCTGGGGGCTTGCCGGGAGTTCGGGCTTCACGAGATGGCCGTCGCCATGCTCGACAGGGCCCTTACCGCCGCCCGTGAGCCGGAACGCCGCGCCCGGCTGATGGTGCAGAAAGCCGGGTTCCTGATGGACATGGGCGAGTTCGATGAAGCAGGCGCCGTTCTGGCCCGGGCCGACGGGATGACCATGACCCCCGAGGTGCGGGAACAGGCGGCACTGGCCGCCGCACGGCTAAAGCTGCGCCGCGAGGCGCCGGCCGGCCTCGCCGCCTGTCGTCGGCTGGCCGCAGAGGCCAGGAGCGAACAGGTCCGCAGCGAAGCCCTTCGCCTCATGGGGCGCTACTACCGGGAGGTCGGCCGCTTCGACCGGGCGGCGCTCTTCTACTCCGGCAAGAGTCCTCTGGACGAGGAGGCGGGCCTGTGAGACCGCTTGGCACGCTGGTTGCACTCCTGTGTCTGGCGGCTGCCGCCGCGGCCGCCGCCGGCGCCCCTGAGGGCGAGCAGGTCCGGCGCCCGGCCCGCAACGTGCTGCCCCGTTACCATGAACCGCTGGAGGACTCCGATGCCGGCCGACTTTATGAACCGGTGGCTCGCCTGCTTGAAACCGCGCGTCGGCTGCCGGAACGGATCGAACTGCCGGAGCCGGAACTGCCGCCGGCTCGTCAGGTTGAGGAGGAGGAGCCGCCGGACGACCTGCCTCTCGACGAACTGCCCGACCGGCAGTGGGCGGCCGTGGTGGACAGGCCGGTGGTCGAGTTGGAGGAGCTGGCTTTCGTCCATTTCATGGCCGGCCGATACGCGGACGCCGCCAGGCTCTACGAACACCTTCACGAAAGCGACTCCGGCGATCGGCACGTGGCCGTCATGCTGCTGCTGAGCCTCCGTAACGCCGGCCGGGAGGAAGAGACCCGTGAGCTGCTGGGCCAGTTGCGCGCCGATGCGACCGCCGCCGAATGGGCCGCCTGGATGGAGCAGATGCGTGAAATGGGACTGCCGATCACTGAGGAGACGCAATGAACACACTGGCGGAACAGCTGATCGCCGCCTACCGACAGGAACAAGAGCTTTACGAGCGCGTCCTGCAACTGGTGGAGCGGCAGGACCAGATAATGAGCGAGGAACCCAGCCCCCGCCGTGTCCTGGAACTCTGCCAGGAGGTGGAGGGCCTGATGAGCCGCATCGAGGCCATCGAGCATAACATGGGCCCCGCCAAGTCCGAATGGGAAAAGACCCGCGATGACCCTGACGGCACGCTGGATGCCCTCCTGGCAGCCATCGAGCAGACCATCGAGAGCATCGGAGAGCAGCAGCAAAGAGTGCAGCGACGCCTGGTGGCCTACGTCGAGAGGGAAAGACGCACCACCGACGAAGCCCGGGCCGCCATCCGGTCCAACCGGGCCGGCAGACTCTACCGCGCAGGATGAGGGTGAGGTAGCCACGTGAAACTGGCGGAGGGACAACCGAAGGCGGGCCCGGAGGAGATCCGCGCGCTCGAAGAGGCGTTCGAACACTTCAGCCGCCAGACCGCCCAGCTCGAGCAGGCTTACCAGGAACTCAAAGAACGCGCCGACCAGGTCAACCTCGAACTCGAAGCCGCCAACCGCAAGCTCCAGCAGAAGGTCCGCGAACTCGACGAGGCATACAACTTCCAGCACAGTATCCTCGAGAGTATACCCACGGCCGTCGTGGTAACGGACCTGGAGGGGCGCGTGCGGACCTTGAACGCGGCGGCCGCCCGGATGTGGGAAGCCCGGCCGGAGGAGGCCACCGGGCGGCACTTCGCCGACCTGATGGCCCCGCATCACCGCCTGCTGGAGCGAGTCCTGAGGGGCGGCTCCGCCCAGGAGTCCGAACGGCGGGAACTGCACGGCCCCGAACCCCGCATCTTCTCCAGCACCGCCTGTCTGGTGGAGAACTCCGCCGGAGAGCCGATCGGCGCCGTCCAGCTCGATCGGGACATCACCCGCCTGTGCAGCCTACAGACCGAACTCTACCGCCAGGGCAAGCTGGCAGACCTGGGCAAGATGGCCGCCGGCCTGGCACATGAGATACGCAAGCCCCTCAACGGCATCAAGGGCTTCGCCAGCATTCTGCAGCGCACCATCGAACAGGACGAGAAGCACGAGCGCTACGTGGCGAACATCGTCGGGGCGGCCGAGCGGCTGAACGGGCTGCTGTCCCGCCTGCTGGACTTCGCCCGGCCGGACACCCTCCGGCTGCTGCGCTGCGACCTGCGCGCCGAAGCCGAACAGGTGGCCGAGTTCGTCCGTGCAGAGCGGCCCGACTCCCCGGCTCGCCTCGAAATCCGTGTGCCGGAAGACGCCCGCTGGGTCAGTGCGGACCCCGACAAGCTCAAGCAGGTGCTGCTGAACCTGGTCCAGAACGCCGTCGAGGCACTCGACGGGCAGCAGGGGCAGGTGACCGTGGCCTCCGCGGCCGCCGGGCAGGCCGTCCGCGTGCAGGTGCGCGACACCGGGCACGGCGTTCCGCCCGAAAAGGTGGAAGCGATCATGGAACCCTTCTATACCGACAAGCAGAACGGCACCGGCCTCGGCCTCTGCATCGTGCACCGCATACTGCAGCTTCACGGCGCGCAGCTGGAGGTGGACACGGCGCCGGGCCGCGGGACGGTGATGGCCTTCACCCTGCCGACGGCGACAACGGAGGAGAGATGATACAGAAGGTCATCGTGGCCGACGACGCTCCCGCCGACCGGGAGCTGATGGAAGAGATGCTCAGGATCCTCGACGAGGGACTGGACATCAGCGTGGCCCGCAACGGTGAAGAGGCGTGTGATCTGCTCGAGAAGGACGCCTTCGACGTCGTCTTCACCGACCTGAAGATGCCCGGTCGGGACGGGCTTGAAGTGCTCGAGAAGGCCCGCTCCCTGGAGCCTCCCGGCGAGGTCGTCATCATCACCGGGCACGGCGACGTCCCCACCGCCGTGAAGGCCATCAAGCGCGGTGGCTTCGACTACCTGCTCAAACCCGTCGGGGTGGACCAGGTCGAGGTCGTTCTGGAAAAGCTGAGCAAGCACCGCCGCCTTGTCCACGAGAACCGCTACCTGCACGCCGAGCTATCGGGAAACGGCCATAGCAAGATAGTGGGGGAGAGCCCTGCCCTGCGGGACGTCTGCCGCCGGGCCCTGCACGTGGCCTGCACGGACGCCACGGTGCTGCTGCAGGGCGAGAGCGGCACCGGCAAGGAACTGGTCTCGCGCCTCATCCACAAGGCCAGCCCCCGCAAGGAGGGCCCCTTCATTCGCGTCAACTGCGCCTCCCTGTCGGAGTCCATACTCGAGAGCGAGCTGTTCGGTCACGAGAAGGGCGCGTTCACCGGCGCCCATGCCTCCAAGCCCGGGCGGTTCGAGCTGGCCGACGGCGGCACTCTCCTGCTGGACGAGATAACAGAGACCTCCGAAAAGCTGCAGGCCGAACTGCTGCGCGTGCTGGAACAGAAGGAGTTCGAGCGCGTGGGCGGCACCCGCACCGTGCGCGTGGACGTGCGCTTCATCGCCACCACGAACCGCGACCTGGAGCAGGAGGTCCGGGACGGCGACTTCCGGGAAGACCTCTATTATCGGCTCAACGTGGTGCCGCTGGAATTGCCTCCCCTGCGGGAGCGGGACGGGGACGTCGAACTGCTGACGGGCTGCTTCGCCCGCCGCTTCGCGCGGCGCATGGGCAAGGAGGTCCCCGAGATTCGTCCGGAGGTGCTGGACACCTTCCGGCGCTACCCCTGGCCCGGCAACGTGCGCGAGCTGGAGAACCTGATGCAGCGCATGGTCATCATGGACACCGACGGGGTTATCGGCTCGGACGACGTGCCGGACTACGTCAGCACGCCTCGCCGCGCTCCGGCGGGAGCCGTGCCGTGGGGGCCGACCCTGGAGGACGTCGAGCGGCAGGTGATCCTGGAGACGCTGCGCCAGACGAGGGGAAATCGAACACAGGCCGCCGAGAAGTTGGATATTTCAACGCGCACCATCCGCAACAAGCTGAAGAAATACGCAGAAGAAGGGCGCCTGCCGGAAGATTTTTCCTGAGGGCGGCAGGTTCTTCCTCCCGTTGCCCGGCCGGCGAGCAGGCGGCGCGCCGACGGGGCGGCTCCCCCCTGCAATGCCGTTCATTGCCGTTCCGGGCGGGCGATGTCCGGACCGTTTGGCACCTGCTTTGCGCTTATCTGTCGGGAACTACCATGCCGGTGGCCGCAGGAGGTGCAGCAATGGGTCTTCTCGACTGCGACGGGCTGCTGAGTCTGCTGGACGCAGCCCAGCGCAAGCACGACGTCGTGGCCAACAACCTGGCGAACCTCAATACCCCGGGCTACAGGACCCGCAGGGTCAGGTTCGCCCGGAGGCTGGAAGACGTGATGGACAGGACCGGCAAGCTGAAGCCGGGTGCGCGTCTGGAGACCGAACTCTGGAGCCCGATGTTCCGGGACGTGGCGGCCGACGGCAACGACGTGAAGCTGGAGCGCGAGATCGTCCAGCTCAACAAGAACTCGGTCCGGATGCGCGTCTACCTTGCGGCCGTCAGGTCGCGCATCCAGCGTCTGCGCTCCGCCATCGAAGGGAGGTAACCGATGACCCACGAGTCCATGTTCCGGGCGTTTGACATCTCCGGCTCGGGGCTCCATGCCGAGTGGGTGCGCCTGCAGGTGGTGGCCAATAACGTGGCGAACGCCGAGACCACTCGCACCCCCGAGGGCGGGCCCTACCAGAGGCGCCACGTCGTCTTCTCCACGGTCCTTGATGGCCTGAACGGCGTGAGCGTGCAGGGCGTAGTCCCGTCCGAGAGCCCCCCGCGCACCGTGCACAACCCCGGCCACCCGGACGCCGACGCCGACGGCTTCGTCGCGATGCCCGACATCAAAGTGCCGCTGGAGATGGTGGACCTTATGACGGCAAGCCGCGCCTACGAGGCCAACCTGATTGCCATGCAGAACTTCAAGCAGATCTGCGAAGAGACGCTCAGGCTCCTGAGGTGACGCCGATGGAAATATCCCCTATCACGCCGGGCGCTCCGCAGGGGGTGCCCCAGCAGGGCGGCAAGGCTGAGGGCGCCTCCAGTTTCCGCGAGCTGATGGACAACTACCTGCAGGAGGTCAACAGCCTGCAGCAGGAGGCGGATAAAGCCGTGCTGGACCTGGCCGCCGGGCGCAAGGACAACCTCCACCAGGTGGTGGCGGCCATCAACGAGGCCGACCTCAGCTTCCGGCTGATGATGGAAGTCCGCAACAAGCTGCTGGAAGCTTACAAAGAGATAATGCGGATGCAGGTGTAACGTATGGCATTCTTCCAGGCACTGGCCCACCATGTAGGCAACTCCTGGGGCAAGCTGTCACTCGCCCACAAGGTCCTGCTCGTGCTCCTGGTGCTGTTGTCTGGGGGGTCCCTGGCCGGGTTTATCCACTGGGCCGGCACCCCGGAGTACGAGGTGCTCGCCAGCGACCTGAGCGCCAAAGAATCCTCCGAGGTCGTGCGCGCCCTGCGGGACCAGGGCATACCGGCGCGTGTGGCCGACGGCGCCAACGCCGTGATGGTACCCTCCGGCAGGCTGGCTGAGGCCCGCATGGTTACCGCCGAAAGGGGGCTGGTGGGCGTCGGTCGGATGGGCTTCGAGGCGTTCCGCGAACCCAAGATCGGCATGACGCCCTTCGCCGAGCGCGTCAACTACATCAGCGCCCTTCAGAATGAACTGGCCACCACCATCACCTCTCTGCAGTCGGTCATCTATGCGCGGGTGCACCTGGTCATCCCGGAGCGGGAACTGTTCGCCCGTGATGCGCGCAAACCGACGGCCTCCGTGATGGTGGTCACACGGGGTGGGCGGTCGCTGGGCCAGCGCGACGCCCTGGCCGCGGCCAACCTGGTGGCGGCCGCCGTCGAGGGGCTGGAGCCGCAGGACGTGACCATCACCGACGGCCACGGTAACGTGGTGGCCGGCGGTGCCGAGCCCGGCGCCCAGGTGGCCGCCGGTGACCAGCTTGCCCACCGCCGGCAGGTCGAGGAATACCTGGCCGGCAAAGCCGAAAGCATGCTGGCGCGGGTGCTCGGCTATGACCGATGCGAAGTGCGCATCAGCGCCGAACTCGAATTCCTGGACAGCCGGGAGACAATGCGCCAGTACGACCCCAACCAGCGCGTGCTGGTCAGCGAGCGCATCGAAAGCCGCAGGTCCACCGGCGGCGCCGGCGAGGTCGGCGGCCTGGTGGGTGCCGCAGGCAACGTGCCCGGCGAGGAGCAAGCCGCCGCCCGACAGCAGGGCGGCGCGGGCAGCTCCTCCACCACGGAGAACATAGATACGCAGTACCTGGTGAGCGAGTCCGTCCGTGAGACCATCCAGCGCGGCGCTGCCATCAGGCGCCTGACTGTGGCCGCTTTCGTGGACGTGGATGACATAGAGCAGAACGCGGCCGAGGGAGAGGACGCCGACGCAGAAGGGCGCCACCCTCGCAGACCCTCCAGCGAGGAGATAAGCCGCATCATAAAGGAGGCCATCGGCTTCGACGAGGCCCGCGGCGACTCCCTCCACATTGTGGAAGCCGAGTTCAGCCCCGTCACCGCTCAACTGCTCGGCGTGGGCCGCACCGTGCCGGACTGGGTCACGACAGTCGGGCAGTACTTCGCCGTCGGCGCGTTCGGGCTCGTACTGCTGGTGGTGGCGCGCAAGATCATGCAGAGCATCGAGAGCGCATCTCCCCGGCGCGTCATCATCCCGGAGGTGGTCGAGGGGCAGGGGGCCGAGTTCGGCTCCGGCATCAGCGAAGACGAGATCATCCGGCGGGAGATAGCGCGTTTCGTCAAAGAAAACCCGGAGATGGCCGGTCGCATGATCGAAGGATGGGTCGAAGGGGAGGAGTGACGCTTTGGCCGAACAACTCACACCCGCGCAGAAGGCCGCCATACTGGTCATGTCCCTGGACGAGGAGCGGGCGGCGGTACTGCTGAACAACATGAGCGAGTCCAGCCTGGCCAAGCTGCGCCAGGCCGCCGACGGCCTGAGGGTGGACCAGATTGCCGAGGAGCAGAAGCGAGAGGCGTTGCGCGGCTTCTTCGTCAAGCAGCGCCGCGGTGCCGTCTTCCTGGGCGACTCTCGGAACCGGTTCCGCCGCGTCCTGGCGATGGCAAAGGGCGAGGAAAATGTCCGAAAACTCTACGACGAGGCCGAGCAGGAACAGCAAGAGGAAGAGGAACCAGAGGAGAAACCAACGCGGGAACTGCTGGATGAACTGCCCGAAGAGCAGTTGGCCCTCATGCTGGCCAGCGAGAGCCCTCGTTGCGCGGCCGTGCTGCTGTCCAACATTTCCGGAGAGAAGGCGGGCCAGGTGCTGAATCTGCTGGAGGAGGAATTCCGCGAAGCCGTAGTCGAGCGCATCATCATCAGCGAGAGTGTGCCGGCGGAGGTGGCCACCACCATCCTGGAGGGCTTCAGGGCTAAGCTGGAGGAGATAGACCCGGGGGCCGAGATGGCCTCCGAGGAGAGACGCGCCCAGGAGCTGGCCAGCCTGCTGGCCACTCTGGACAAGGAGTCGCAGGAGCGTATGCTGAGCCAGCTTCACCAGCGCGACCCCGAAATGGCCGAGGAGATTGAGCGGCTCATGTTCGGGTTCGAGGACCTGCCCAAGGTCAGCGATCGCTCCATGCAGGAGTTGCTGCGCGAGATCGAGGTCACCGTCATCGCCATGGCTCTCAAGGGCGCCTCCCAGCAGGTGCGCGAGCATTTCTCCGCCAACATGTCCCAGCGGCTGCGGGAGCGCGTTGAAGAGGAGCGCGAGATGACCGGCCGCGTGCCGCTCTCCCAGGTCGAGGAGGCCCGCGAGGAGATCATGCGTGTGGCCCGGCGGATGTACCGCGAGGGCGAACTCGTCGTCGAAATAGGAGACGAGCAGTATGTCGAATGACGAGCAGGTGCTGCGCTTCAACCGCCCTCTGCGGTCCGTGGGCCCGCCCGGCGAAGCGAGGCGGACCCGGCAGGAGCCGGCCCGTGTCCGGACCGTCGAGCAACTGCAGATGGTCGAGAAGCAGGAGCAGCTCGAGGAGCGCGCCGCCGAACTCGAGCGCCGGGAGCGCGAGATGGCCCGCCGGGCCGAGGAACTCGACCGGCGCGAACGCCAGATCGGGGAACGGATCGAGGAACTGGCCCGGCTCATCGGAAGCGTCAAGGAGGAAAAAGTCGAGATGCTCGAAGCCAACGAGGAGGAGATCGTCTCCTTCAGCCTCCGAATCACCGAGAAGGTCCTCCAGCACGAGATAGAGCAGGGCCGCTACAAGATCGCGGAGGTCGTCAAGTCCGCCCTGCGCGCGGTGCGGGACAAGGGCGCCGTCGTGGTGCGGGTCAATCCGCGCGACTACGAGATGACCACCAAGGCCGCCGAGCGGCTGGCCCAGACCTACGGGCGCACAAACATCACCATGGTGCCAGACGAGTCCATACCTGCGGCGTCCTGCTGCATCGAGACCGATTCGGGCAAGATATTCTCCGAGATACCGGGGCGACTGGCGAAGATCGAGAAGAGCTTGCTGAAGAAGAACGGAGAGGCGAATGGGGTTTGACCTGAGCGAATACACGGCCAGAATCTCCCAGCTTGACTGCATGGAGTACGAGGGGGAGATCACCCGCGTCACCGGCGCCATCATCGAGGCCAGGGGCCCGGCCGTCGGCGTGGGCCAGCTATGTGACATCCACACCCGCGCCGGCAGCGAAACCCGCACCATACGGGCCGAGGTCATCGGCTTCCGCGACAAGACCACCATCCTGATGCCGCTGGAGAAACTCAACGGCGTCCAGCCCGGCGACAGGGTCGTCTCCTCCCACCAGGACCTGGAGGTCGGCCTCGGGCAGAACCTGCTGGGCCGCGTCGTCAACGCCCTGGGCAATCCCATAGACCAGGGCGGGCAGATATCCTGCCCCCACAGCGCCCGCATAGACCAGCCCGCCCCCAACCCCCTGAAGCGCAGCGAGATCACCGAGCCCTTCCTGACCGGCATCCGCGTCATTGACCTGACCCTCACCCTGGGCAAAGGGCAGCGCGTCGGCATCTTCTCCGGCGCCGGCGTGGGCAAGAGCACCCTGCTGGGCGAGATAGCGCGCCACAGCGAGGCCGACGCCAACGTCATCGCCCTGGTGGGAGAACGTGGCCGCGAGGTCGGCGAGTTCATCAAGGAGAAGCTCGGCGCCGAGGGCCTGGCCAAGTCGGTGGTCGTGGTCGCCACCGCCGACGCCCCGCCCCTGCTGAAGATAAAAGCCGCCTTCACCTCGACGACTATCGCCGAATACCTGCGCGACTGCGGCATGGACGTACTCTACATGATGGACTCCATCACCCGCGTGGCGAACGCCCAGCGCGAGGTGGGGCTGGCCGCGGGCGAGCCACCCACCACCCGGGGCTATCCGCCTTCGACTTTCTCCCTCGTGCCCACGCTCACCGAACGGCTCGGCAACTCGCCCCGCGGCAGCATCACCGGCATCTACTCGGTGCTGGTGGAGCGGGACGACTTTACCGAACCTGTCGCCGACGCCGTGCGCGCCACGCTGGACGGCCACATCGCCCTGGGCCGGCACCTGGCCGACCGGGGCCACTATCCGGCCGTTGACGTGCTGGGCAGCGTCAGCCGCGTCATGCGGTCGGTGGTCGAAGAAGAACATCTGGAACGGGCCCGCAAGCTCAAGAGCCTGCTGAGCACTTACCGCGAGGCGGAAGACCTCATCAAGATTGGCGCCTACAACCGGGGCAGCAGCCCCGCCATAGATAAGGCCATAGAGCTGATGCCCGCGGCCAACGACCTGCTGCGCCAGCGCATCGGCGAGCACGAGCCGCTCGGCAAAGCGCTGGGAAAACTGGCGCAAATCGTCCGTGAGTGGACCTTCTGAACCTCCCGGGGCGACCATAGATCGGAACGACACGCATGAGACAGGATGGTTTCCAGTTCAAGCACCAGCGCATCCTTGAGATGCGCGAACACCAGCAGAAACAGCTCGAGATAGAGCTGGCCCGCGTCGACCGCGCGATCCACATGCAGCGACAGGAGCGGCAACGCTGGGAGGGCGTCCGACGGGACCTGCTCAGCCAGCTCGGCCGGGCGCGCAACGCAGGCGACCTGCTGCAGGCCGGCCGGTGCGCCGACTACCTGGGCCACGTGCGCGCCCGCATCAAGCATTTTTCTGAGCTTGAGGCGCAGATGAGCCAGGAGCGCGAACAGGTGCGTAGCACCCTGGAGGACGTCATGCGCTCGCTGAAGATGCTGCAGAACTACCGGGACCGGCTCAGGCGCGAGTTCCGGGCCGAGCACGAGAAGACCGAGGACAAAGTCCTCGACCTCCACTCGACGCACAAGTACATTCAATCCGAGGCAGACCGGTGAGCAAAGCCCTGATAATTGCCGGTGCGCTGGCGGCCGCCCTCCTCGTATTCCTGGGCAGTCTGACCGTAGTGGTCAACACCCGCGGCGGGCTGCCGGCCGAATCTCCGGTCTCGGCGGCGCCGGTGCTGGGGCGCCTGTTCAGGACGCAGCCCGTGAGCGATCCCGAAGACGAATTGGACCCGGAGGACGAGGCTGTGGACCTGCCCGCCGGCCGGCAGGCGCCTTTCCTCAGTTTCGGACCCGAGGCCCGGTTGCACCAGCTTGCCCAGGAACTCACTGTGAAAAAGACCGAATACGACGCCAGACTGCGGACCCTGGAGAGGCGCGAGCGCGAACTGCAGGCGTGGGAGCAGCAGGTCAAAAGGGAGCGCGACGAACTGCGTGACAACTTCCGCCGCCAGAGAGAGGAACTGGCCGGCCTGCGCGAGGAACTGGTCCGCCGCCAGGCCGAACTCGAGCAATTGCAGATACAGTTTCGCAGCGCCGAGGAGGCCAATCTGCGGAAGACAGCGGAGATCTACGGCCGGATGGACCCCGAGCGGGCCGCCGACATCCTGGGCGAGATGTACGCCGATGGCAAGCAGGAGACCGTGGTCAAGATCATCTACCTGATGCAGGACCGCAGCGCCGCCCAGACGCTGGCCGCCTTCGCCGACGCGAGGATCAGCGCTCAGATAACCGAGCAACTCCGGCGGGTCAAAGAAGCGCAACAGCAGGAAGGAGGCCGTTGAGGGCATGGATATCGCGACACTGCTGGGCGCCGTGGCGGGCTTTGTGCTGATCGCCGCCGCCATATTCGTCGGGGGCGGGGGCGGGGCGTTCCTGAACGTCCCGGCCGTCCTCATCACCGTGGGCGGCACCGTCTGCGCCACGCTTGTGCACTTTCCGCTGGCGGAGGTGATGCGCATCTTCAGCGTGGTCAAGCGCACCTTCGCCGTGAACATCCCCCCGGCTGAGCGCGTCATCGAGCAGATGTCCGAGTTCGCCCGCACCGCCCGCCGCGACGGCGTGCTCGCCCTGGAAGAGTCCATGCGCGGGCTGGACGACGACTTCCTGGCCAAGGGCCTGCAACTGCTGATTGACGGGACCGAAAGCGACCAGATCCGCGACGTCATGCTCATCGAACTGAACACGCTCCAGCGGCGCAACCGGGTGGGCAGCACTATCCTCTCCTTCATGGGGGACGCCGCCCCCGCCTTCGGCATGGTGGGTACCCTGATCGGGCTGGTGCAGATGCTGCGCCAGCTCGATGACCCCGCCATGATAGGCGGCGGTATGGCCACGGCCCTGCTGACGACCTTCTACGGCGCCTTGCTGGCAAACCTGCTGTTCATACCGCTGGCCGGCAAACTGCGCATGCGCAGCAAAGAGGAGGAGATAATCCGGCAGATGATGATCGAGGGGCTGACCGGCATACAGGCCGGCGTCAACCCCAGCGTGTTGGAAGACAGGTTGACCTCATTCCTCTCCCCTACTGAGAGACGTCCCGGCGAGTGACCATGCCCGAGGAGATGCCACATCGGGAGACCGACGACGAGGCAGGCGGCGCCCCCGGCTGGATGCTGACCTACGGCGATTCCGTGACCCTGCTGCTGACCTTTTTCGTGCTGCTGCTGACGTTCTCCACCCCGAACCCGGAGGACTTCGCCACCCTGGCACAGGGGCTGATGCCCGACAGCCGCCGCGCGCCCATGTTCCAGACCGAGCCGGGCGCCGACGGCCTCACGCGCGAGCAGCGTCGCCTGGAACAGGCCCGCCTCGACACCGAGGGGGCCGAAAAGCCCCCCCTCTACGCCGAGCACCCCACAGAAGAGCTGACCCGATACCCCGAAGAACTCGAGATCGCCGAACTGCAGCACCTCAAAGGCGCCATCGTCATTCGCGTCCCGTTGACGGAGCTTTTCGGCACCGACGAGGAGTTGGACCCGGCCGGCCGCGACATACTGCAGTACGTGCTCCGCTTGAGCCGCGCCCACCCGTACAGCATTGTCGTGCGCGCCCGGGCCGGCCGCGCAGTCCCGGAGGACGTCCGCCAGGTCCGCTCCGTCATCTACGCCCTGGGCATCGTTACTTACCTGCGTACCCACGGGGGAGATGGGACCGAGGACATCGGCCTGAGCGACAACATCGAACTCGCCCCGGAGCCGCTGCCCGAAGGGATGTGCGAGATCATCTTACTGGAGGTCTGAGCCTTGCCGCTGTGGTCCGAACAAGACGACGAGGAAGAAGGGCAGAAGGGCGCCCCCCGCTACATGACGGCCTATTGCGCCATCATGACCCTGTTGCTGGCCTTCTTCATCATCTTGCAGTCGTTCGCCACGGTGCGGGAGGAGGGGCTCTTCCACGCCGGCCGGGGCTCGTTTGTGCGGGCGCTGGAGACCTTCGGGCTGGGTGGCATCTGGGACAGGGCCTCCGGAAGGGCGCTGCCGGGCGAGGTGCGGCCGTACTACCGCGCCCCGGAGGGTCGGCAGGACCCGTCCATCCTGCGGCGCATTGACGCCGAGAGGGAAGAGGCGCAACGCGCCCTGGGCCTGCTGGCCGACCGGTTCGAGGTGATGGAACCGCCCGATGGGGAAGGTTGGCGCGTCACCCTGCCGACGCCGTTCTCCTACAGGGCGGCCGACGAAGAATTCTGCGAACACCAGGCGGAATTCTGCCTGGAACTGGCCCGGCGGCTGGAACCGCTGCTGGCGGCACGCGGTTTCGTTATCCGCATCGGCGCCGTCCTGAGGGCCGACGAGGATCCTGACCCGCGACAGACGCTCGAGGCGTTGGGCGCCGCCCGCAGGGTGCAGAGCAAGCTCACGGCGCAGATGAGCCCGGACGCGAGGGAGGCCGCCTCCCGCAGGCTCTACAGCTTCTGCAAATTGGCGGCGGTCAGACCCGGCATGGCCGAAGAGCCGACGACTGAACTTCGGGTGGACATAATGCTGACCAAGCCCTACGTGCAGCAGGTGCGACAAGAGGGAGTACAACAAAGGTGAGATCAAGAACGCTATCGGACGTGAGGGCAGGTTTCTCTTTGCCGGCGCTGCTGGCCGTGACAGCCGTTATACTGGTTGCGGCTGCCGCCGGCCTCGGGGCGGCGTGGTTTCTCACGGGCTCAATGCCGGCCCGTCCGCCTCAGGCGGAAGGGCGGACCCCGGATGCCGAGCCCGGCCGCTTCCAGTACATCGAGTTCGGCCCCGTCGTGGCCAACCTGGCCGAGGGGCGGCTCACCCGCTACGTCAAGGTCAACGTGACCCTTCAGGTTGCCAAGGAGGATGCCCGTGGCCTCAGTGACGTGATCAAGGGCGAGAAGAAGGCCCTCTTCCAGGACTGGTTGCTGAGCTACCTTTCCGACAGGCAGCTCGAGGAGGTCCGCGGAGGGGCGGCCCTGGCCAGGCTGCGGCGCGACATACAGGATGGCTTCAACGCCCTGCTGGCCGAGCACGGCGAGCAGCGTATCGAAGGGGTCCTGTTCACGGAGTTCAACATCCAATGACCCCCGCCGAAGAGGGCAAGCTGAGCAAGGACGAGGTCGAGGCTCTGCTTCAGGCCACGAAGGGAGGGGAGGAGCAACAGACCGAGACGCTGGCCCACCGGTCCGAGCAACCCGGCCGGCGCGTGCACGGCTACGACTTTCAGCAGCCCAGCCGCTTCAGCAAGACCCAGCTGGAGAAACTGCGCCGCATCAACGAAACCCTCGCCCAGAACGCCACAAGCCACGCCTCCCGACTGCTGCGCAGCAACGTCAAGACGCAACTGGTCAGCATAGACCAAATGAAGTGGGAAAACCTGCTGGAGGAAGCCGGCGACGCCGTCATCGGCTTCGTCTTCGTGCTGGAGCCGCTCGGCTATCGGGCCGTGATGACCATGGATAGCCAGTTCGCCGCCGCCGCCCTGGAGCGGATGATGGGCGGGCATGCCGATGCCGGCGGCAGCGCCACGCTCGAATTCACGGACCTGGACGTGCGCGTGCTGACCAACTTCGCCCGGGCTTTCCTCTCGCCCCTGCCCCAGCTCTGGCACAGGGTCGGCGAATTCAGCGTCGAACTGGGCCGCTTCGTAGAAGACCTCCAGGCGCTGGACCTCTTCCCGGGCGGCGAGGACTTCGTCGAGTTCTGCTTCCTGATGCAGAGCAACGTCGGCTCCGGCCAGATCGTGCTCGCCGTGCCCTTCCAGGCCGTCCGCTCCCTGCCGCCCGATGTTGACCAGGCATCGAATATCACCGGGGCCGCCGACGAGGGGACAGACGAGGCGCTGCGGCAGAATCTGAAGCACACCAAAATCGAACTGAGGGCGCTGCTGGGGACGGCTGACGTCAAAGTCGGCCGCCTGGTGCGCATCGAACCCGGCGACGTCATCGTGCTGGACACCCGCATCGGAGAAACAGTGCGGGTGATGGTCAACGATAAGGTCAAATTCCGGGGCTACCCCGGTCGCCACAACGGCCGATACGCCGTAAGACTAACCAGGGAGGAGTAAATACGAATGTCCGACGAAAACGAACAACTGGCCGAAAACAACCCCGGGGGCGGGGCCGAGGTCAAGAGCGCTCGCTTCGGGGAACTGCAGGACGAAGGCGGCGGGGGCGGCTTGAGCCTGGACCTGGTGCTCGACATCTCAATGCCCGTTACCGTCGAACTCGGGCGAGCCACTATGACCGTTAAAGAGCTGCTCCAGATGGGGCCTGGCTCCGTGGTCGAACTGGACCATTCGGCCGGGGAACCCATTGACCTCTATGTCCGTGACGTCTGCTTTGCGCGCGGCGAGGTCGTCGTCGTGGACAACAACTTCGGCTTGCGCATCACCGAGGTCATCAACGCCGGCCGGCGCATCCGCGAGCTCGGCGGCGCCGAGGACGGGGTTGACAAATCTAACGACCGTTGAGAAAAACCACGCCCGCCTCGACTCCCGGGGCCCTCTTGTGCCGGCGGCCGCGCACGCCCGCCTGCCGACGCCCGGGTGCTCTGTCATAAGCCATATGACAGCAAAAGCTTACATCTCGGCCTCCCGCTGTCGGTACAGCTCTTCCTGACGCGCCACCGGTGGCACGCCTGTTGCGCAGATGCCTTACGGTTGTCTGTGCCCTTACAGGAGGCGCCCGATGGCGGGACGGCGGAACGTGATACTGCTTGTCGTGCTGGCGGCCACATTGCTGTTGCCGGCGCTGGCGGCGGCCGAGCCGGCCGAGCCGCCTCCGCAGACGGCGCTGCCATGGCAGACCGCCGAGTACGAGCTGCCGTGGGCCCGCATGGTTGGGGGGACGCTGTTCATCATCGGCCTGCTGTGTGTCGGCGTGTTCGCGCTCAAGAGGCTGGACGGCAACCCCCTGCGCCGCGGCCGGTGCCTGGACGTCCTGGAGAGCCGTGCCGTCGGGCGCAGGCTCGAACTCCACCTGGTGCGCGTGGCCGGCCGCGTCATCCTCATAGCCGCCGGCGAGCATGCCGTGGCCCGGGTGGCCGAGTTCCCCGAGCAGGAACTGCCCCTTGAGCCCGAGACGGCCCAAGAGGGGGCCGAAAGCCCGGCGTTTCACTCTCTGTTTCGCAGACTGGCGGGGGCCGAAAG
>PUMJ01000252.1 GCA_003551305.1 Candidatus Brocadiaceae bacterium
CAGTTCCGGTAGGCTCTCCATCTCCAGTTCCTCAAGTATGGTCAATACCTCATTGATCCCGTCCACCGTTAGGTGCTTACTTAATCCCAAAGCTTGAATTTCGCCCCCAGACCGGGCCCAACCTATACCGACCCCTGATGCTTTTATATTTTCCTCTGGAGCTCCGTTTTTAATGGCTTTCAGCAGGGGACCATAAACAGTGGAGATAGCTATATTTCGATCAACCTGGGAAAAGGGGTTGCCTTCAGGTGCCTGATGGGCAGTTACCTTTGCCGGGCAGGGAGTAATAAAGAATGTACCAACTTTTATCCCCGGCTCTCGTTCCAGCACTTCCTTCTTAGCATTTTGAGCCGCTATCTCAGCCGGAGTCTCCAGGGGAAGGATTAAATTTACAAGGCCTGGAAACAAAACCTGGATAAGACGAACCACTGCTGGGCAGGCTGAATTGATCAACGGCCGGGGGGTAGGATTCGCCCTTAAAAACTCCTTGGTAACCATAGTACAGTAATCAGCACCCCTGGCTACCTCATAGACTTGGTCAAAACCCAAGGCCCTTAGAGCACCATTTATTACACCAGGGCTAACCGCGCCGGGGAACTGGCCATAGAGGGTCGGGGCAGGTAAAGCGATGCAATATTCAAACTCTTTTAAAGAAAAAAGGGCATCGGTAAGGGCCTTCTTGGCATCATGCTGGCAAGCTCTAATACATTCACCGCAGTCAATGCACCGTAAATTGATTATTCTGGCTTTCCCCTTCCGGACCCGTATGGCTTCTGTGGGACAATGTTTTATACAGTTAGTGCATCCCTGGCATTTATCTTCGTCCAAGATAACCGAATGGAATATTTCCACGTACTACCCTCCTTTCTCCTGTCGTTGATATTATAATACTTTGACAGACAAATGAGTACTCCTGCTCCAGTTGGATATTTACAAATAAAGAGGTCGGTAAGTTACAGGACTTCTCCTTGCATATTCTGGACTTGATGGAAAATTCATTTGCTACAGGCATATGAAAGGAATGTGATTGAGATAATAATTGAGGATACGGGAAATGGATAAATTGGTTCCGATAGTGTGGGTAGATTATACCTCAACAAGTCTGGAGGATTGCTTACCACATATTTTCAGAACAGAAACTAAAGGTTTAGCCTGTGGAGTTGACCGGCAACTTCATATGTTTTCTCATGAGTTCCCAGGAGAATGACTTCCTCCTGCTGAGCTTTACTAAGAGTTGTCTCATCGGGTCGGAAGCCACCAGTAATGACGACTGCACTCAGACCCAGCAGGCTGGCAACAGCAATAACATTCTGATGGTTCTGAATTGTGAGCCACAGGTGGCCCTCCCTGGCATTGGCCACAATATAGCTCAAGAGGTCACCGCAAGTTATGCCGGTAACTTTAGCTTCTAACGTTGAATTGGGAGGCTCAGGGTTCAGGATTTGTAGAGATAGTTGGTTAATAACCTCTTTTAACTGCAAAGGGTATCCCTCCTGGAATCAAGATCTATATAGTATAGATGTATCACAGGGTGATATAAGTAAACTACTCCCGATTTCGCTTCGCCTTAGAAGTTGGGACTTCCTAATCAATATGGTTAATACCACCAGTTTATCTAGTACATGGAACGAATTTATGGGACGGTGTACTAGCCTCTAGGGTAGTCCCAACCTCGATTATGCTTTAGTAAGTTTAGACTTGCGTTATAATCTCTATCTAATTATAAACCACATATTGTGCATTTGAATATTCTGCAACCTAAATTTTTTGTTTGATCTTATTTATTACTACATGAAGAGCATAATTGTGAACTGGTATAGTTTGATGGAGCTATAAGTAACTCCCTGCCATACCAGTCAGATTTATATTCTAACATACTTCGGAGCATACTCCTTGAAGCTTCTGATATAGATTTTGCTTGGTTTTAAACTTGAAATATTATAAATCTCAATTTATGTGTTTGGGCGAATCAAATTAAGCTGACCTATTATGTATTCCCTAATATATTCCAAAACCTGGGGATGGTTCAGTGATACATCATCCAATACCTCCCGATACTCCCGGGTGTTAAGCTCCATATATCTATCATTTACTCTGTGACAGTACTTGATATCTATTTGGGGGTTGCCCTGGAGAAAAGTAACAATGGTCGATGCCATATCTCCCAATGGGGGACGATCCCAGTGAGACCATCCGAATATCCCTGTTATCCTTGTTCCTTCTCCTGGCCAGGATTCAATTGTCAGCTTCCCTCCTGTCTCCCGGGCACGATCGGCAAATAATGGCAAGCCAAGGCCAACCTTGCGGGTGGTTCGGGTAGTATAGAAAGGGTCAAGTACTTTTTGCCTCTCTTTTTTTTTCATTCCCCGCCCATCATCCTCAATTATTATCTCCATTACATCCCTCTCCTGGTTTTCGCTTATCTGCAACAATATGTTGCAGGCACCAGCAGCAACTGAATTCTCCATCAAGTCCAGAATATGCAAGGAGAAGTCCTGCAACTTACCCACCTCTCTCTAATTAGCCTTGAGTTAGGATTGCTCATGTTATATACCATATGTAACCTTTTCAGGTGCCTCAGTCTTAGGATTGTCTCGATAAGTGAACTACTCCCGTTTTCGCTTCGCTTAGAAGGGGGAGCTTCCTAGTCAATATGGCTAATGTCACAAATTTATCTAGGCTCTAAGGGTAGTCCCTACCCCGATTATGCCAGTTACCCGGCTAATTTTAGTAAGTTTAGACTTGCATTATAATCTCTATCTAATTCTAAGCCACATACTGTGCGTTTGTATACTCTACAACCTAACCCGCCATCAGCGGGTCTTTTCTGTATATTCCCATTGTACACCTTCTGGAGTATCTATAAGCTTTATCCCTTCCCGGGCCAGTTCATCCCTGATAGAGTCAGCGGTTTCCCAATCTTTCTGTTGTCGAGCCTCTTCCCTCTTCTCAATAAGTTGATGAATCCAGTCTGGTAACTCTCCCTTTTCTTTTTCCTTCTCAATTCGTTGCAGATCCAGGCCGAAAATTGTGTCCATCTCCATTATGAGTTCATAGGCTTCTTTACTCACATCTTCTCCCCGGACAATATCCCAGAGTATAGCCATGGCTTTGGGTAAATTCAAGTCATCGTTCAGAGCTTCCTTAAACTCCTGTCGGTAATGGTTAAGTTTCTCCCTTCCATGATGATCCCTATCCGTTTGACGAAATCGATCTATTCCAGACCGTAGCCTGTTCAAGGCTTTTTGAGCTCCATCCATGGCTTCCCAGGTAAAATTCATGAGCTTACGGTAATGGGCATTGAGGGTAAGGTACCGAAAGGCCAGGGGCTCAAACCCCTTTTCCTCCAGGTCATGCATATTATAAACATTGCCAAGACTTTTGGACATCTTGCCACCATCAACCTGCAGGAATTCAGCGTGAAGCCAGTACCGGATAACCTCCCGTCCTGTATATCCCCAGTTTTGGGCTATTTCGTTTTCATGATGAATGGGTACGTGATCTACACCGCCAGTATGAATATCAAAATATTCCCCCAGGTACTTTAAGCCCATGGCGGAGCATTCCAGGTGCCAGCCAGGGAACCCCAGACCCCAGGGACTTTCCCACTGCATTATGTGATTTTTAGGTGCTTTTTTCCACAGGGCAAAATCAGCAGGATGCTCTTTTTCAGGATTGACCTCCACCCTGGCTCCTTCCTTCTGTTCATCAAGGTTTAAACCAGAAAGCTTACCATAGCCGGGAAATTTCTCAATGGAGAAATATATCCCATCGCTAGTTTCATAAGCCAGCCCCCTGGCTACAAGAGTTTCAACAAACTCAACCATCTCCTGAATATGCTCTGTGGCTCTACAGGTAATATGGGGTTTCAATATATTAAGCTTTTTTGTATGTTCAAAAAATTTTTCTGTATAGTAGTAAGCTATTTCATAGGGAGATTTTTTCTCCCTCCTGGCCCCTAAGAGTATTTTATCCTCTCCTTCATCTGCATCTGAAACCAGATGTCCCACATCGGTGATATTCATAACATGCCGAACCCGCCAGCCATTGTATTCCAGCACTCTCCTGAGAATATCGTTGAAAATATAGGTTCGCAGATTGCCAATATGGGCATAATCATATACAGTAGGGCCGCATGAATAAAGGCCCACCTGGGGAGGATAACTGGGAATGAATTTTTCTTTTTTTCGAGTCCTGGTATTATAGAGATATAGGTCCAATTTAGTCCTCCTCTTCTCCTTAATATTTAAATCTCTTTAATAAATTCTTCTGCCATTTTTTCGTCCCAGCCTAAAAGAATCCTTCTGCCATCAGAAATTATGGGGCGTTTCAAAGCATGGGGATCTGTGGCAATTATCTTCTGCAATTCCCTGGGAGAAATGGGCCCATAATAGCCCTGCCCCTCCTGTAGAAGATCTTCTATCTCAACTCCCGCTAAGAAAGCAAATCCCTCCAGCTCCTCCCATATGGGAGTGTATTCCTCCAAATATACTACCTGAAAATCTAGTCCTTTTTCTTCTAACCATTCTATTGCATCTGAGCACTGGGGGCAATCAGAAATTACATAAACCAATAAATTCATTAAGTTCACCTCCAGTAGAAAGGCAAAAATATGTTATCAAAAAAGCTAAATTCCCCCTACCTTCTCTTTATCCTCTCCATTGCCATCATTTTTATCATCCCTTACTGCACCTGGGAAGAAGAAATTCCACCACCATCCCAGATCAATAAACCACATATAATAATAAGTAAATCACAAAATCATCTCTACCTTTTTCATAACCGGCAAACCATATTCCATGCTCCTGTGGCAACTGGCAAAACTCCTGAACTTACACCTGAAGGCATTTTTACCATAGTTCTAAAAATGGAGCTTGATCCGGTACCGGGGCAGAAAAATGAGCAACTTGGCACCCGATGGTTGGGACTCAATGTTCCTGAATCTGAATGTGGCCAAAAATACGGGATACATGGTACCAATGAGCCTGAATCCATAGGCCATTATGCCTCTCAAGGTTGTATCAGGTTATATAA
>PUMJ01000118.1 GCA_003551305.1 Candidatus Brocadiaceae bacterium
CGATCAATCGAGCCGATGCTGACCAGGTCCGCGCCCAGCGCTCTGGCCGTCTTCTTCACGTCTTCTGCCGTAAGCATTATGCCGAGACTCCCTTTACCGTGGGGTCAGTCTGTCAAAAGGTCTTGCTGCCGAGGTCGCCGCCGGTCACAGCACGCGCGTGACGGCGGCCTTCCAGCCGCGGTATGCTCGGCGCACCTCGTCCTCCGGCTGCTGTGGCTCGTAGTCGTCGAACCGCTGCGGCAGGTTGACCAGGTCCGCCTGCGTGGCGTGGATGCCCATGCCGAGCATGCCGGAGAGCGCCGCTCCCAGCGCCGAGAGTTCCGGCAGGGCCGAGGAGCGGACCCGCACCCGCGTGACGTCCGCCAGGAACTGCATCAGGAACTTGTTGCTGACCATGCCGCCGTCGGCGTGCAGTATGCTCAGGGGGGTGTGGGTCTCGTCGGCCATGGCATCCAGCACGTCCCGTATCTGGTAGGCGATGGACTCGAGGGCGGCCCGGGCGACGTGCGCCTTCGTGCTGTCGCGGGTCAGGCCCAGGATGGCGGCGCGGGCCGTCTCGCGCCAGTAGGGTGCGCTCAGGCCCAGGAATGCGGGGATGAGGTAGACGCCGCCATTGTCCGGCACGGAGGCGGCCAGCGCTTCGGTCTCGCGCGGGTCGGCGATGAGGCCGAGCTCGTCCTTCAACCACGCCACGGTGGCGCCGGTGCAGTTGATGATGCCTTCGAAGGCGTAGGTGATGCGACCCTGCCAGACCCAGGCGATGGTGCAGACCATGCCCATGTGGGAGACCTGCATGTGCCGGCCGATGTTGAGCAGCACCGAGGAGCCGGTGCCGAGGGTGACCTTGCCGGTGCCGGACATGAAGCACCTCTGGGCGAACAGGGCGGCCTGAGAGTCGCCCATCACGCCGCAGACGGGCAGGGGCTCTTCCAGGAGACCTTCCAGGTCCGTGAGGCCAAACTGCGCGCAGCTCTCCCGCACCTCCGGCAGAACGTCCACGGGCACGTCGAACAGTCCGCACAGTTCTTCATCCCAGCGCAGTTCGCCGATGTCGTAGAGCAGTGTCCGGGCGGCGTTCGTGTGGTCGGTTGCGAAAGTCTGCCCGCCTGTGAGCCGGTAGATCAGATAGGCGTCCACGGTGCCGGCCAGGGCGGAGCCGTCCTTGAGGGCGTCGCCGATGGCGGGCTCCTGGTCCACCAGCCACTTCAGCTTCGGGGCCGAGAAGTAGGTGTCCAGGCGCAGGCCGGTCTTCTGGCGCACCGTCTCGTCGTGGCCTGCCTCCCGCATGGCGGCGCACACCGGTTCGCCGCGCCGGCACTGCCACACCAGGGCGTTGTAGAGCGGCCGGCCGCTCTCTCGGTCGAAGACCACCACCGTCTCCCGCTGGTTCGTAATGCTCAGGCAGCGGAGGGCGGGCTTAAGAGCGGCGTTGCGCTCCAGCAGCCGGCCCAGCACCTCGAGGGCGTTGCGGTATATCTCCTCCGGGTCGTGCTCCACCCACCCGGGCCGGGGGTAGTGCTGCTTGTGCTCGACGGACAGCTTGTCCACCAGTCGCCCTTCGGTGTCGAATATCAGCGCCTTGGTCGCCGAAGTGCTCTGGTCCAGCGCCAGCACGTGGTCCATGATGTCCGCTCCCCTCAGGCGTTCAGCAGTTGCCCGGCCAGTTCTGTCAGCCCTTCCGGACTGATGCCGTAGTGTCGGAATATCTCCTCCTGGCTGCCGGTGACCGTGTACTCGTCCGGCAGCCCCAGGATGCGGAAACGCGTCCGGACGCCCCCCTGCAGCAGGACGGCGGCGCAAGCCTCCCCCAGCCCGCCGTAGACCGAGTGCTCCTCGACGGTTATGAGGGCGTTCGCCCCGCGGGCGGCTCCCAGCAGGGCCTCCCGGTCCAGCGGTTTGACGGTGTGCATGCTGATGACGCCGGCCGAGACCCCCCGCTCAGCGAGGGCGCGCGCGGCCGCAGCGGCGCGGCAGACCGTCTCGCCCGTGGCAACGAAGACGGCGTCGCTGCCGGCGCGCAGGCGCATGGCGCGCCCGATGCGGAATGAAGCGTCCGGCTTGTGCAGGTCGGGCATGGGCTTCTTGCCGAACCTCAGGTAGACGGGGCGGGGGCATTCGGCGGCGGCGCGCACGGCGGAGCGCGTCTCGAAGTTGTCGGCCGGCACCACGATGTCCACGTTGTTGATGCAGCGCAGCGCTGCCGTGTCGTGCAGGGAGTGGTGCGTCGAACCGAGGGCGCCGTAGCTCACACCGGCGCTGATGCCGACCAGCGTGACGGGATTGCCGGAGTAGGCGACGTCGTTCTTGATCTGCTCCAGGGCGCGCGCCGTGAGGAAGCAGGCCGGCGAGACGGCGAAGACCTTTTTGCCGGCGGATGCGAGTCCCGCGGCGATGCCGACCAGGTTCTGTTCGGCCACGCCGACCTCCACCACCTGGTCGGGCAATTCCCGGGCGAATCCGGTGAGCTTGCCCGAGCCGCGGCTGTCGCTGGTCACGACCACCACGTCGCGGTCCTCACGTCCCAGCGCCAGCAGCGTGTCGGCGAACTCGACCAGGTTGGGTCGTCCCATGGTCAGCCCCCCGCGGGCAGCGGCTGCGGACCTCTCAGTCATCGGCGGCGACCTCCGCTTCACGCTCAGCGACGGCGGCGTCAAGCTCCCGCATGGCGGCGGCGTACTGCTCCTCGTCCGGGACGCCGTGGTGCCAGGAGGGGTCGTTCTCCATGAAGCTGACGCCTTTTCCCTTGATTGTCCGGGCCAGCAGCAGGCTCGGGCGGCCTTCGCGGAAGGGGACGCTCTCCAGCGCTTGCACCAGTGCGGCCACGTCGTGGCCGTCGCAGGTGCGCACGCAGTAGCCGAAGTCCCGGAACTTGGCCTCCAGCGGCTCCAGGGCGCAGACGTCCTCTGTCGGTCCCGTGATCTGCAGGAAGTTGCGGTCCACGATGACCACCAGGTTGTCCAGTCCGTAGTGGGCGGCGGTCAGAGAGGCCTCCCAGTTGGAGCCCTCGGCCAGTTCACCGTCGCCCAGGAGGGTGAAGACCCGGAAGGGGCGTGCGTCCATCTTGCCGGCCAGGGCCGCCCCGACGCTCATGGGCAGCCCGTGGCCCAGGGCCCCGGTGTTCTGCTCGATGCCCGGCACTTTGCGGGTCGGGTGGCCCACGAAGTGCGAGCCGAAGCGGCAGACCGTCTCCAATTCGCTCTCGGGGAAGAACCCCCGGTCGGCCAGCACCACGTAGAGCGCCTCCACCGAGTGCCCCTTGCTCTGGATGAAGCGGTCGCGGTCGGGGTCGGCGAACGTCTCCGGCGCCACGTTCAGCACCCGGTTGTAGAGCACGTTCAGGATGTCCACGCAGGAGAGGTCGCCGGAGGTGTGGCCGGCGCCGGCGCGTTTGATCAATCGCAGGATGCTGCGGCGGTAGCGGGCCGACTTCAGACTGAGCTGCTGGGCGTCGAGCATGGAGCCGGGTCTTGTCGAAAGCGGTGGAAGCGGCAGTCCCTGGGGGAAGTCTACCGGATGGCGCCCGCCGGGCGCAATCACCTCCGGGCATCTGCCGGCAAGGCCGCCCCCGGGCGCGGGAGGAGTTCTTGACGTTTCGCCTCGCCGCTGCTAAGATACTACACCGAAAGCACCGACCCCGTCCACAGGTAGGATTGGAGGCACGTATCATGGCGCAGGTAGATAAGTTCCTGAATTTCCTTGTGAAGAACCGGGGCTCCGACCTGCATATCGTAACGGGGTCGCCTCCGATCGTGCGGATCGACGGGCAGCTTCAGAAGATGAAGCTCCCCCCGCTGACGGGGGATCAGGTCAAGTCGTTGATCTACGAGATCATCCCCGAGCGGAGCCGTCGGGAGTATGAGGCTGTCAGCGACACGGACTTCGCTTACGAAATCCCGGACGTGGCCCGTTTCCGCACGAACGTGTACCTGGACATGCACGGCCCGGCCATGGCCCAGCGGCTAATTCCTTTCGACATCATGACCGTGGATGACCTGGGTCTCCCCCAGGAGATCGTGGACCTGGTCATGCTGCCGAAGGGCATCATCCTGTGCACGGGGCCGACCGGCTGCGGCAAGAGCACCACGCTGGCGGCGCTGCTGCACCACGCCAACGTCAACCGCGCTGACCACGTCATCACTATCGAGGACCCGGTCGAGTTCGTTCACGAGAACATCAACTGCATCTTCAGCCATCGGGAAGTGGGCACCCACACCGAGAGCTTCAAGCGGGCGCTGCGCGAGTCGTTCCGCGAGGACCCGGACATCATCCTGGTCGGGGAGATGCGCGACCTGGAGACCACGGCCCTGGCCATCACCGCCGCCGAGACCGGCCACCTCGTTCTCTCGACCGTGCACACCACCACGGCCTCCAGCACGGTGGACCGCATCATTGACCAGTTCCCGCCGGACCGGCAGGCGCAGATCCGCATCATGCTCTCCAACACGCTGAAGGCGGTCATCGCCCAGACGCTGTGCCGCCGCAAGGTGCAGGGGCGCATCGCGGCGTTCGAGATCCTCGTCGTCCACAGCGCCGTGGCCAACCTGATCCGCGAGAAGAAGACCTTCCAGTTGCCCTCCATCATCCAGACGGGCAAGAAGTACGGCATGTGCACGATGAATGAGTCGCTGATGAGCCTGGTCGAGGACGGCTTCATCACGCTGGAGGAGGCATACTCCAAGTCTGTGGAGAAGCAGGACATGAACGACCGGGTCAACAACTACCTGTTGAGCTTGGTCGAGTCCGGCGAGATGACCCCCGTAGAGGCCGTCAAGCAGTCCTTTTTCCGTCCCGACATGCTCGACAGGCTGCGGCGGCACGGCCACGGCCGCGCCATCCGGGACATGGACCTCTCGAAGATCGACCTGCAAGAGGAAGTCCTCATGTAACGGGTCCTCTCGGATGCTGCACCACTTATGCCGCTGTGCAAGTCCGGTCCGCGAGCCGTCGCGGCGGCTCCTGCTGTGCCTTCTGGTGACACTGGCTTTGACGGGGTGCCCCCGCGACCGGGTCCGCCTGCAGGTGGAACCCGACG
>PUMJ01000257.1 GCA_003551305.1 Candidatus Brocadiaceae bacterium
CGTACTGGACCGGCAGGTCCCTCTCCGTAATGTGGCGGAGTTTGTCGAGACGGTTCTGGAGTTCCTGGGCCAGTTCGAAGTGGTCTTGCCCGGTTTTCGAGCCGACCTGCTGCGCGATGCGAAAAACGTTAATCTCGCATTTGCTGTCGAAGCAGTCCACAACGCGCTGCCAGAGGGCATCGCCTTCCATGAGCGCCTTCTGGTAGTACTGGAACGTTCCGTCCTGCAGGTTGCAGTAGAGGTCCCGGGGGTCGTATTTGATCTCGTGTTTGCCGTAATAGTGGGGGATTTCGCCTCGGATCAACAGATACAGGGTTGTCAGGCGCTGCTGGCCGTCGAGGATGACGCTGACGGTCCCCAGCTTGTCGGGCGGCTCGTTGATGTTCTTCAACTGGGGGGGCTCGTCAGTTTTCCAGAACAACAGGCTTCCGATGGGGTAGTCCCTGGTGAGCGAGGACAGCAGTTCCCGCATCTGGGCCCGGCGCCAGATGAACTCCCGTTGGAACTCCGGCAGGACGAGGTCCCGCTTCCTGATGTCCGCAATCAACTCGCCTATCTGCATGTGAACCGCCTCCCATGTCCCATGGATACGCCGAACTGCCGGTTTCGACTGCTCAGCGACTATCTCTGAGTCTCAGGAGCATGTCCTCCACGGCGGGGTCATTGGGCTGCCCGCCGAGCATGGTGCGCAGGCCGGAGCGCGCCCATCTGTTGGCGGCATCGCCGAAGTTCGTCATGCGGGAATGCCAGTAAGCGGCCTCTTCCCTTGTGAACCGCTCCACACGGCGGGCAATCAGCTCGACACGGTCCATCTGCGAAACGCGTTCCCTGAGCTTGAAGATGAGTGCCAGCTTGTAGCCGGTTTCTTCGTCCAGCGGCAGGTTGCCGCGGAAGGTGATGCTGTTGCCGCTGAAAAAGCGGTGTAGTTCGAGCGGGATGCCGGCTTCGTCCTCGACACGGCTGACAATGCTTCGCAAAACGGGCAGGCAGCGCCGCTGGGCGGGTCCGTAAAGGATGCCGCGGCGCTGCAGGTGCGGTCGCTCGGAGGCGGGCTCAGGGTTGCCGTTCCCGTTGGGATGGACCCGTTCCTTCACGATAAAGAGCGGTACGGGTTTGTCCTTGTGCTCCGTGACGCGCAGCAGCCAGGCGGTCTTCTTCAGGGATGGCCGCACGTGGCGGCGATAGTGGCGTTGCAGGTCGGCCTGCTTTTCCGGGCTCTTAGCCACCTTCGGGCTCCTCCTCCCGCCGGGCTTTCAGTTCCTTGATGAGGGGGCAGTCTTCGTCGGGCTCTTCGATGGTGAGGTAAACCTCGGTGCCATCGCCCCTCTGGGCGACCCCTTCCAGCACCTCCAGCAGTTCGCCGAGCGCCTTGAGCGAATCAGGGGTCGCCTCGTGCAGGCTGATCCGGAGCGTGCCCCCGTGAGGGAGCTTTAGCTCGGTGATGTCCAGCTCTCTGATGGTTGAGCTTGCGCCGCGGTTGTAAAGACTGCCGATGCGGCCCAGAAGGGGCAGGACCTTGGCCACAGCCTCGGGCCCGCTCAAAGAGAGCCTCTTGTCGGGCTCAGCCAGCCAGCCTCTCTTGGCAGCCTCGGCCGGAGTGATAATGACATCCCGGGGGTCGGGGTTATAGACGAGTGCCGCCTCGCCGTGGATAAGCTCGGCCGGCTTCTCCTCCTGCTCCTTGTCGTTCCTGTAGGCTATGAGCCTGCCCTCGCGCAACAGGCTGCCGAGGGCCTCGGTCAGGTCCTGCTCGGGGACTTCGCCATGTTTCTCGGTCACACCGTGCTGAAGTTCATTGACGGTGGCGACTGAGCAGGTGCCGGCCTCACTCTGGACCCATTTCTGGAGTTGCTCTCGATCGGGTTTGTCACTCTCGGTCCAGCCCCGTTTCTTTGCCTCCTGGGGCGGGATGATGCAATAGTCGTCCTTGTGAAGATCGAGGTTCAGGGGCAGTTCGTGATCTCGGGTGTAGATCTCGTCGGGTCTCGTGTTCTCCTCGCTTCCCATGCGGAACAGGCACCAGCAGCCCTTGTCCACTCCGCTGCGGATTATCTGGTCGAAGACGTCGGGGGCCTCCAGCACGGGCCAATCCCTGCGGCACAGGAAGTTGTCGCGCAACTCGGGCAGGGCGGGGGTGCTGGACTGACTGAAGAAGAGGCTCTGGAAGTTGGACAGGGTGGCCTTGTCGGTGTGCTCTCGGGTGATCAGCTCGTTGTTGTCGGTCAGGACTTTGCGGATCCTCTGGACAACGGAGGCGCCGCTTTCCCCGCCGGCGGTCTTGACGTCTTTGCGGACGATGCTTCCCGAGGCTGAGGGATACCAGAGGCTGTCGTAGGCCTCTGTGACGGAGGTTTCAAGGGCTTTTTCCCTCTCGCTGGCCCGTTGCTTGAAGTCGTCCTCGTTCAGGGTCGCGGGGTTGATGCCATAGTCTCCAGGACGTTTTCTCAGCTCCTGGATGGCCAGCGCCCAACGGGCGTTGTTCTCTATTCTGCGCAGGGCCTCGGTCCTGTCGTGGCTGTTCTGGCTGAACAGATCAGAAGCGGCTGGAGTCGCGGGGGACGCCTCAACTCTTACCGTGCGAGGCACAAGGAGAAAAACCAGGTTCTGCCTTTCCCGGGGCCTGTTGCCTCCACAGGTGGTGATGAATGACTCGACGTTGATCGTGCCGGCGTGTAACGCGATCAAGGCGAGGATGGGTTTGGTGCGGTCGTCCGGGATGTGCTCGGGCGCAGAGACGTCATGCTCAACGTGGAAGCCCTGAATGTCCTGGCGGATGACCTTACGGGCGGTGGCATTGAGCGTCTCCTGAACGCGCTGCTGCTGGGACTGGAGAGAGTGCCAGATGTTGCTGAGCACCCGTCGGACAGAGGCTTCGATACTGGCGTAGTAGCGCCCATCCTTCTGCCGGAGGTAGAAGGCACCGCCCTCCAGATCCTCGATCTTCTCCAGGGCCTTGCGGACCTGAGGGGGAGTGAGGCCGGGGAAGGAGACGGCGAAGAGGGCCTCCTGTTCGGTCAGACCATAGACATTGGAGCCGAGTCCTTCTTCCCGCCCGACGAGGCTGTGCAGGAACACGGTCTTCCAGGCGTATTCGTGCATGGGGTGCCCTTCCGGGTGGGGGTTGCCCAGGTCGGCCTCTTCGGCGTTGCTCCTGCCGCTTTCAAGCTGTTCGGTGTCGGCTCCGCCCACGTCGGCATTCAGCACGGGCAGCAGGTCGCTGCTGCCGGTGCGGCCGAGCAGTTCGCCGGCCGTGGCGCTGTCGCGCAGGTCCAGATGGCAGGTGTGGATCATGGGTACAGGGACGCTTCGGCGCCACAGGCTCCGCAGGGCCAGCGCCAGCACGCGGAGCACACCCCGCGTTGACTGGAAGTTCTCGGCCGTGGCGAGCTTCTTGTTCAGGAAGTCTATGAGTGTGGGGTGGAACGGGTAGTTGCTGACCATGCGCTCGCGGATGTCCTCCCGAGTGGCGCCATCGGGCAGGAGGCGGGCGTTCTTGCTGTACATGTCCATGTACTGCTGGGCCGTGAGCCGAGCGGCCTCACGGTCCACCCGTTCCAGCAGCCTCTGGGCCAGCACTCGGGAGAGTTCGGATGCCTGCACCGGGACGAGCCCTGGAGCACTGTCACGAAAGGCGACACTCTTGACCTCGTCCACGGCCTTCTGGCCGATGTCTATGGCGGACTCTTCGTCAATCTTCTGTCCGCGAACATCGGCGAGAAGTTCAGCGAGTTTCTCTGTCTCGGACGCGAAGGCATCAGCCCGTCCCGCAAGGGTGGTCACAATGGCGATGCCCGAGTGGGTGCGTGTGTAACCATGGAGGGAGAAAAGGAAGGCGGCCAGTTGCTTGCCGCCGTCGTCTCGGGCAGCCTCCAAACGCGCCGCGTAGTGGGCAAGTTCGTCCAGGAGAACGAGCACCTTCCGCCCGCCGAAAACCGCCTCAAAATAGGGCTTTCCAGGAGCGGCACGTGAGGTGGCCTCCTGGATGAGCTGCTCGTAAAGAGACCGTCCGCCCACTTGAAACGCGATCTCCCCCCACAGAGTATATGGAACAAGGTCCTTACCGTGGGGCTCGTGCACGGGTATCTCGTCTCCGCGAACACCCACAACGTCTATACTGCCGGGCTCCGGCAGGAGGTCAGCCTCCATGAGATCATCGGTAAGCCCCGCAAGTTCCTTTCCTCGGCGGGCGATGTGGGTGCACGCAATCAGCGCGTGTGTCTTGCCGCCCCCGAAGGCCGTCTCAAGACGCTGTAGGGCGGGCCGAGCGTTGTCTCCGCTCAGGCGGCCAAACACGTCAGCCAGCAGTTGCTTCAGGCTCGCTGTGGGGTAGGTTGCTTCGGCGAAGAACTGCTCCGCGTCGGTGTAAACGGTATCAACCCTGGCCGCGCCTGCCTGATAGTACTCGATGACCTCGTTCAGGTTGGCCGTAAAGACCTCCGGATTGAATGACCCGCTGATGATATCCTGGCGCGGTTTGCAGGTTTCCAGCACCGATCTCATGCCGGAGCCTCCGTTCTATAACGGGAAACCTCAGGGACGTTCTGGCAGCAGCTACAGCGGCCGGACTCGACCGGCTTGAACTCCTCCTCCACCTGACCCGCACAGAATTGTATGGCTACACGCCCCCCGCTTCAAGCCGCGTCATCTGCCTATTTGGCCACGCAGCTTATCGAATGACCCTGAGCAATGGGACGTGGCAACAGCGAGCACAGTACGGGCAAACGGAGGAGGGAGGCCTCGGAGTCCCCTGCGCATTTCCCGGGTGATAACCTATCAGAATACCCCAATTGCCTCTCAAGTCCCCCTGGGGGGAGGACCCCGGTAGGGCCATGCTCGCGCGAGGGGGGGGGTGCGGGCACGGCGACTGCGGGTTCTCGTGGCAGGCCGGTGGCGGGTGGGTCTTGGAGCGCGCTTTCGTTGCTCGTCGGTGGTGGACAAAGCTGAGAGGCGATGTCCCCACGCTTGACCCCTGGCGCGGCACGGCGGCTGAGCCAGCCGTAGCTTGAGTCGCTCGTGCGC
>PUMJ01000123.1 GCA_003551305.1 Candidatus Brocadiaceae bacterium
GAGCCGGTGGCGCAGGGCCGTATCCATGCGCGCGAACAGGTCGTCAGCCCGCTGGCTGCGTTCCTCGACGGCGGCGACGGGGCGCCTGAGGGCGGGCCGGGAGATGAGTTCCCGCAGCCGCTGCTGCTCCTGCCGCACCATGTTGGTCAGCGCCGTGGTCATGCGGGCGCGGGCCTGCCTCAGGCCGGCGGCCAGTTCGCGGCAGTCCGGCACGGCTATCTCGCCGGCTTCGGTGGGGGTGGCCGCGCGCACATCGGCCACGAAGTCCGCGATGGTGAAGTCCACCTCGTGCCCGACGGCGCTGATGACGGGCAGCCGGCTGCGGAAGATGGCCCGGGCGACGACCTCCTCGTTGAAGGCCCAGAGGTCTTCCAGGCTGCCCCCGCCGCGTCCGACGATCAGCAGGTCCAGGTCGGGGCGTTTGCTGTTGAGGCGTTCGACGGCGGCCGCGACCTCGGCGCCTGCACCTTCCCCCTGAACGCGGCAGGGGTACACGTAGAGCCGGGCCGGCGGATAGCGCCGGCGGATGACGTTGATGATGTCCCGCACGGCCGCCCCGGTGGGGCTGGTGATGATGCCGATGCTCTGGGGGAAAGGGGGGAGGCCCTTCTTGTGTTCTTCCCGGAACAGGCCCTCTTTTTCCAGCTTCTCGAGCAGTTGGCGGTAGGCAAGCTGCAGGGCGCCCATTCCGCGAGGCTCCATCCACGAGACGATGAGCTGGTAACTGCCCCTGGGGGGATAGACGTCAATGCTCCCGCGGGCGATGAGCTCCAGCCCCTGTTGCAGGTCGAACTTCAGGGACCGGGCCGTTCCGCGCCAGATGACAGCCCTCAGGACAGCGTTTTCATCTTTGAGGGTCAGGTAGACATGGCCGGAGGCGGCGCGTGTGAATTGCGATATTTCCCCGGCGACGTAGACGTCCGGGAAGCGCGATTCGAGGGTCTCTTTGACCCGGGCGGTGATCTCACTGACGGTGAACACCTGCCGCTGAGGGCGCGACGAACGCGACGGGCCGGGCGTTTCGTTCATGGGGTCCCCCCCTTCCACCTTCTGCAAGCGCACTGGCTACGGCCGGGCTCGACGGGGGTCTGTGTAGAGCCCCCATCCGCGTGGGCCGAAACCGAAGATGAACGTGAACTCGTCCCTGTCTTCTTCGTAATGCGCCCCCAGTTCCAGGACCCACTGGTCGAGCAGGCGCCTGAGGACGACGCGTGTCTCCAGATTCGTGCCTCCCCCGTCGAGGGGGTCCAGGTCGTACTGCTGATGCAGCAACAGCAGGTAGCGTTCGCTGAGTTCGCAGACCAGGCTGGCGGTGATGGTGGAGGTGACCTGTTCGATACGGTCATAGTCCAGCCTGAGGTGCCATGCGGGCCGGAAGTTGAAGGTGCCTCCGACGTTGACCACGTCTGGCAGGTCGTCCAGCCCCAGCCGGTTGTTTTCCGAGTGGAGCGAAACCCTGTCAGTGATTCGCCACAGGAAGTCTGCGCGGATGTAGTCCTCGTCGAGGCTGCGTACCACGGAGTCGCTGGAGCGGCGGACGTAGGCCACGTCAAACTCCATCCAGTTGACCGATGTCCACTGGCCGTCCCGCAGGCGCTTGGTCTGCAGGTACTGGCGCAGCCCGAGGGTTGCTTCGGTGCCGGAGTCAAGGATATCCACCTGGTCCATCTGGATGAAGTCGGCCGAGTCCGCCCCGGAGACCGAGAGGGTCTCGATGCCGGAGTAGGGGATGAGGATGTGGCGGAGACGGTTTATGTCGAAAAAGTCGCTGGCGGTGGGGTATGCACGCCAGAACGTGCTGCTGGCCGTGATGCCGGCGCCGAGCCCGCGGCGTGTCTCGGAGCCGCCGAAATCCGTGCCGTCGTGCGCGCTCTCCCCGGCGTAAGTGCCCAGGGCGCGTGCAAACGGGTCAAAACGCACAAAACCGACCGAGAAAGGCAGCGACAGCCTGTGGTCGGTGTGAAGCCTGATCAGCGAGGGGGGAGCGGGCGGGGCCGGCGTGATCAGGTCGCTTATCTGCTGCTCAAATATGCCGGCCTGGAGGGTTCCGTCCCAGACCAGCCGGCCCAGCGGGACGCCCAGCAGCTCGAGCGTGGCGCTCGGCCGCTGTTCCACCTGTGTGAGAAAGTCATTGACCTGTGCCTTGTAGAGCAACGCCAGGTAGGTGGAGTCGCGCAGGTAGCGGCCGAGCAGGTAGGTTTCGGGGGTCTTTTGCTGTCGGAAGTCGTCCAGGAACCACTCTCTCAGAAAGCCCGCGTCCGAGAGCCAGTAGTATTCGGCGTCCACGCGCCAGTCCTCGCTTACCTCTGTGCGGTGTTCCAGGTGCAGGCGGCCGCGGTCCTGCCGGGTTACGGGCAGGCCGATGCGGTCTTCATCGGCGCGGTCTCGTACGTAGTAGCCCCGTATCCTGCCCCGGTGCTCGGGGTAGCCCGGTCCGGGGGAAGAGTAGCTGAAGGTCGTGCCCAGGCCGGGGCCGCGGGCGCCGTAATAGTCGAGGTCCACGGTCCAGTCATCCGCCCAGTCCGGCGCGGTGGTCAGGTCGAAGGGGCGCCAGGTGGTCTGTAAGAAGTAGCCGAGCTTGCGGGACCTGCCCACCGAGTAATCGGTCAGCAGGTAGGCCCGTTCGGTCAGGTCGGTGCCGAGGAAGGGCACCCACATCAGCGTCCTCTGTCGCTCCCCGACCTGCAGGCGCGCATTCCAGGCTGTCAGGAAGGTGCTGGGGGCGTCCCGTATGATCTGGGCCCGTTCGGCGTGGACGCGGTAGTGGGGCCGGGCGAACGGGCTGGTGGTCAGCTCGACGTCTTCCACTGTCAGGGTGCGGCTGTCAACCAGGTAAGCTCGCTGCCCCCTGAAGACGTAAACGAGGTCCAGAGGGGCCTCGGGGTCGGCCACGCGCAGTTCTGCCCTTTCGGCCAGGGCGCGGGCCCGGCCGGGATTGATGTAGAGTTCATCAGCCGAGGCGGACCGCAGCAGGGGCAATATGTCCTGGGTGCGAGGGTGGGGTCGCAGCGGGCGGGGGTCGGGCGCGCCAGGGCGCGGCGCCACGCGGACGTTGCCGCGGGCGTATATCTCGTACTCCTGGTGCTCCCGGTCGTACCAGAGCACGGCCTGGTCGGCGCTGAGCGCCAGGTTCTCATAGGTGCCGTGGACGTCACCCATGTAAACGAACGTGATAAGCTCGTCCTCAGTAAAGACCTCCACCTGGTCGGCTCGCAGGATACGCTGGATGACCTCGACCTCTGTCGGCCTCGGTTCGACGGGCACCTCGTCCCAGAACTTCGTCTCGGTCAGGTCGCGGGTCAGCTCCTCGGCACGCACCAGCAGGTCCGACGGCTCGCGGCGGGGCCGGCGCACCAGCCGAGCGTCCCACGCGAAGCTGAACGTGCTCGCCATCGGGATGTAGAGTGCGCCGGCCCGGCGGACGTCCTCCTCCTCGACGACCTTTACCGGCCGCGTGATGCGCCCCAGGGGGGTGGCCAGTCCCTCGGCGTAGACCCTCAGGACGGCCGCCGGAGTGCGGGGGTCCAGCGAGCGGCGCTTGTCCAGCCACACCACCATGCGCGGTGCGCTGATGCGGAAGTCTCCCTGCCGCAGCAGGGCGCCTTCGGCAGCGACGAAGACCCTGACGCCGTCCTCTTCCCAGGTGGTGACCCGCGCGTGGCTTTCGAGGAAGATTGTCTCCTCGGTGTCGAGCGCCACCGCCGGGCTCGCGAGGGCGAACACGGCGAGCAGCCCGGCGAGGAGGCCGATTCTGAGACAGTGTGGTGGCATTGCTTTCGCCGTGCAGCAGGAGGCAGAGGTCCGATAAGCTACCAAAGCGGCAGCGGTTCTTTTACCATATCGGCCGGGCCAAGTAAAAGAGGCAGCGCCGCGGGCGTGGCGCTCGGGCCGACAGGAGGTTGCGTAATGGATGTGGAAAAGCACAATCTGGCACAGATCGACCGGCTCAACCAGCGAGGCGGCCGCACTTTGAGCATCGTTGACCTGATCGAAGACGGCACGATAACCGCTGAGATGGCGGGGTTCTGCTGGCTGGCGGTGGCCGGGGGCGACAGCTTCCTGACCGGGGCGGTGCCCGGTGGGGCCGGCAAGACGACCTTGATGGCCACCCTGCTCGGCTTTCTGCCTCCCGGGGAGGCCATCGTGACGGTCTCGGACCGGGCCGTGGTCGAGTCGGCCCTGGCGGGACGGCCCCGGCCGCCGGCCGTGGTGCTGGCCCACGAGATCGGCTCGGGCTCGTGGTTCGGCTACATCTGGGGGCGGACGGCGGCTGATTTCTTCCGCCTGACGGCGAAAGGGCTGCGGTGCGTCTCCTGCCTGCACGCGGACTCCCCCCGCCAGACGCGCGAGCAGCTCACCTCCCTGGGTGTGAGGGAGGAGGACCTGAACCGCGTGCGCCTGCAGCTCTACATGCGGATGGAACGGAAGACGGGACGAATACTGCGCCGCACACGGTCCCTGCACTACCCGGGGGGCGGCGCACGCCGGACGCTTTACCGCTGGGAATCGGACGGGGACGAATTCCGGCAAGAGCTCAAAAGGGCGGCGATGCTCCAACTGCTGGCGGGAGCTTTGGAAACCGATGCCGGGCAGGCCGGTAAACTCTGGGAGGATGCCACCGAGAGGCTGCGACGGTGGGGCAACGGGGGCGTGCAACGCTTCGCCGATGTGCGCTCGCGGGTGCTGGAGGCGTACGCCGACTGGGAGGGCCGGATTTGAACATCGCCGGCCGTCGGGCTACACTGGGGACGCACTTGTGCGGAGGGTGGAGTTGAGGAGCGAGGACTCGCTATACGTAGTGTTCACGATGGACTGCCTGCCTGCCGAGGTCAGGGAGGAAGTGCACGGCCCCGAGCGGTGGGACAAGGCGGTCAGCGCGCCGCTGGCCTTCGCCCAGGCCCTCGACCAGGAGGGTTTCGGGGCGAGTTACTTCATCGCGCCGGAGGCGGCGGCCCGGCTCAGGGACGTAGCCGCCGAACTGGCTGAGGCCGGTTGCGAACTCGGTGTGCTGTGCCATCCGCAGCTCTCCGGCTATCAGAGCTATCTGGGCTCTTATGGTTACGAGCGGCAGCGGGAGATAGTGTCGCTGGCGCGCAAGGTCTGGACCGATGAGCTTTCCCGCCCGGCCGCCGCGTTCCGCTCCGGCTTCTTCAGCGCCAATGATTACACCTTCCACGTGCTCTGCATGGAAGGCTTCCAGCAGGGCAGTTGCTCTCTGCCGGGGCGGATGGACAACGACCAGTGCAGCATGTGGTTCCGCAGCTACCCCTTCCCCCACCACACCGACCCGCTGGACCGCATGGCGGCCGGCACCATGGAATACCTGGAGGTGCCCGTCACCAGCGACTACGAGGCCGCTGCCTACGTGAGCTATGAGACCTATACGCCCCCGCACCTGCGCATCGAGGAGCCGGACGTTCACGACTACGCCCATGACCTGATCGAGCGGCAGCTTGACCGCATGGAAGAGGAGGGGGAGGAGTTGCGCGTGGTCCATTTCACCACCTCGAACGTCACCGACTGGGCCGGCCCCGAGACGCCCCACGTGGAGCGATTGCTCAACCTGTGCGCGACCGTGCGTGAGGTGGCCGACGAACGCGACCTGACGGTGCGCTGGAGCAGCCTGCAGGCCCTGCACAGGCTGGCCGATGAGCTGCTCGGCGTGGGCTGGGAAGAGGAAATGGACGCCGGCTGAGCCGCCCGCTTTCCCCCTTTGCACCCTGTATCCCTCCTCCGAGCCGTCGGGCAGTCTTCACTCCGCCGGGCCGCTCCGGCCAGGGGAGCGCCTGAATACCGTCCCCGGCGCTGCTGGGGCGATCCAGGTTGCGAGAAGATGCGGGCACAGGCAGGGGCTCACTCCGGGCCGGGACCCGCCAGATAGTCGGCCTTCAGCCGGCTGACGGCGTGATGCGCGAGGCGCGTGGGTTCCGGCAGCCGGTAGCGCGGGCAGCAGCGCAGCACCAGGTCCGCCGCCGTTTCGAGGTCCGCCATGTGGCCCGGGCTCACGAAGACGGGTTTGACTTCCGTGCGCGTGCGCAGGACCACGCCTATCTGCTCCCCTTCTTCCAGCAGCGGCACGCGCTCGCCTTTCTCCGGTCCCGGGCTCACGTGCTCGCCCACCAGCCGGCTCTTGGCGCAGCCGACGGTAGGCGTGCGCAGCCACAGGCCCATGTGAGTGGCAAGGCCGATGCGGCGGGGGTGGGCCATGCCCTGCCCGTCGAAGATGACCACGTCCGGGCGCCGGTGGACGCGCCGGAACGCCTCGACCACAGCGGGCCCTTCTCGAAAGCTGAGCAGTCCCGGCACGTAGGGGAAAGGGCAGGGGATGTGGGAACCGACCTGCTCGACGACCTCGAACTCGGGCAGCCGCAGCACGAGCACGGCGGCAAACACCATGTTGCGCTCTCGGCTGAAGGCCACGTCCGCACCCGCTACCAGGCGGATGTCAGAGGGCAGCGGGCGCAACTCGACCCGCCGCCGCAGTTCCTCCTGCAGCTCGCGCGCCTGCTCAGTGGTCACGTCCCAATCGTGCAACTGCTGCAAATCCATCGGTATCACTCCTGGTCAGGCAAGCCCCCACCCGGCGGCTCTCCACTGCTCCCGTCCATGGTAGGGCAGGTGGGGGGCACACAAAGGGCCTGGAATGCCACATGGCTCACTGGCGATGTCGGACGCGCCGTCCGGCACCAGCGAATATCTTCGCAAACGGCATGAAACAAGGACCTTACAGCATAATGGATTCGTTTCGCAGAACCTGTCCGATTCTTGCCGGTACGTTTCCACTGCCAGAGCGGCACGACACTACCTATACCCAATTATAGTCGTTCCGGGCCAAAATGTCAATGCCCGGCCGGTGCCCGGGGGCATTCGACGTTCGGGCGCCGCGTGCCAACCGGCAGGTGTTTTTCGCCATGCGCGGCTGCGGTGGTGAGACCGGCGCCGGCACAACCGGCTTGACAGACCGGCGCGCGTACGCCATCGTGTACGTAGAGGAAGTGAGAATGCCCGTCTCCCGTCCCTGGCCACAGGAGAGCGGTGAGACAACCTGAGACCTGCGCCTGCCAGGCATCCGTGACGAAGCCCACGAGGGGGGGGCGGCAAGGGGTTGGGAGACCGGCCCTTAGCGAGGAGGTGCGTCATGGAGCCCGGAATCAGACACGTGAACCTCCTTTTCGTGGTGCTGCTTGCTTTCTGCCTGGGCAGCTTCGCAATGGCGGAAGGGGTGCCCACCCGACGTGTGGAGCGGGAAGCCTTCCAGGCCGCTATGCGGGAATTTGCCCGCAGTCATCCGGAGTTCCGTGAAGCTCACGACCGGGTGGAAGCGACACGGGACCGTCAAGAGGAACTGGCTCGCGACCTGCGCCGACTTGAGAGGCGCGTGGGCCCGTGGGTCCGCTGGGAGCGGGATGAGTACCTGGTGGAGTATACGTCGGCGGGACGCCCGGGGCGCGCTGCGCCCGGGGGCGGCTGGAGACGCCTCGAGGAAGAACTCGACAGGCAGACAAGGCGGATGCACTACTGGGAGTCCGATCCCTTCTATGACGCGACGGTCATCCTCGGGGTGGACGACCTCTCCAAGACCCGGAGGTTTCGTCGCTTTCGCCGAGCCCGGAGGTATGCGGAACAAGCCCGCCGACGGGTCGAGGAGCTTCAGAACCTGAAGGCCCGCCACGAGCAGGAGCTGCTGGAGGCCGAGCAGAAGGCTGCTGAGGCCGAGGCGGCCCACGAGAGGGCGGTTGAGCAGTTCGAGGAGATGAGCGAACCGTACCGTGAGAAGTTCCAGGAGATATACGACCAGCATTACGTCGTGGAGCTGGAGAAGGCCCGGCGGGCCGCCGAGCGCGCTGAACGGGAGGTGCAGACCCGTAGAGAAGCCCTCATCGAGCAGTGGGCGCCCCCTCGCGAGTACGCCTGGGTGCAGGGTGGCGAAGAACGGCACCGGATCAGGTTACTGGAGGATAACACCGTTCATGGCCTGCCCTCTGAGGCCCGCTGGGAGCGCGATACGGGGAGCCTGATCGTCCTGGTGTCGGACCGCACCTGGGCGTTTCGGCCGCTGGGCGGTGACCGCTTCCTGGGCAGGCTCGTGGAGGACGAGGAAGAACCCGGTTCGGGCCGGGTGGTTCTGCTGCCCGTGGAACCGGGTCGGCCCGGGGCCGACGGATGAAACGCGCCCCGAGCCGTGACTTACCCTGCGCCTTTGTGAAGCCGAAGGGATGGTGGCCATGGCGCTACACGGGGCCGCAGAGAACCGAAAAGGACTGAGTGTCCGGGTGCGCCGCCTGGGCGTGGCGCTGTTGCTTGTGGCAACTGCGTTCCTGCTGACGGGCTGCACCGTTGTGGCCCGGACGGGGACCCGCCGGCCGCACAGGCGGCCGAAGTGGGCCGAACCCCACAGACGGCCGAAGTGGGCCGAGCCGCGCCGGCCGTCCACGGGGCTCACGGTGAGGTGGGTGTACCGTGCCGGCTCGTCGCGGCGTCATTTCGACAGCATCCACCAACCGTCCCACCGGGGGGCAGTTCCGTCGCGGCGTCCCCGCAGGACTACCGGCTCAACCCGTCGGCGACGGTAGAGAGGACGTTGACGTCTGCCTCTCGCCTCGGGGCACGTGAGTCTGCGAAGGGGGGGATTGTGCGCGCCGGGGTGTCCCGGTGCATGTGGGCCCTTCCCGGCCCTGGCCGCCGGGGCAACAGCAACGCAAGACGGCAGCCGGGCGGAGGGCCCGGTTGCCGTGTCGTTTGCCTCCGCCCCGGCGCTTCTGATATCGTTGGGTCCAGTTGAGTTAGCGTGCCCCCGGCGTGACGCGGTGAGGACCGCGAGAGGGCTGTGTCCGCCGGGGCCGGCCACTTCCGGTAACGCCCACCCGACGGATGGCGATGCTTGCTGATAGGCTGACAGCGGAGGAACAGCACCGTGTGGTGGCCCTGCGGACGGAAGTAGCGGAATGGGCCGGAGTTTGTGCCGCCCGGGTCCAGGTCGTTCGCAGTCCCTACCGCGCCTGCCCCCTGGGGGCGCACGTGGACCATCAACTCGGCGAAGTGACCGGCATGGCGCTGGACCGTTCGCTGCTGCTGGCGTTCGTGCCCACCGAGGAGCCTGTGGTCACGGCGCGCAGCCGGCAGTTTTCCGGCGAGGCGCGTGTGCCGCTGGAGGCTCCCGGCGCCGCACCCGCGGGGGACTGGGCCGATTACCTGCGCGGGGCGGTTCGCGCCCTGCGGGGGCGCGGGGAACTCGAGCGGGGTTTCCGGGGCGTGGTTGACGGTTCGCTGAACGTGGGCGGCCTCAGTTCGTCCGCCGCTGCCGGGGTGGCCTACCTGCTGGCCCTCCAGAGCGCCAACGGGCTGTGGGTTTCCGAGGAGGAGAACATCGAGCTGGACCGTCGCATCGAGAACGACTTCATCGGCCTGAACAACGGCATCCTGGACCAGTCGAGCATCCTGCTGGGGCGGCCCCGCCACCTGATGCACCTGGACTGCCGTACGCGCCGCCGCCGGCTGTTGCCTCTCGGGGGCGAGAGTGACTTCTGCGTCGCCGTCCTCTTCAGCGGGCTGCGGTCTGCCCTCTCCGACAGCGACTACAACCGTCGTGTGGAGGAGTGCCGGGAGGCCGCGCGGCTCCTTCTGCAAGCGGGCGGCCTGGAGTCCCCGCCCGAGCCGGTGCTCGGAGACGTGCCCCGTGAGGTTTTCGAGCGCTTCGGTGCCGCGTTGCCCGAGCCGCTCGACCGGCGCGCGGCCCACTATTTCGGTGAGCAGGAACGCGTGCGCCGGGGCACCGAACTGTGGCGACGCGGCGACCTGCAGGGGTTCGGCCGGCTGATGAACGAGTCAGGGTGGAGTTCCGTTGGGAATTACGAGTGCGGCAACGACTACCTCCGCTCGGCGTTCCGGGCCCTGCACGAGTGCCAGGGTGTCTACGGTGCGCGGTTCAGCGGCGCGGGCTTCCGCGGCTGCTGTATCGGGCTGGCCCGGCCCGAGGCGGAGGCCGAGATCGCGGAGCAGGCGCTGGGCCGTTACCTGGAGGCGCATCCCGACATGGAGGGCGAAGCGGAAGTGTACTTCTGCCGCTCGGCGGCCGGCGCGGGGTTGGTGGAGTGAGCTATGAGCATTGCGGCGTCACTGCAAGTCCTGACGGGACGCATCCGCTGGCGGCGCATGCCCTGGCTGCTGCCCCTGGGCGCGGTGATGCTGACGGCCCTGGGGGCGGCGTTCATCTGGAGTTCGCACTCGCAGGGCCATGCGATCAAGCACCTCGTTTTCGCGGGGCTGGGCTGCGCGGTCTTCGGCATGGTGGCACTGGTTGATTACCGGCATTTTGCCGGCATTACGCTGCCGCTTTACCTGCTGGGCCTGCTGGCGCTGGCGGGGCTCTGGACGCCGCTGGGGGTGACGGTCAACAACGCGCGCAGGTGGTATGATCTGGGCCTGTTCAACGTGCAGCCCTCCGAGCCGATGAAGCTGCTGCTTGTGCTGGCGCTGGCCGACTACTTTCGTTTTCCCCAACACACCGAGCGGCTGCGTCATCTGGCGGTGCCCCTGGTGTTGACGGGGGTGGCCATGGCCCTCACGATCGTCCAGCCGGACTTCGGGGCGGCCCTCATGCTGGTGCCGGCCTTCTGCGGAGTGGCCTTTCTGGGGGGAGTGCGGTGGCGCAATTTCGCCCTCCTGACCCTGGTCGGCTGCGTGCTGCTGGCGGCGGCGTGGTTCACCCCGGGTGTGCTGCGGCCGTACCAGAAGCAGCGGGTCGCCAGCTTTATCAACCCGGCGGCCAACCCGGAGTCGAGCGCCTCCTACAATGCCGAACAGGCGATGCTTGCCATCAGCGCGGGCGGCATGCACGGGCAGGGCTGGGGCCGGGGGGTGCTGAACCGGCTGGGGCGGGTACCTGAACGACACACCGACTTCATCTTCCCGGTCATCGCAGAGGAGTGGGGCTTTGCCCGGACGGCTCCGCTGGTGCTGGCCTACGTGGTGCTGGCGGCCTGCATGGCGTGGGTGGCCTGGAGGACGGAGGATCCTTTCGGCCGGCTGGTGGTGGGGGGCGTCCTGTCGGTCTTCACGGCCCAGGCGTTCCTTCACATGGCGGTCTCGCTGCGGCTGGCCCCCATAACGGGGCTGACGCTGCCGCTGGTCAGCTACGGGGGTTCGTCGCTGCTGACGACTTATGCCGCCTTCGGCCTGGTGGCGAGCGTGGCGATGCACCGCAGCCCCCTGTTCCGCGGCCGGCTGGCGGGCTGAGCCGGCGTGTTTGCAGGAGCGGGCCGGCTGGCGTAGAATAGGCGGTCCGGCGCCGTCGAACCGCGCACGTATCTACCCTTATCAACGCTGTGGAGCCTGCAACGATGCTGCATCGCGTCTTGCTGCCCCGTCTCGGGCAGACCATGGAAGAAGGCACGATCGAGAAATGGCACAAACGGGAAGGCGACCCCGTTGAGAAGGGGGAAGTCCTCTACGAGCTGACCACCGACAAGGCGACCCTGGAGGTAGAGGCGTTCGTCGCGGGCACGCTGCGCAAGATACTGGCCGCCGAGGGCGAGACCGTGTCGGTCAACGAGGTGATAGCCATCATCGGTGATCCCGATGAAGAACTGCCTGACGACCTGGAGGCGGTGAAGGCGCCGGCCCGGGCCGAGCCGGAGGCCGCCGCCGAGGTGACGCCTCCTGATGCGGCCGCAGAGCCGGTGGCGGAGCCGGCGGCGGGCCGCTTGTTCGCTTCGCCGCGCGCGCGCAAGGTGGCCCGCGAGCAGAAGGTGCCGCTGGAGGTGCTGAGCGGTTCCGGGCCGGGCGGGCGCATCGTAGAGCGCGACGTTGACGCCTACTTGGCGGCGCTGGATGAGGTCTCATACACCCCGGCCGCCCTCGCGTATGCCTTCCAACGGGGCGTGGACCTGCCGGCGGTCGCCCGCGGCGTGGAAGGACGCGTGCGCAGGATGGATGTCGAGAAGGCTCTGGCGGAGGGCGTGGGCCGTCCGACGGCGCGCGCGGGCCGCCGCGTAGAGCTGACGCCTATGCGCCAGACGATTGCCGAGCGTATGACCCGCTCCAAGCAGGCCGTGCCGCACTTCTACCTGACGGGGCAGGTGGACATGGGGCCGGCGATGGACCTGCTGGCCGGGCTGAAGGAGCAGTCCCCGGTCAAGCTGACCGTCACGACTTTGCTGGTGCGGGCCGTGGGGCTGGCGCTGAGGGAGCATCCTCGCGTGAACGCCCGGTTCGACGGCGATGGCGTCGTGCTGAACGAGGAGTGCAACGTCGGGGTGGCCGTGGCGGTCGAGGAGGGCCTTTTCGTGCCCGTGGTGCGGCAGGCGGACCGGAAGGCCCTGGAGGCTATCGCGCCGGAGCTGCGCTCGCTGGCGGATGCGGCCCGGGCCGGGCGCCTGATACCCGAGCAGTACGAGGGCGGCTCGATAACCCTGAGCAATCTGGGCATGTACGGGGTGGACTACTTCCTGCCCATCATCAACCCGCCGGAGAGCTGCATCATCGGCGTGGGGCGCATCCGGGAGCAGCCGGTGGCTGCCGGGGGCAAGATATGGGTGGGCCGCGTGATGGACGTCTCGGTCAGCGCCGACCACCGGGTCGTTGACGGGGCTGAGGCGGCAGAATTCTTCCGCACCCTCAAGACCATGCTGGAGGAGCCCGAGCGGCTCACAGGATGACCTTGTTGAGGGCATACTCGATGATGCCCTCCGCGCCGGCCCTCTTCAGACGCGGTATGAGATCACGGGCCACTTTTTCGTCCAGCACGGTTTCCACGGCGCATCCGGACTCGTCGGCCAGGTTGCTGACGGTGGGGTTGCGCAGAGCGGGCAGCAGGGAGAGCACCTTCTGCAGGGCGCCTTTGGGGACGTTCATCTTCAGGCCCACCTTGCTCTCGCCCAGCACGGCCCCGTGCAGCAGAGTGCCCAGGTTCTCGATCTTGCTCCTTTTCCATTCGTCTTCCCACGCGGCGTGGGAGGCGATAAGCTGCGTGGTGCTCTCCATGACGACGTCCACGATGCGCAGCCTGTTGGCGCGCAGGCTGGCGCCGGTCTCGGTCAGTTCCACGATGGCGTCCACCAGGTCCGGCACCTTCGTTTCGGTGGCACCGTGGCTGAACTCGATTTCAGCCTCGACTCCGTGGCGGGCCAGGTAGCGGCGGGTGACGTTGACCAGTTCGGTGCTGATCCTCTTGCCCTGCAGGTCTTCGATGGATTGGATGTCGGAATCTTCCCCGACGGCGACGACCCAGCGGATGGGGGTGAGCTCCTGCTTGGCGTAGACGAGGTCGCAGACGCGCACCAGGTCGCTCTCGTTCTCGGCCACCCAGTCGGCGCCCGTCAGTCCGGCGTCGAGGGAACCCTTTTCGACGAAGCGGGACATGTCCTGGGGTCTGATGAGGCGGGCGTCTATCTGCTCGTCATCTATGGCCGGGTAGTAGGAGCGGTGGCTGAATTCGACGCGATAGCCGGCCTTCAGCAGAAGCTGTTGTGTGGATTGCTGGAGACTGCCTTTAGGGATACCGAAAACAAGCTGCTTCATGAAGTGGCCCTGCCGTCTATGAAGTGGAATGAGAGCTGGATTCTGCGCCGGTTGGGCACTGACCGTCCACGGGGCACTTCTCGCACCGGGGTTCCTCCGGCCGGCAGTATCTTTCCGCCGTGTCACAGAAAAACATGTGGAGAGGCACAAAGAAGTCTTTGCCGAAAAGCTTCATCAGGGTCCGCTGGTTCTTGACCGTCACGCGGTCGTCCTGCAGCAGGCCGCAGCGGTGGCACATCCGGGCGGCGGCGGGGGAGAGGGGCAGCACGGGGACTTCCAGGCTCAGCAGCAGCACTTCGTCGGCCAGGTGCCTCTGGACGGTCGGCAGGCTTTTCAGGCAGCTGCGCGCCTGGGCGGGGGTCAACTCTGCCAGGAAGTCCAGGTTCGTGCGGTGGTAGGCGTCGTTCAGTTCGCGCAGGGCCCACAGGAGGCGTTCGGAGCCGATGCGCGCCCAGCGGGCCGAAGACAGGGCGGACGAGACCTCGGCCGGGTGGCTGATGCGCACCTCGTTCCAGTCGGCGAAGGTGCGTTTCAACTGCCTGAGCGCCCGCGTGGCCCGCCGCACGCTGGTCTCGTGGTAGAAGATGCTCAACACGAGCTGATTCAGCGGGGGGCGGGCCTTGCGGCCCTTCAGTTCGCCATGCTTTTCCACGGCCAGTTTCGCCAATCGGCCGGCCTGCTTCTGTCTGCTTTCGGCGGCTAGCACTGTCTCGATGGTCCTTGCTGAGGGAAGGGGTTCAGGGCCTGTACTCGCGGTCCTCGCGGCGCGCGCGGTCTATGAGGGCTTCCAGCCGCATGACCTCCTGGATCTCGGTGTCCTCTTCGAAACTGAGCACCGGGGTGTAGCGCAGCTTCAGCCGGTCGCCGATGAGCTTCTGCATGAATCCGCGCGCGTGCCGGAGGGTGTCGAGGGTCTGGCGGGTTTCCTCGGCGGTGCCGCGCACGGTGATCAGCACTTTGGCCGCCCGCTGGTCCTCGCTCAACTCGACTCCGGTCACGGTGACGAACCCGGCGCGTGGGTCCCTCAGCTCGTAGAGCACGATTGTGCTCAGCTCGCGACGGAGCACCTCTTCGATTCGCCGTTTCTTGCGGGGTTTCATAGCGCGCTCTACCCTAAGAGATGATGATGGAATAGTCCACGAGGGTTACGGCCGGGAAAATCCGCACGTGGTCAACCAGTTTGCTGAGGGTGCTGTCGACGTAACGGCTGTTGTTGGCGACATGCGCGACGCCGAGCACGGCGCTCTGGATCATGTCGTTGCTGTCGACTTCGGCCACGCTGACGTTGAACCTGTTGCGGAGGCGGTCCTTCAGGCTGGCCAGAATGCGGCGTTTGTCCTTCAGGCTCCTGGCCTCGTACAGGTTCAGGCGAATCTCAATCGTTCCAACGATCATCGGTGACGGCGGGTTGTGCCGGCCGTGTCAGGAGGCGGAGCTCTCGCCAGCCTGGCTGGCCGAGAGTGTGCGCTTCACAGTGACGACCTGGTAGCACTCGATGACGTCCCCCACCTGGACGCTGTTGAACCCCTGGATGTTGATGCCGCATTCGCGGCCGCTGTCCACCTCACGCACGTCGTTTTTCTCCTGCCGCAACGACCCGATCGAGCCGTCGTGCATCACCTGGCCACCCCTGAGCAGACGCACGCGTGCGTTTCTGCGGATGCTTCCCTCGATGACGTAGCAGCCGGCGATGGTCCCGAAACGGCTGGTGCTGAAGGTCTGGCGGACCTCGGCCAGCCCGAGTCTTTCCTCTTTCTTCTCGGGTTCGAGCAGACCTTCCAGCGCGTCCCGCACTTCGTCTATCACGTGGTATATGACGTCGTAATGGCGTATATCGACTCCGCGGGCTGCGGCCATCTCCCGCACTTTTTCGTCTTGCCGGACGCGGAAGGCCACGACAAGGGCGTCGGACGCCTCTGCCAGCACGACGTCGCTGGTAGTGACGTCGCCGACCCCGCTGTGGATGATACGCACGCTCACCTCTTTGTTGCCCAGGTCTCTCAGGCTATGCACCAGAGGGTCCAGCGAGCCCTGGACGTCCGCTTTCAGCACGATGCGCAGTTGCTGCGTCTCGCCCTTCTGGATGCGGTCGTAGAGGTTTTCGAGGGTCACCTTCGGGCGGCTGGCCTGCAGTCGGCGGCGGCGCAGTTGCTCTTCGCGTTCGCCGGCGACCTTACGCGCCGTCTCCTGGTCGTCCACCACGAGGAAGCTCTCGCCCGCCTCGGGCACTTTGTCCAGGCCGGCTATTGAGACGGGTTGGCCGGGCGTGGACTCTTGCACTTCTTCGCCCCGGTCATTGTGCATGGACCTGACCGAGCCGAAGGCGTTGCCGCAGACCAGGGTGTCGCCGGTGTGGAGAGTTCCGCTCTGGACGATAACCTCGGCCACGACGCCGAGTCCGGGTTGCATGCGGGCCTCCAGCACCACACCGGAGGCGTTGCGGTCGGGGTTGGCCTTGGTCTCCAGCAGTTCCGCCTCCAGGGCCACCCGCTCAAGCAGTTCTTCGATGCCTTCGCCGGTGAGCCCGCTCACCTCGACGCAGCCGACCTCCCCGCCCCAGTCCTCGGGCACCAGATCCTGGCCGGCCAGCTGCTGGCGCACGCGCATCGGGTTGGCGTCCGGCCTGTCAGTCTTGTTGATGGCCACCACGATGGGGACGTCGGCGGCCCGCGCGTGGTCAATCGCCTCGACCGTCTGGGGCATCACGCCGTCATCGGCGGCCACCACCAGGATGACCACGTCCGTGACGCGCGCGCCGCGCGCTCTCATCTCGGTGAACGCTTCGTGGCCGGGGGTGTCGACGAACGTGAGGAGCTGTCCGTGGGCGGCCACCTGCCAGGCGGCGATGTCCTGAGTGATGCCGCCGGCCTCTGACTCGGCCACGTGGGTGTGGCGGATCTGGTCCAGGATGGTGGTCTTGCCGTGGTCCACGTGGCCGAGCAGGGCGATCACGGGGGGCCGGGGTTGCAGCTCTTCCGGGGAGTCCTCGGGCAGGGATTCCAGCAGCAGCTCTTCAGCCGTTTTCGGCTCGGTGAGCGTTATTTCCACCTCGTGGGCCAGGCCGATCATCTCCACCAGTTCGTCGGCGATGGTCTGGGTGATGCTGGCGCGCACGCCGTGCTCGAACATCAGCTCTTTGATGATCTCACTGGCGGGGATGCCGAGCCTTTCGGAGAGGTCGCGCACGGTGACCGGCGACTCCATCTCGATCTTCGACTCTCGCTTCTTTTCCGGGCGGGGCTGTTTGGGCTGTTTGAAGACGATGGTCCGCTTGCGGATCTTTTCCTTCTTCGGCTTCTGCTCCGTTTCACGCCGTCGGCTTCTCTGTTTGCGGCGCTGCACTTCTTGTTCGGCTTCTTCGACGGCGCCGGAACGGGTGGTTGTGCCCCTGGGGGCGGGAGGGGGCACCGGTTTGACGTCTTTGGTGGAGGGTAGCTTCTCCTTGTCGGCCTTTTCCCTCCGGCGCGAAGGTCTCTTCTCGGCTTTTGGTTTCTGTTCCTTCTGTTTTTTCTGCTTTTTGGGTTCTGCAGAAGGCTTGATGACGGGGGCTTCTTTGGGTCTGTAGAGCCGGATGGCGGCCTTACGTATCTCCTCGGCACGCTCGGGGGCAACGGCGTTGGAGTGGTGTGTTATGTCGTCGAATCCCGCTCTCTGGCATATCTCCAGCAGCTCACTGCTGCCGATGCCTATGTTGCGGGCGATTTCGTAGATCTTTACGTTCTGTGCCACTTTGGATCACCTACAATCTCAGGCAACACGTCTTTGGGCTGAACCGGGGGAGGCCCGGACACTGCGTGGAGCACAGGGCGAGGGGGGATCAGCCCTCGGTGGTGACGTCCGCTTCGGGCTGCTCGATCTCCTCTTCGGCAGGCCTCACGCTCTGCTCGGATCCCTGTGCATCCAGGCTCTGCTCTTCCACCTGGTGTTCGGCCACCGGCTGCTGGTCCATGGTGTCGAGAGTGTCGGTTTCGGTGGCCGTTTCCCCTACCTGCTCCACGACCTCTTCTTCGGGCTCTTCCTTTTCGGCATCCTCCGTTTCGGGGGGGACGATGTCTATGTCCCACCCCGTCATCTTGACGGCCAGGCGGACGTTCTGGCCTTTCCACCCGATGGCCAGCGAGAGCTGGTCCTCGGGGACCGTGACGACGGCGCGCCGGGTGGTTTCGCCTTCCTCGAGAGTGATCTGGAGGATGTCGGCCGGCCGGAGGCTGTCGGCTATAAGGGTCTCGGGGGCTTCACTCCACGGGATAATGTCTATCTTCTCGCCCTTGACCTCGTCAATGATGCTTTTGATGCGGGTGCCCCGCACGCCGACGCATGCGCCTATGGCGTCAACACGGGCATCCAGGCTCTCGACAGCGACCTTGGTGCGCAGGCCGGGCTCGCGGGCAATCTTGCGAATCTGGACAACTCCTTCGGCGACTTCCGGCACTTCCAGTTCGAACAGGCGCCGGATGAAGTCCGGGCTCGTGCGCGAGAGGAATATCTTGACGATGCTGTTGGCCTGCTTGCGTACGTCGAGGATGATGGCGCGGATGCGTTCGCCGGCCTGGTAGTGCTCGCCGGGTATCTGCTCGGAGCGGGGCAGTATGGCTTCGGTGCGCATCAGGTTGACGATGATGGCGCCGCCTTCGAAGCGCTGGACGCTGCCGGTCACCAGGTCGCCGATCTGCTCGATGTACTCCTCGTAGATGGTCTGGCTCTCGGCCTCGCGGATCTTCTGGATGATTATCTGCTTGGCGGTCTGGGCCGCTATGCGGCCGAGCATCTCCGGCTCGAGTCGCTCATTGCCCCGGATGGCGGCCACGTCTCCGCTGTCCCGATCGATCTGGATCGTGATGTCCTCCTCCTCGGTGCCGAAGTGCTTCTTGGCCGCCGATTGCAGAGCGCTCTCGATGGCCTGGAAGATCACCTCGACGTCGATATCCTTGTTTCTGTGGAGGCTATCAACGAGCCGTAGTATCTCTTTGCCTTGCATGTTCCAGCCCCGGGACAAAAAAAGGTGTTCCGCCCACCCGACGGATATGCGCCTCCGTGGGACGCTGCTACTCACGTGGGCAGCACACCGAAGCCTCAAACCGCATCCGTCATTTATTCCGGCTACAACGACGGCAATGGCGTTCGTGTACAGTCACTCAGAGCAAACTCTTCACCTTTTGTATTGTATAGACACTGTGGCAGCCTGTCAAGCAAAACCGCTGCCGCAGGCATATTATTTCCTCAGCCCCGTCGGGGCTTGAGAAAACGGCGCCGCACGACGGCCGATCCTACCCGGCCCGGCGGCTCCACCAGCGCGCGCCTCAGTGCGGCACCAGCGGCGTTTGCCAGGCGGCTTTCAGGCGCTCCAGCGGCGCCCGCAACAGTTCGCCCCCCTCAAGGCCTCGCACTCTCAGTTCAGTCCGCTCTGTCGTCCGTCCCACGAGAGCGAGCGGCGCTCCGCCAAAGACCCGTTCGAAGTCCTCCTTCCGCTCGCAGGGAACCTCGACCAGGAAGCGGCTGTTGGACTCGGCGAAGGACAGCACGGCGTCCAGGCGCTGATCCTCGGGGCCTTCCCAGGGCACCTCGGCCAGCTCAAGATCCAGCCCGATGCCCCCGGCGAAGGCCATCTCCGCAGCGGCCACCAGCAGGCCGCCTTCGCTCAGGTCGTGGCAGGCCGCCACAAGCCCCGCGTCTATGGCCGCGTGGACTCTCCGCATAATCGAAGCCGCCTGTGGCAGTTTCACGCGTGGCACAGTGCGGCCGACCAGGTCGAACAGTTCCAGGTAGTGGGAGCCGCCCAGTTCCGGCCGCGTCGCCCCCACCTGGTACAGGAGGCTGTCGGTACGTTTCAGGTCCATCGTGACGCTGCGGCGGACGTCCTCTACAACGCTTATGGCACTTATCAGCAGGGTGGGGGGGATGCTTATGACTTCCTGGCCAGTGTTGTACTCGTTGTTGAGGCTGTCTTTGCCGCTGATGAACGGGACGCCGAACCCGACTGCCCCGTCATAGCATGCCAGGGCGGCCCGCACCAGAGTGCCGAGTTGTTCCGGGCGGCTCGTGTTGCCCCAGCAGAAGTTGTCCAGGATGGCCGTGCGGTCTATGGAGCCCCCGACGCAGGTGATGTTCCTGAGGGCCTCGTCCAGGGCGGAGGCGGCGGCGTGGTAGGTGTCAATGTCGCCGTATTTCGGGTTGAGCCCACACCCGACGGCCACTCCGCTGTTGGAGCCGAGCAGCGGCGCGATGACGCAGGCATCGCCCGGTCCGTCGTGCTGGACGCCCACAAGCGGCTTGATGACGGTGACGCCCTGGACCTCGTGGTCGTACTGGCGGATGATCCATTCCTTGGAGCGGACGTTGGGGGCCGCCAGGATGCGTTCGAGCGTTTCGGCGTAGTCGGTCGGTCCTTCCAGGGCGGCAC
>PUMJ01000110.1 GCA_003551305.1 Candidatus Brocadiaceae bacterium
ACACACCGTCGCCGTAGAGCAAGCCGCGGTCAAAGGCCGAGACGAGGGCGTCGGCGCGTCCCACGATCCTGCCATCCAGGTAAACGCTCTCAGCGGTCATGGAGGGGTCCCAACGCTTCAAGCGGGGCGCGACGGCGCGCAGTCACATGGCCAGTATCTCGTCCATGGTCCGGCTCAGTTTCTCCAGCGCCGGCCCGTCCAGCCCGAAGAATTCCGCCACGGCCGGCCCGTCGTACCCGACTTCCCGCAACTCCTCCATGACGGCCGGGTAGTTGACGTCACCCTCCAGCAGGTCACAGAACCCTTCGAGGGTGCCGACGGAGCGCTTGAAGTCCTTAAAGTGCACGGCACAGATGCGCTGGCGCAGCACGCGGATCCAGTCCTCGGCATAGCCGAACAGGATCATGTTCCCGACATCCAGATAGGAGCCGACGCGAGCGCAGTCAAAGCCATCAATGAAGTCACGCATCTCCGTGGGCGAGAGCAGCACGCGGTTCCAGACGTTCTCTATGCCGAGCGTCACGCCGAGTTCCTCGGCCGTGGGGATGCAGCGGGTAATGCCGGTGCGCATCCGCTCCATAGCCACGTCGTAGGGCACGTGCTCATCGGTTTCCGCGTCGAGGGGGGCCAGCATGCCCGGCACCACCAGCAGCACATCCACGCCGAGCCAGGCGGCCGCGCGCAGGCTCTGTTTGACCAGTTCTACCCCGCGCTCGCGCACCTGCGCCTCGTCGGCCGTCAGGGGGTATTGCCAGCCCAGGCCGCTGGCCAGGCTGGTGATGGTCAGGCCGGCTTCTTCGGCGACCTCCACGAGGGCGCGGCAGTCCTGCTCGGTGCTCTCCGGCGTGACCAGCCCGCCTTCGCCGATGGCGAGTTCAATTCCGTCGAAACCGTGCCCGCGGGTCTCCTCAAATAGCTCCTGCGCCGTGCGGGACTCGTTCTCTTGCAGGGCCCAGACACTCAGCCCTTTGAGCATGGGTATAGCCTCCCCTCCAATGGAAAGGGGCGACCGCTCACAGGCCGGTCGCCCCTCAGGTCAGCACATCAAACCGCTTCAGTCCAGCCCCAGACCCTCGGTTCGGATCAGGGACATCTCTGTCTCCGCTTCCAGGCCTGCCGCGCCGAGGGCTTCGGCGGCGGCCTGCCGCAGAAACTCATGTTCGCTGGCGAGAGCGGCCATCAACGCCTCATGCGCCCTCTGAGGCGGTTGCGCGCCCGTGCGCACCATGATGGCGGCCATGGCTCGGCACGCGGCGGCCTGCAGTTCGACGGTATCGCCCTCGGCCACGACGCGGCCCAGCGGCCCGAGGGACTCCCCGGTGCCGAAGGAGGCCAGCGCTCCGATAGCAGCGGCCGTGACCTGCTCCCGGTATCCCCTGAGCGCCTGGATAAGCGCGGGTTCGAGCCGGCCCAGCGGATATTCCGTGGTGTCCGGATCAACGCGGTCCAGCGCCTTCACCGCCTTCAGGACGATCTGCTCCTCCTCTTCGGTGAAGACGGTGCGGCTCACGGCCAGCACGTCCTCGATGATGGGCTCCAGCTTCTCCCGCCGGATGTCGTCCGTTGTGAGGACGCGGTCTATCTCGTCGTAATCCCCCACCTCGGCGGCGGGATCGGCCGGCCCCGTCACGACGTAAAGGGGAAGATCCTTTGTGCGGGGGTCGGCCTTGAGCAGTTCGATGATACGCCCGAACAGCAGGTCCGGCACATTGCCGGACAGGAAGATCGCGTCCACCGACGGTTCCAGGTGAAGGGCGGCCTCGATGCTGCCATCGTGCACCCGCGTCTCCACGGTCCCGACACCCCCGTCCCTCAGGATGGTGGTCAGGCTGTTTCGGGTCTGGAAGTCGTTGATGATGATCAGCGCCCTGCGCTGGGTCGCCGCACGCAGCGCCGCGTTCAACACTTCGATGATCTGGTCCGGCGGGCCCGAGACACCGAGCGGGCAGGACTCCACGAGCACGATGGCGGAGTTATAACGAACGTCCCTGTCGCCGGATTTCAGCCCCGCCACCAGGGCATCGGCCACGGAGGGTAGCGGTGCCTGGTGCGTTGCCGTCAGCTTCGCCCCGAGCATCCGCACAAGGTAGAGGGACGCGGGGCCATCCCCGGCGTCAAGCGCCAGGTCTAGCGAACGGGCCACCATAGGCACATCCAGCATACTCAGCACGAAAGGCACCTGCACGGCGAACGCCTCGGCGCGCCGCGCCGCCTCCTGCTGCACCTGCTCGGTCAGGTCCCTTCCGCCGAACCTGAACTCGGCGGTCTTGAAATACTCGGTCAGAGCCTTCTGGCGCACAAGCGCTGCGCCCAGCAATCCGCGCAACCGGGCGTTGTCCGGAGCGATGGCCAGCCCCTCCAGCGCCGTCTCCGTGGCCATGCGCTGGTAATAGAGGTAGTTGGGCACCTCCTGGTAGCGGAGCATCTGCGGCAGCGTGCGGCCGGCGGGGTTCCAGTGCCAGACGTCCGCGCTGGTGCCGAAGGTGAAGCCCACGCGCACCTGCTCCTCAAAGAAATAGGCCAGCCCGATCTCGACGTACTGCGTCACGGCCGACTCCAGGGCCTCCGGCGCCACCTCGGCGATCTTTCGGATGGCCTCTGCGGCAGCCCTGCGGGCGGGCTCCTCCGGCTCGGTCTGCTCCCACAGGCCCATCAGTGCGGGCAGGGCCCGCGGGTCGCTCAGTTGCCCCAGAACGCCGGCTATGCGACGCTGCAGCAGGGTGTCGTCAGTGTTCGACATGGCCACGACGAGGGGAAGCGTCGCATCCCGCTGCATGGTGCCCAGCAGCCCTACGGCGCGCCCGACCAGATGCTGCTTCTCCGGGTCGGTCTCCTGCAGCAAGGGCAGCACGTAGGGGACGGCGTAGGGGCCGTGGCCTTTGAGGGCGACCTGTGCCTCGCCGTATTCGCGCACGTCCTCGGAGGTCAGCATCCTGATGAGTTCATCGGGGTCCTGGACATCGCGTCTGGCTTCCCTGCCAGCCCGCATAATCAGGTCTATGAGCTTTTCGGCCTGTGGCCCGAGTTCGTCCCTCTGTTTCATCTCGAACATGAGGCCCAGGTCGGCTTCCTCGCGCATCCTGAGGGCGGCCTGCATGCCGGGCTCCAGCGCGAGCAATCTGTCGAAGGTGCGCCGGGCGTGCTCGTATTCGCCCGTCCTGTAGTAGGTCATGCCCTGCTCGAACAGGTCGAGGACTCGCAGGTCCTCGGTCTGACTTGCGCCGGCGACGCTGACGCACGCCAACATAAGCGCGACCACAACCGTCAAGGCCGTTCTCCACCGCTTTGCACGCGTGCACATGAGCAGCTCCTTATCGAAATGGCGGGCGAATTTTTCCCTTCCCGTCTTGTCTTTTCCGGGCGGGACGACGCCGCCCCACCTACAGGTAGTCTCTCTCCAGTTCCACCAAGTCCGCGTATGTCTCCCGGCGCCGGATAAGGCGGCACCGCTCACCGTCTGCCAGCAACTCCGGCGGCCGGGGCCGGCTGTTGTAATTCGAACTCATTGTAAAGCTGTAAGCCCCTGCATCGAAGACCGCCAGCAGATCACCTTCCTGAACTTTCGGCAGCGAGCGCCCGAGGGCCAGAAAGTCGCCCGTCTCGCAGACGGGACCGACCACATCGACCTTCTCGGTCCCCGTCAGGCCGGGGGGCTCCTCATCCGGTTTCAACACCGGCGGCATTCCTCCCGGGCTCCGCGCCGGCCAAATCCTGTGAAACGCCTCATACAGGGTCGGCCGCAGCAGGTCGTTCATCGCTGCGTCGCATATCAGCAGGCGCCTGCCGTATTCGTTCTCTTTGCGGTAGATCACCCGCGTCAGCAGCACTCCGCTGTTACCAGCAATGTACCGGCCAGGCTCAATGATAACGACGCAGTTCAGTTTTTCAAGATAAGAATTCAGCGCTTCCACGTAAGAGTCCGGCCCGATGACCTCTTCGCCCGTGTAGGAGATGCAGTAGCCGCCTCCTATGTTCACGTGGTCCAGGCGGCAACCGCCGTCTCCCAACCGCTCGTAGAGGCCGGCCAGTCTCGCCAGGGCCTGCTCGTAAGGCTCTGTACTGTGTATGGGGGAACCCAGGTGCACGTGCAGCCCTCGCACGTCCACGCCATCCCAACCGCGGGCCTCGGCGGCCAGTCTTTCCGTCTCGCCAATACCTATACCAAACTTCGCATGCCCTTTGCCAGTGGTCGTCTTGCTGTGCGTCCTTGCGTCCACGTCGGGATTGACGCGCAGGGCCACCCGCGCCATCGTTCCCATCCGCTCCGCCACGGCGTTGAGGCGCTGGAGTTCAGGGCGTGACTCTACGTTGAACATGAATATCCCTTCGCGCAGGGCAAACTCCATCTCCTCGGCGGTCTTGCCCACCCCGGCGAAGACGACCTTGCGGGGGTCCGCCCCCGCCGCCAGTACCCGGTACAACTCCCCCCCGCTGACGATGTCGAACCCGCTGCCCTGCCGCGCCAGCAGTTCCAGGACCGAAAGGTTACTGCAGGACTTGACCGAAAAGCAGACCAGGGGGTCGTAAGCCTCAAAGGCCTCAAGTATGCAACGGAATCGCCGCTGGAACGATTCAGCGCTATAGACGTAGCAGGGAGTCCCGTGTTCGGCGGCTATCTGCTCGGCCGGCACCTCCTCGCAGTACAGCTCGCCATCGCGGTACTCGAATGGGGTTTCGCGGATCACGTTTCCTCTCGCATGAACTCTGTTCCGGCCCGACACCGGAGCCCAAGGATACAGGATTCGTCCCCGAAGTCAACGAGAGACCGTCGCGCGGGGTCGGCCCGCCGCCTTCGGTTGCGCGCCCGCCGCTTATCGCTATCATGGTCCCCCCGTGTCATTGATGATCGGGGAGCACGCATGGTGGCAAGACATTACGATGTTGTCGGCGTCGGGGTGACGGCCTTCGACATCATCGTTGAGGTGGACATCTACCCGGGCGCCGACGAGAAGATGCGGGCCCGCGGCTTCACCGAGCAGGGCGGCGGCATTGTGGGGACGGCCCTGGTGGCGG
>PUMJ01000012.1 GCA_003551305.1 Candidatus Brocadiaceae bacterium
CCCTGTCCGCCTGGAAGAAGGCGCGCAGCCAGTGGGACAAACAGAAGTGGACACATCGGCCCCGAAAGGCTAAGGTCCCTGTGGCATGCAACCGCAGGAGGCCCCGATGTGTCCACAAGGCTATTATGACATGATCCGCTCCGATGACGCCACAGTAAGCGTGAGAGAACAGATGGTCCGCTACGCTCGGCGGCTTGCAAATCCGCACCTGAAGCCCTATAAGGATAGCGCGGACGCAACCCCCCGTCCTTGAGACCCCGTGAGGACCAAGATGCGCTGGAAAGAGAGCGACAGGAGCTTTCGGCTGCGCTTTGACAACAGGATATCGGTCGAGATACTGAAAGACGGAGACACCTTCGGGGGGATAGGCCAGGTGAAGCTCGGACGTCGCAAGCTGCGTTCGGACGAACTTCCCGTGCTGCCGCTCATCACCACGCCGAACGGTTTCGAGGTCGTGCGGCTCGAGTTCGAGGACATCGAGCGGGCCGAGGAGTGCGTCGTCCTGCAGTTGAGGCCGTTCGTGGTCTCCCTCGGCCGCATGGAGTGGCTCTGCTGGGATGGGCAGGACCGCTGGCACGTGGGCAGTTGGGCGGAGGAGTCGCAGCGCGACCGCGGCGGCATGCTCCAGGTGACCATCCGCGCCGAGCAGCACACCATCGGCGGCATGGAGTTCGTCGGCTTCTCCTACGCCTACAAGTTCTACTCGCGCAAATACCACGTCTACCGCATCCAGGACCGCTCCACCTGGGAGCTGGGCGGCTGGGCCACGGGCAATGATTTCTGGATGGCCTCCCCTTTCAGCCCGCCCCGCAAGACCATCCGCAACAAGGAAGATTCCTACAGCACCTCCTGGCGCACGCGGGACGAAGAGCCTGTCCAGATCCAGCAGTTCCTGCCCTTCTTCACCGCTCTGCAGGGCTTCACCTTCCAGTTCGACAAACAGACGCTGCTCGTTACGGCGTTTGAGGACGTGTTCCATTGCGATTCTCTGTTTCAGAAAGAGTCCGGCCGCAACTACATGGTGCACTGGCACCAGTTGTGCGACGACCTGAGCGGATGTCTGGAGTTCCCGGCCCACCTGGTGCTCTGCTGCGAGGAGGAGGTGAGCGAGGAGGCGGAGCGCGTGGACCAGTACTGCGCGGTGCGCCAGGAGCTGGAGGCGCGCCACCGCAGCAGCACCGGTGTGCTGCACGACGGCGCGGTGGCGAGCAGTTGGATGGAAAGGGCGGGGGGCGCCGAAAAAAGGATGGAGCACGGCCTGGACGCCCTGGCCCGGGCCCGCTTCAAGCGCGTCTATATACCGGACCTGATGCTCGCCTGCGCCCCCGCCGGGGACACGGTGCGCGCCCGCAGGGAGGCGGCCCGGGCGGTGGAGCGCTTCATGGAACGCGCCCACGCCCGCGGCATCGAGGTGGCCCTGTGCCTGGATGATTGCTGCCGCCGCTGGCTCCTGGCCGACAGCCTGGAGGAGGGGGAGGGCTATCCGGAAGGGCACATGTTGTTGGAGGCCGCCCTGCGGGAGGACGCTTGCCGGGCCTTCCTGCTGCGGCATATGCGCCGCATACGGGTCGAGTTCGGCGTGGAGGCGCTGTTCGCATCGAACATGCTGGAGGGCTTTGCTGACCAGTTCGACTGGGAGGGGCCGCCGGGCCAGAACCGCATAGCGCGCAGCCCGGCCACCATCCGCAGCCTGGCCATGGAGCGGCTGCGCCTGGTGGCGGAGCTGCAGCAGATCGGCTACCGGTGCCTGTCCTGGGGAGCCGGAGAGCTGGCCACCCCGGGGCTTGAACCGCCCTATGACGTCAAGAGCGACAGCGAGTTCATGTTCCGGGACCGGGTGCTCAGGTTCCCTCACGAGGCGGTCTCCGCCGGGGAGAGGGACCCCCTGGAGGTCTACTTCCGCGGCTGCGCCCATCGGCTCAGCTACATGCCCGTCTGCACCGCCGGACGCGCCGCCGGCGGCAAAATGGAGGACTGGTGGGACTCGGAGTTCGGCGCCGTCAACAAGGCGTTCCAGGCCGTGCGCGAGCACATGGAGACCTCCTCCCTGCTGCCCGCAGGGCGCGGCATCCTGTGGCGAGGCGCCGAGCCCGGCGTGGAGGTGCTGTGGTCATTCAAAAGCTTCGAGTTGACGGTCGGCCCGGAGGCCGAGATCTTCGACATCATGGAAAGCGAGCAGGTGCATCCGCCACAGGACAAGGAGACCGTGCGCATCAAGCCGTGCGGCGTTTACCTGCTGCAGGATGCCTGCGTTCTCTGAGCCAGACGAGCTGCAATCGGCAAGGAGCAGCGTTGTGAGCGGGCTACAGATCACCGAAACGTCTATCAACGGCGTCCCGGCCCTCGGCCTGGAGGGGCGCATTGACGTGGACACCGCCCCGGAGCTGCGCGCGCGAATGCACAAAATCCTGCCCTCGAAGAGGCCGCGGCTTGTGCTCGAACTGGCCGGAGTGGAGTACATGGACACCGGAGGGCTGGCCACGCTGATCGAGGCGCAGTTGAACGTTCGCCGACGGGAGGGTGACCTGTATCTGCTCGGTCTGACCGACAGGATTTTGGAGGTGTTTTCCGCCAACCGCGTGACCGATATGTTCACCATCTTGGAAGACGAGGAGGCCCTTGACGCCGACTCCTGAGGCGGCGTGACTCCTTCCCGGCCACCTTGCTTGCCATCGGACGGCGCGCGGCGGCATAATATGGCCGGACCCGTGCCCGGCCCGCGCGCACGGGGTGTGCAGGGTTTTACCTTCGTTCGAGGGGATCAGGGTGGACATTCCGGACTACTGTTACCAGAAGGCGCTGGACATCCTGTATGAAGGCGTCTACGTGGTGGACCGGCAGCGGAAGGTGCTCTACTGGAACAAGGCGGCCGAGGAGCTGACCGGCTTTGCCGCCGGGGACGTTGTCGGGAAGGTCTGCGCCGGCAGTGCGCTGGAGCATGTGGACGAGGCCGGCCGGAGCCTATGCGGGGAAAGTTGCCCGCTACGGACCGTCATGAGTGACAGGCAAGAGCGCGAGGGGCGCCTCTACCTGCACCACCGGGACGGCCACCGCGTGCCCGTGCTGGCGCGTGCCACGCCGGTCAAGGATGCCGCCGGCAACGTTCGCGGGGCCATCGAGGTCTTCTCCGCCGTCTCGGGGGGGTCGCTGGCCCTGGACCGACTGCACGAACTGCGGGAGATGGCCCTGCTGGACCCCCTGACCGGCCTGGGCAACCGTCGCTACACCGAGCAGAAACTCGGCGAGCGGCTCGAAGAGATGCGCCGATACGGCTGGCCGTTCGGTGTGCTGTTCGTGGACATTGACCGGTTCAAGAACGTCAACGACACCCACGGCCATGACGTCGGCGACCGCGTCCTGAAGATGGTGGCCACCACTCTGCTGCGGAGCCTGCGGCCGTTCGACTTTCTGGGGCGCTGGGGTGGGGAGGAGTTCCTCGCCCTGTTGGCGAACGTGGACGCCGAGCAACTGGAATCGGTCGCCGAACGCTCACGCCTCCTGGTGGCCCACTCGAGCGTTCCCCACAAAGGCGGCGACATCCGGGTGACCATCTCCATCGGCGCCACGCCGGCGCGGGCCCTCGACACGCCCCAGGGGCTGGTGCGCCGCGCCGACCGCCTCCTCTACCGCAGCAAGAGCTCCGGGCGCAACCTGGTCACCGTCGAGTGAGGCCCGCCGCTTTTCCTTTTGCACCCGCCGGCGCCCTGCGCTACTATGCCTCGCTTCGCGCTGGCGGACACCCTGTGCCCCGCCCCCTTGACCCTCGGGAGAATCGAACATGTCAGAGATCGCCATCATCGGCGCCGGCAGTCACGTCTTCGCCCAGGCTATGATACGGGACTCACTCAGCTTCCCCGGCCTGCAGGACTCCACCTTCCGCCTCATGGACGTTGACCCCGAACCCCTCGGCTACATGGAGACAATCGCCCGCAGGATGATCGAGCAGGGCGGCTATCCGGCCACCGTCACCTCGACAACCGATCGGCGCGAGGCCCTGGACGGCGCCGACTACGTGGTCGTGGCCATCCTGGTCGGCGGCCGCGAGCCGATCCGCTGGGAGATTGACATCCCCCTCAAGTACGGCGTGGACCAGTGCATCGGCGATACCATGGGCCCGGGCGGCATCTTCCGCGCCATGCGCACCATCCCCGTCCTGGTGGATATCGCCCGCGACATGGAGGAACTCTGCCCCGACGCCCTCATGCTCAACTACACAAATCCCATGTCCATGCTCTGCCACGCCGTCAGGGAGACCACCGACGTCGCCCTCATAGGGCTGTGCCACAGCGTGCAGGGCGCCCACCGGGAACTGGCCCGCATCATCGGAGAGGACCCGGAGGAATGCTCCTCGTGGGTGGCCGGCATCAACCACCAGGCGTGGGTGCTCGAGTTCGAACATCGCGGCCGGGACGCCTACCCCCGCGTGCGCAAAGCCGCCCTGGAGAACCAGGAGTGGTACGACGGCAACACCACGCGCGTGGAGATGCTGCGGCGGCTGGACTACTACGTCACCGAGTCCAGCGGCCACAACTCCGAGTACAACCCCTGGTTCCGTAAACGCGAAGACCTGGTAGAGAAGTACGCCGGCAAGGGTTTCAACGGCGAGACCGGCTTCATCAAGAGACTCTACAGCACAGACCGTAACGAGTACATCGGGAGCCTGCGCAAGAAGGCCGAGCAGACCGAGGAGTTCACGCTGGCGCGCGGCCATGAGTACGGTTCCTACATCATGAACGCCCTGGAGGGCAACGGGGCCTTCCGCTTCAACGGCACCGTGGCGAACACGGGGCTGATAACCAACCTGCCGGAGGGCTGCTCGGTGGAGGTGCCGTGCTACGCGGACAAGGGCGGCATCCACCCGTGCTACGTTGGGGAGCTGCCCCCGCAGCTTGCCGCCCTCAACAACATGGCCACCAGCTCCATCATGATGGCCGTCGAGGCCTGCCTGAGCGGAAACCGGGACATGCTCTACTGGTCCATCGCCTACGACCCCCTCACGGCGGCCGTGCTCTCGCTGGAGGAGATACGGCAGATGGTGGACGAGATGTACGAGAAGGAAAAGGACCACATGCCGACCTTCGGGGACTGAGGCCCCGGCGCGGTGGACCGCAGGGGGCTGCCGGGCGGAGGCGAGCTCAGCGCCCGCCACCCGACGGCTTGCGCCTTTACCTCGGCGTCTGCCGCTCCCCGGTTGGGAAGGCACCGATTCTGTGCTACAATTGCCGGTAGGGGACCGGCGTCGCCGGTCCATCCAGTCACGGCCGCCCATCTTGCGCAGGGGGGCCGCACGTTCACTGCCGGGAGAATTCCCCATGGCAGCAGCTAAGTCGGGCGATACGGTGAAGGTTCACTACACGGGGATGCTCGAGGACGGCCAGATCTTCGACACAACGGAGGGGGACGAACCGTTCGAGTTCACTATCGGGGAGGGCGAGGTGATCGCCGGCTTCGAGGAGGCCGTCGTCGGCCTGGAGCCAGGGCAGAGCCGCAGTGCGAAGGTCACTTCCGAGGAAGCCTACGGCCCCTATCGGGACGACCTGCTGGCGGATTTCCCGCGCTCGGAGTTCCCCGACGACCTGGACCTGGAGGAGGGGCAGGCCCTGGAGATCGAGGACCCCAGCGGCCAGAGGACGCTTGTGCGCATCGTGGAGGTCAAAGATGACGCGGTGACACTGGACGGCAACCACCCCCTGGCCGGCCAGGACCTCATGTTTGAAGTGGAACTGGTGGAGGTCGCCTGATGTGCCGCGGGCAAGGGCGCTGCAACGCCATGCGCCCCGCTCACCGGCTCTGCTGCGGCTCGGGCTCTGCGTCCCAACGGGGCGGGATCAGGCCGCCGACTTCCATCGCCATTCCGCCCGGAACTATACCGCCCCCACGGAGCCCTACAGGGAACGTCTTGGCGTCCCAACGGGGCGCTCCATAAAAGCCCCGGGACGCAGGCCGGGGTCCCCAACTCGCCTCGGTGCGCACAAAGCGAATGCCCCCGGCATTGTCCGTCTGGAATTCCGTGGAGATGTCCGCTAATATGTATGGTAACGCCGGGCGTCCCCTGCTGGTGGGGCGCTCCGGGCGGGAGCCGCGCGGGGGCGTTGTCCGCAGGGGGTGCAGCCATGGCCACACGGGTTCTGCTGGCCGACGATCACGAGATGTTCCGCGAGGGCCTGCGTGCGCTGTTGAACCGACAGGCGGGCCTGGAAGTGGCGGGGGAAGCGATAAACGGACGCCAGGCCGTGAGCATGGCGCAGGAGTTGACTCCCGACGTGGTGGTCATAGACATCGCGATGCCCGATATGAACGGAGTGGAAGCCACCGGCCGCCTGACCGCGGCCGCGCCGAGGACGGCGGTCATCGCGCTCTCCGTCTATACGGATCAACTGACCGTCACGCGCATGCTGGACGCCGGGGCGTCCGGTTACGTGCCGAAGCTGTCGGCCTTCACAGAACTGGTGGTGGCCATCCGGGCGGTCAGCCGCGGCGAGGTCTACATCAGCCCCCGCGTGGCCGACGAGGTCGCTCGCAACCGTATGCGTTTTGAGACCGTCCGAGAAGGCAAGATGGCGCCGGAGTTGACTCCGCGCGAGCGTGAAGTGCTCCAGCTCATCGCCGAGGGTTGTGCGAGCAAAGAGATAGCGCGCCGGTTGCACATCAGCGACAAGACGGTCGGCAACCATCGCCAGAGCATCATGGACAAGCTGGACCTGCACAACGTGGCTGAGCTGACGCGATACGCCATCCGTGAAGGAGTGGCGCCGCTGGACAGCGAAGGGCAGAAACCGGGCGATGGGGGTAAATAGGGCCAATACCCTATTGTGGCCGTGGCCTGCCGCCGTTAACCTAAAACTTTCGATGCGTGCCGGGAGCGGAATCGAATCGCATGGGGTGGCAAGTGCATCCCCGTCGGAGCGCGAGGAGGGGACAGTTCACCCGCGGGAGGGAGAAAGCAGGTAGAGCATCAGGGGACGCCAGCGGGGCACGGAGATATGGTCAGTTCATTGGGGACAGACGGAGGACAGTGGGCGTTGACGACGAGGGGCAGTGGGGCCGGTGTGATCGAGTTGGACGTGTCCGCGCGCGTCAGGGCAATGAATCGAGCCGGGCAGCGCATAACCGGCGTGAAACTTGACCAGGCCGACGGCCGGCCTATCCACGACGCCCTGCAGGACCCGGCGTTGCTGTCGCTGGTCCTCTACGCGCTGATCAGCGAGAAACCGGTTGAAGCAGACGTTCAACAGGGCCGGCGGCGCATACGGGTGCGGAGCGAGGACATCATGGATGAAGCCGGACAGGCCACCGGCACGCGCCTGTTGCTGTCCGAAGTGGACTCGTAAGACCGGACGAAACCACGCCGGCACACCCCCCCTCCCGAAAAGGCACCACGGAGAGGCGACGCGTTGCGTCGTGCGGAGGCGCCGGCCAAAAGGGCCTCCTGGTGGGGGGAGCCCTCATTCGCTCTGTTCGGTTTCCTGCGAAGGGCCGCGCCTGAGCATGTCGCCAAGTGCCTCGATAGTCCTTCGGCCTCCTTCGAGCGCCTCGCGCCCGCGCTGCAGCGCCCCTTCGCCTCCGCCGACCAGGCGGTCGAACTGCTCGGCCGGCAGCCGGTCGCTGATCTCGCCCAGGACTTGCTCCTGTAAGACCACGAGGACTTTTTCGGCGACCTGTGCCGGTGTGAGCCCCCGGCCGTCGGCGCCCAGGTCGTCAATGGCGATGTCCGGCAGCGTTATGCTGAAGGTCTGCCCCATGGGCAGGCCCGCCAGATGGACGGTGGGTGCGGTGATGTGCAGGCGTCCGATGAGCAGCTTCTTGTCGGTCGGCTCCCTGGTGGGTGGTCGCCGGACGTTCTCCAGGATGGCGGCCAGATTGGTCTTGCCGCCGGAGAACTCGACGGTAATCTCGGGGCGATCAACCTCGATCAGGTGCAGCGCGACCTGCTGACTCAGCAGGGAGCGCAGTTCGGCGTCAACCCGCATCCGGCCGACACGCACCGAGTCCGGCGCCCGGTAGCCCTCCGGGTTGCCCATGCGGAAGCCGGTCAGCGAGAACGAACCTCGCATCAGCGAGACGTTCACCCCGTCAACCCCCAGCGGCACCCGCGTGATGAGGGGGCCCACCCGCTCGACGCCGGCCTTCACAACACTGTCCATCAGCGCCATCCCCGCAACGGCGGCCACGAGGATGAGTATGACGCCGACAAGGGCCAGCATGACCAGCTTCCGCCTGATAAACCCTATCACCGGTAAGCCTCCTTGTTCTTCCGGTCCGGCCTCGCGGGCCGGCCCCGCGCTCAATCCCCGTAGACGATGGTAGTGAAGGTGGAATAAAGCCCCAGGAGGTTGCAGAACTCGTAGTCCACGTACCGGATGTTTTTGATGCCGCCGGCTTCGGCGGCCGCCTGTACGCTGGCGTCGCCGGTGGCGAACAGGCCGAGGAAGTTCTCCGAAGTGGCCTTGCCCTTCCTCATCGAGTAGGCCGTGCCCTCGGCGCCGAAGTTCGTGCTGACGGGCCCTCTTACGTGGGCATAGACCCAACCGGCGGGTGGCCGCACCGGCGTTCTGTAGTGCGCCCCGGCGCAGCCCGTTGCCAGGGCCAGCACACAGCTAACCGTCAGTAGCAATCCGGCCCGTCGCAACTGGCCATCCCTCCGTCTGTTGGAAGAGGCGAAGACGGCTGTCCGTCCGCCACAGTTCTGCGGCTCGCTTCCGGGCGGATGCCGAAACCCGGACCAGCGGCCGTGCGTACCTCTATGGTGGTCGAGGCGGCCCATGAAAGTCAAGCCGAATCCTGCCGGCTCTCTGCAGGGGCACACTGCTTGCATCATTTCCGCTCTGTCCTGTTTCTTGACAATCGCATGGGTGTTCGGCTATACAACGTGTGCCGCAGTTGAGGGAGCAGACATCCTGGGCTGAAAGGAAAACGTCATGGCCAGAGCAGTGGTTGTCTGCCCGTCCTGCAGCAATAAGCTGGAGACGGATGCCCGCAACATCGGCCGGGAAGGCCTGTGCCCCGACTGCGAGGAGGTCTTCACCATTCCGGACACAGCACCCCCCGTCTCAAGAATCTCCGGGGGCGGTCGGTTCGGGAGGCTGCCGGCCGAATATGGGGACTTCTGGGCAATCTCGGGCGTTGTGCTGGTCGCCGTGACGCTGCTGGCGCTTCTGGGCTCCACAATGATGGACTGGATTGACCCCACCAGTCCTGCCGCCGAGTACGTGGCGTGGCACCAGAGAATTGTCCTGGCCGTGACGGTCGCGTGCACCAGCGGTTTGATTTTCTCCGCCCTCACCCGCAAGAGCTTCGCCCCCGTCGTGCTTCTCAGTTGCTTGTGGGGTTCGGCGGCGTTCGTGTTTCTGACGGGGATGCTCAGGCGGATGGAGACCATCGCTGCCACCCCGACGGTGGACAGCAGGATCGCCCGCACCTTCTACGCCACCACCGGCCTGTACGTCGGTTCTGTGGCGGCTGTTCTGCTGGTGGCTGCGTCCTTTTACACGTGGTACCAGTGCCGTTCCACCGGGTCGGTCCGGTGGTACGGGCTTTTCATGGTCATCGCGTTTGTGGTGGGGGTGTTTCTGGGGCTCCACGTGGTTAGAAACGAGGTGCATCCTGCGCTCGATGACCTTTCGGGCGTGGTGTGGACCTCGCGGCAGCCGCTGGAGCATAGCCGGACATCGGGAGGACCCGCGGCGCACCGGCCGGCTCAGCCGATGTCGAAGAACTCCCGGGCGTTGGCGTGCATGATGCGGCGCGCCACGCGTTCGGCCGTGGCCCGGTCGCACACTGCGCGCTCGAGCATCCCTTCCAGCACGTTCGCGATGCCCTCTCGGGCCTGCAGGGCGTAGCCCACCATGGGGAAGGGCGAGCCGGTGTCCCCGCCGTAGCCGAAGATCTTGTTGTGCGGCACCGCGGTCAGCCATTCGGTCAGCGTCCGCTCCACCAGGGCCGGGTTCATGGCCCACGCCCAGCACAGGTCCAGCCAGACGTTGGGGAACGCTTTGCCGATGGCGCCCATCAGTTCGGAGTAGGGCCAGCCGGCGTGGAACAGGTCGAAGCGCACGTTGCTGTAGCGCTGCAGCACGGGGATGAGCGGGCGCGGGTCGCCCCGGCCCAGCAGCCGCCGGTTGCCGGCAAGATAGCCGGTGTGGAACTGAACAGGCAGTCCGAAGTCCGCCGCCCGCTGCACGAACCGGTGGAACAGGTAGTCGTGAAGCGGCTTCAGCTCGGCCGCACGCCCCTGCATGACGGCCTCAAACGCGCGTTCGGCCTCGGCATAGGACGAATTGTCGAAGGACAGGCCCCGCCGGTAGGGCAGCCCGCATTTCACGGCGGCCAGCCTGCCCGCCTCCGCGGCAAGCCCGGTGTATTCGTCGAGCGCGTCGTTCAACTGGTCCAGCCGCTGGATGCTGCGGTCCAGCGCCCGCTCCAGCCGGGCGAACGACTGCGCCGAGGACATGACCAGGAGGTCGTCGTACCGCAGGGTCTGCCCGAAAGAGTCGGGGTGCTCCTCGCCCGTAAAGAAGCGCAGCTCGGTGGGGCAGTCCCAGCAGGCGTCGTTGAGGGCCCCGCAGACGCCGGCCCGCTCAAGCATCTCCGCGTAGATGGCGTGTCCGTCCTTGCCCTCACAGAGTCCCCGGAGGGCGGCGGTTATCGCCGCCGCATTCTGCGGCGTGTAGGCCAGCCCCAGCACGGCGCGGCAGGCCCGTTCCGTGGCCCGACCGTAGCCGGTGGTGCGCACAAAGGACCAGAGTTCCCAGAAGCGTTCGTCGGGCAGGCTTTCAACGTCCGTCGTCTCCGAGTCCGGCCCCATGGCCGTTACCACGTCGGCCCCCGCGTAGCCGACAAACTCGCGATAAGTCAACTCGTCGGCCCGTCCCTGCAGGGCGGAAAAGCCGGCCTGGTGCTCATGGTTGTCGAACAGCGGCTCCCGCATCACGAACTCGCGAATCTCGCTCATTTTGTTTCTCCCTACCGGGCGCTCTGCCGAGACACAAGGCGCCGATGGTAACGCCGGTGGGCTGGTCTTGCCAGTGCCGGCGCCGCCGGGATGCCGAGCGCGAAAACAATGACCCCCGCCCCGGGCGGCTCACCGTTGACGCGCAACGGCCACTGTCGTACGCTGCCGTCTTGGCGCTGCCCCGGGGCCGGCGTGCCGCCGGGGCGGACCGGAAACCCCGCACACAGGAGTTCAGATCATGGCCGATAAGGTGACGCGCCCCGAGCAAGCTGACATTCCGATTCTTCACGACGTGGACGTGCTGGTGGTCGGCGCCGGCCCGGGGGGGCTGGGCGCCGCCGTGGCCGCTGCCCGCCTGGGCGCCCGGACGCTGCTGTGCGAGCAGTACGGCTTCTCCGGCGGCATGGCCACCGCCGGACTGGTGAACCCCTTTATGCCCAACCACCTGGACGGGCGCAGCCTGGACACCGGCGTCTTTCAGGACTGGTGCGAGCTGATGGACCAGATGGGGGGGATGCTGGAAGACGGCCGCACCTTCTGCCCCGAGACGGCGAAGCTGGCCTTCGAGAGGCTCTGCCTCGACGCCGGCGTCGAACTGCTCTATCACGTGCAGCTTGACCGCCCGCTCATGGCGGGAAGCGACATTGACTGCGTGCTGATGCTCGGCAAGAGCGGCCTGACGGCCCACCGCGCCCGCATTTACGTAGACGCCACGGGCGACGCGGACCTGGCGGCGCGGGCGGGTTGCGAGTTCGAATACGGCCGCCCCGAAGACGGCCACGCCCAGCCTATGACGACCAACTTCGACGTAGCGGGAGTGGACATAGAACGCATGCCCGACCGCGGCACCATCAACGAACTCTACGACAGGGCGCGTGCGGAAGGGCGCCTCAGATGCCCGCGCGAGAACGTCCTGTGGTTCCGCTCGGTCGAGCCGGACCGCATCCACTTCAACACGACGCGCATCGTGCAGCGCCGGGCCACCGACACCGTGGATCTGTCGGAGGCGGAGATCGAGGGGCGCCGACAGATCGTGGACTACCTCCGCTTCCTCAGGGAGGACGTGCCGGGTTTCGAGACCGCCCGGCTGCACGCCATAGCGGACACGGTGGGGGTGCGGGAGTCCCGACGCGTGCGCGGTCACGCCTACCTGAGGCGGGACGACTTCCGCAACGCGGCGAAGTTCCCCGACGGCATCGCGCGGGTGCGCTACCCCATAGACATCCACAGCCCCACCGGCGAGGGCACAGAGCACGACAGCCTGCCGGAGGGCGAGTGGTACGAGATACCCTACGGCTGCCTGGTTCCGGCGGACTGCGACAACCTGCTGGTCGGCGGCCGGCCCATCAGCGTGGACCACGCCGTGCACAGCTCGATGCGGGTGATGCCGCCGGCCTGCACCGTGGGCCAGGCGTGCGGCACCGCCGCGGCGATGGCCGTGGAACGCGGCCTCGGCCCGGCCGAGCTGGACGGCACGGCCGTGCGTCAGTCCATGACTGAGCAGGGGGTCTGGCTGGAGGGGTGAACCGGGGCGCTCCGCCGGATGAGCAAAGACCGCACCCCCGGGCCGTCCGTGCGCTCAGTCCCACATGGTGGCGTCTTCGGGCAGCATGTCCCAGACTTCCATCCCGACGCGGGAGAGGCGTTCATGCTCCCCGTCGCTCAGGCGCACGTCGAGGGCCCCGAGGTTATCCTGCCACTGGTTCCACCGGCTGATGCCGACTATCGGCGCAGTGACGCCGTCGGTATGCAGCAGCCACGCCAGGGCTATCTGGGAGCTTGTGCAGCCGTGCTGGTCGGCGATCTCGTCAACAACGGAGGCCGCCTCCCTGGCCTTGCTGAAGACGGGTTCCTTGAACAAGACGTTTTTGCGGCGGATGCCGGTGGTCTTCTCGGTGCTGCGGCTGAAGCGCCCGGTCAGCAGTCCCTGGGCGAGCGGCGAGTAGGGGGTGATGCCGATGTTATTCTCACGGCAGAAAGGCAGCACCTGCGGCTCGATGATGCGCCAGAGAATGTTGTAAGGGGGCTGGAGGCTGACAACGCCGTGCCGGGCGGCCAGGCGCATCTGCTCGATGTTGAAGTTGCTGACCCCTATCCAGCGCGCCTTGTCCTTCTCCTTCATCTGGTTCATCGTCTTGAAGAACGCCTCCAGGTCGTGGCCCTCCCGCGGCCAGTGGACGATGTAGAGGTCCACGTAATCGGTCTGGAGGCGCTCGAGGGCGGCGTCGAGCTGCTCCTCCACGGTGGCGGGTTCGCACTGGAGGATCTTCGTGCTGATGACGGCACGGGAGCGGCGGTCGCCCTCGGCCAGGGCGCGGCCCAGCACCTGCTCGGCGTGGCCGCGACCATAGGCGTGGGCCGTGTCGAAGAAGTTGCAGCCGCTGTCCTGGGTGCGGCGGATCAGCTCGATCGAGCGCTCATCATCCTCCGGCCCCCACCCTTTGGAACCTCCCATGTTCCAGGTGCCCAGGCAGAGCCGGGAAACGTGCAGGTCGGAATTGCCAAGTTGCAGGTAGTCCATCGGTAACCTCTCTCGGTAATAACGTCTCGACTATCTGTGGTTGTTGCTTCGGGTTTCTGTGCTGCCGCCGGGGTTGCGTTGCGCCCGTCAGCGCTGTTGCCTTTCGGCGGGGCGGCTCAGGCGTGGTCGCGGCTCTCGGCGATGTCCTCCAGGGGTTCGGTGTCCTGCCACGGCAGGCGCGGCGCCTCCCCCCAGAGCAGTTCCAGATCGTAGAGGGCGCGCGCCTCGGGGCTGAGAAGGTGCACCACCACCTCGCCCAGGTCGAGCAGCACCCAGCCGGATTCGGCGTCCCCCTCGGTGCCGATCGGCAGGCGATCCATGTCCTTGAGGCGGCGCAGTATCTCCTCGGCGATGGCCCGTATCTGGCGCGCGTTGCGCCCGGTGGCGATCACGAAATGGTCGGTGAAGAACGCCGTCTTGCCGACGTTCAGGACCACGATGGCGTCGGCCTTGCGGTCATCCGCCACGTGGGCGCAGGTGCAGGCGAGCGCCTCGGGTGTTGGTTCCTGGTGCATCCTACCTCCGCACAAGCGGCGATTGCGTTGGCGCGATGGGGGCGCGTCGGCGGGCCGATCGGTTCTGCGGCGACAGAGCCCGTGTGCGGGCCGGGCGCCCGGTGAGCAAAGCCGCTGCGGGGGTGGAGAGGGGACCGATCAGGCGTCCTCCATGCCAAGGCTTTCGCGGATAGTGGCCGTCCCTTTGAGGCCGGGCTTCAACTCGAGCGCCTGGCTGAAGATCTCGCGGGACCTGTCCTCCTGGCCGATCCGGCAGAAGACCTCGGCGATCTTTTTCAGGATGAATGCCTTCTCACTCTTGTCGAGATCGAAGTTGAGGATGCGCTCGTAGCAGGCGATTTCTTCCTCGGCGGTGCGGGCATCGCGCGGGAGTTTGCGGCTGTAGAGCTTCTTTATGCGGGCTTCAACTTCTTCGAAGAAGTAGCGCTGCCGGGGCGGCTCTTTTTCCCTTTCGTAAAGCTCCTCGTAGAGCGCGGCCGCCTCCCGGAATCGGTCGTGCCGCTCCATCTGCTCGGCCAGCAGAAAGATGCAGTCCAGGTAATCTTTCAGGTCGAGGTGCTCTTCCAGCTCAAAACTTTCGCTCGCGGTCAGTTCGTCGTATGTGCGCAGGGCTTGCTCTCCGCTGCCGTTGAGCAGGTCGTTGAGCAGGTCTTCGGCGTATTCTTTCAGCGTGCGCGCCTTGTTGCGGCGCACCTCTTCTTCAACGCCGGGGGCGGACTGCATCAGCACGTCGTAGCGAGCGCGTTCGCGCTCGTTGCTCAGCACGCGGTAGGCGGCGATAACCTCCTTGAGCCGCCTCGACGCGTTCTGGCCGCCGCTGCGATTTGTGTCGGGATGGTACTTTTTCGCCAACCGACGAAACGCCTTCTTGATCTCCGGTTGACTGGCGTCCCGCTCCAGGTCAAGGACGTCGTAGTAAGTCTGGTGCGTTGTATTGGACATGTCTGCCGTCTAAATGTTGTTAGAGTTTTACCCTCGCGGCGCCCCCGGTGTTCCGCAGGCTGCCCCGAGCTACCCTCCGCTTTCCGAACACGCTTCCTCACTACTTTAGTGCAGCCGGCCGGTGCCGGGTTCAACCGGCGTGCGCTTTGCACAGGCTGCTGCACCAGCGATCGAACAAGTCGCCGGCCTCCCGCAGCCCCCGCTCCGGTACCTTGAGAACAGTCGTCTCCGCTGCGGAAGCGCATTGTGTCAGCACTTTCCTGTAGACCTTCCGCACCGGCTGCAGCAGCGGCATACACCAGGGGGCCCGTATGTCTCCGGTGCTTTGCTGGGCCCGGCTTATCAGCTCCGCGGCCGACATCTTCTCCAGCTGCGGTTCGCGCACCTGCGCCTCGGTGCTCACCAGCAGCATGCGTCTGACGGGCAATACTTCCTCAGGCCCCGCACACGCCGGCAGCATGCCCTCATGCAGCAACACGGCGCTGGCGGGTCTGCTCACGTAACAGTAGTCCTGGCCCTCCTCGAACGCGCACTGGGCCTGCCCGGCGTCCACCTGCTCCAGGCAGGACCTGTTGACGCAGGCGTCCCTGCGGCTCAGCACGTTCTCGTGCACGCGGCCGGCGCGCATCAACTCCTGCAGCCCCCTCTCATGGGCGAGGGCGGCGCCCGGGACCAGGAACGACCTCTCGGCCCGCAGGCTCTGCGCCCCCCCGGAAGCAGGTTCCAGCCATGTCCAGGTCAGGTTCTGGATGCGCATCTGCCCGGAGCGTGCCGCCTGAAGCGCGAAAGCCGCCAGAAGCGCCGGGCTCTGCGCCATCACGAGCACGCCCGCGCCTTCCGCCTCGAGGGTGGCCGCGCTGAGACCAAGCCGGCCCTGCCGCGCCGCCAGCTCGGCCGCCAGCGTCAGCGCCCAACTGCGGCACAGTGCGTATGAGTTGAACCCCAGGAACAAAGCTTCGCCGGTGCGGCCGCAGTAGTAAGCGCCCGCAGGTTCGTCCTCAATGCCGGCGGCCACGCTCACGCGCCCGCCCGGGGGCTCGGCGCACGGCTCGTGCACGGCGAACCAGTTCTCGTGCCAGAACTGGTAGAGCCGGTAGTGGTCCGTATCCAGCCGGAGTCGCACCGGGCCAAGCCGGGACGTCTGCTCGAATCGCGCTCCCCGCCTCAGTGTCTGTTCGGCCACCTTGAGCAGCGCCTTCATCTTCGGGGCCGACACGTCCGTTTCCAGCCGCTCTGCCGCCTCTCCTGCGGGGCGCGGACGCACCAGCGTGTTGACGCCGGGGGATAATGCTGTGTTCGTCGTCTCAGTCATCATAGCTTTGCGGAGTCCAGGTGGGAAAGAGTGCCCCCGCTTTCATGAGTCCTTCATACTGTAGGGTACCAAAAACACGGCCCGCAGTCAACCTTGAAAATGCTGAGAAAACAATGCCGCGACCGGCTGCGGGTCGTTATTGAGCCCGCTAAAGCTGATGATGTCATCCTGAGTTCGCCGAACCGCGCAACGGAGAATCTCGCCGTTCGGGCGTGCAATGGACGGCGGCGTAGAGATTCTTCCTCAGGGCTCCGCCCTTTCTCAGGATGACAGTTCCGGCGGAACATTGCTTTTGCAGGCCTCTCTAATGCTTTGCAAAGCACGTTGCCGCGCATCACCATTCCCGCCGGCGACGCGGTCAACCGGCGCCGTCCCGGGGTGTTGCCTCCGCCGGGCTCAGCAGTGCGGGCAGTTTTGGGGAAGTGTGCCGGGCCGGGTCCCGGGCCCCCTGTTGGGCGCCTGATCCGCCCTTTCAGGGGCGCAGGGACCGGAGCGACGCCTTCCAGCCCGGGGCTCCCGGAGGTCGCCCCGGGGGGGCCTCTCGTTCTGGGCGTCGCTTTGCCGGAGTGCCCGCGCCGGTCCGCAAGACCCCTTCTGACCGGGCCACCGGCAACCCCGCGCCCGCCCGGCAGCACTTGACACAATCGTTGACGAGGGCTACGCTTCGGGGAGAAGGTGCTCTTGCACAAAGAGGAGACTAAAGATGCCTATCCAGGTCAGGTGCCCTCACCCGGATTGCTCGGCTTTCTTCCAGGTGGGCGACGAGATGGAGGGTGAGGCGGTCGAATGCCCCGACTGCAGCCGGACGGTTCCGGTCCAAGCGGCCGCTGAGGAGACAGAGGAGGAGGGTCTCGAGTTCGAACAGCCCACCGGCCGGCAACACCATCCCGCCCGGCAGGAATGTTCCAATTGCGGCGCCGTCCTGGGCGTTCGCGAGGCCTTCTGCCCGCAGTGCGGAGCGGACATCCGGACCGGAGAGGCCGTCTCTGGGGCTGCCGGCGGCGGGGGCGAGCGCAAACTGGCGCCGGTGCTGGTGGGTGGCGGCGTCTTTGCGGCTCTCGCGGTATTGGGGCTGCTGGTTTTCTTTGGCGTGCGCGCGCTGGCGATACGCGCCGAGCGACGCGAGGCTGCCGTCCCCGGGGAGGAGGCGCGGCAAGAAGATCCAGTCGAACGGCCGGCGCCCCAGCCCGAACCCGAACCCAGGCCCCAGTTCGTGGTGCCCGAGGAGACCCGGGCCGCCGTCCAAGCCCGGCGCCAGCAGGCCAGCGCGCTGGCCGAGGACTACCTGGCCCGCGTGGAGGAGGTGCTGAGCGGCCTGCACGAGGCCGACGCCGAACAGATGGCCGCCCGATGGGCCGACCTCTACGTTTACTGTCGTGAGGAGGGCCTGGCCGCCGAAGCCGAGCAGAGCTGGATGCGCGCCGTGGCCCTGCGGCCCGCCTCCGCCGAGACCAACCGCAAGCTGGGACGCACCGAGACGTTCAACGGGATGGCCGTGACCGCCGAGCAGAAGGCCTTCCTCCAGGGGCTCAGAGCGCGCGTGGAACTGGTCAACGCCAACCCCGATTACCGGGATCACCTGATCCGCCTGGACGGCACCCGCGAGGAACAGGTGCCCTGGGGCAGTACGGTGACGGTTCACCCCGAAGGGGAGGCGCTGCAGGTAGAGGTCTTGCGCGCGGCGGCGCCGGAACGCCCGGTGGCCACCTTTTTGCTGCCGGTGGCGGCCGGTGTGAATTACCGGCTCGAGCTGCGCAGCATCCGAGGGGCCCCTGACATGTCCGCCCAGGCCCTGCAGAACATCTACAGCGCCCTTCAAGCCGAACCGCCTGAGGGCGTCAGTGTCCGGCGCGACAGCCAGGGCGAGATCGAACTCGTCCTGGCCGATGATCTGCGCCTCGACAGGCTGGGCGAAGAGGAGCTGGAGGCTTGGCTGACGCGCCGCCGTGACCAGCTCGGCATGAGGGGCCGCCTGACGACGGGGAATCCCTTTGCCGAGCAAGGCCAACACGTGTTGTGCGGCACCGCCCAGCGGCCGATCACCATCGCCGTCACCGGCGGCGAGACGATGAATGCCACAGCCGGCGCGTACGCCCACCTGACGGCCGAGCTTTCCGAACCCCTGTGGGGGATGCTGGCGAGCGTCGACGGCGACCTGGCCTCCGAACGAGCGCGCACACGGCTGGCCGCCAGGGCGCAGCACGTGCTGGAGGAGAACGCCGAAATGGAAGCCTCCGGCCGGCTCGACAGCATCGGGGCCGGCCTGGCCCGGTTCAGAGACGCGCTGGAGGACTACCACGGGCAGGTGCTGCAGGAGATGGAACTCCAGGACCAGGCCGCCCGGCTGGCCCCTCACCTTGACCGTGTGAGGGCGCTGGAGCTGCCGTCGCAACAGGACTATCTCTACCTGAACTGGAACCGGTTCCGGGAGCCGCTTTCCGCTGCCCTCGCGGGTTCGGCTGACGCCATATTCGACCGCATTGAGCACACCGGCCGGCCGCGGGGCGCCCTCGCCGCTGCCCCGGACGAGACCTATGAGCAATTCCTGCCCCCGACCGTAGAGTTGTCGGCCGATGAAGTGGCTCTCGCCCGCATCAGGGCGCTTGCCATGTTGCCTGACTCGACGCTTATCTCCTACGTGAGGGACAACTGGGACGAGATGACCGCACCGCAGCGCTCGGCCGCCCTGGTCGCGCTGGAGCAGACGGGCCGCGATGAGGCCGCCGCCTTCCTGGGCCGCCTGACCGAAACCGCCCGGGAAACGGAACTGATGGAGATGGCTTTTCTATCCCTCGGTGTCATGGCTACCCGGGAGGCGCTGGCTTACTGCGACGCCCCGACGATTGACGTCGAGATGCGCACGGCGACAAAAGCCGCCCTGGCCGTGGCGGGTGACCTCCGGACGCTGGAGGAGTTGAATGAGTACGTCGCCGAAAACCCCGGCGAGGGTCGGCAGCTTGCGGCCCTGATAGCCCAGACGGACACGCCCGGGGCCCTGCTGGCGTTGAGCCGGCTGGCCGACGCCGATGACGTGCACGCCGATGCCATGGCCGACGCCCTGGCCCGCATGCAGGGCCAGACCGCCCTGAGCCTGCTGGCCGACCTGATGGAAGGCTCGGGGAGCGTCTTCCCCGACCTGCTGACGGTCCTGCCGGCCGAGGAAGCCGCCCTGCTGACCGGGCAACTGCGCGAAGGGCTGGGCCGGGATGAGGAGGCGGAGGCGTCCGCACGGTTGCTGGCCCGTATCGGCTCTGAGGAGGCGCTGACCTTCCTCGAGGAGGCGGCCTTAAACGAGCTGAGCCAGCCCGCCGCGAGGGAGTTGGTGCTGCTCGGCACGCCGGATACTCTGGCGGCAGCAGGCCGCGCCGCCGAGGCGCTGACGCCGGATATCCTGGCCGAGGCGCGCCGGAAGTGGTATCGCAACTCCGGGGAAGCGCAACCGACCCTGCGCCGGGTGGTGGACTCCAATGCGGTGCGGGAGTTCCTTGAGACGGTGCTCGCGGACGCGCGCGACGCCCGCGCTCGCCTGGCGGCCGCCGTCATGCTTCGGGAGACCGGCCGGGCCCTCCCCGTCGAGCACCTGGTGGCGCTGGCGCGCGAACCGCTGCCCG
>PUMJ01000131.1 GCA_003551305.1 Candidatus Brocadiaceae bacterium
ATCGACAAGAAGGTCGGGGCCCTGATGCGGGCGGCCAAGAAGCAGCGCAAGGCCATGGCCCTGTTCGCCGGGGTCCAGAGTGTGGACGAGATCCACGCCCTGCGACCGTATCGGGAGACGTTCGGCAAGGACGACGTTGCCCGCGTTGCCCACGGCTGGCGCAAGGGGGACGAGATCCCGATGTGGCTGACCGCGGCGAGGCAGTACACCTTCGAGACCTTCGACGCCTCCCTGCGGTACGAGATCAAGGCCGACCTGTGCCGGGCGCAGGACGTGTCCGACTGGTATAAGGCCCGGGACATGCTGGAGCGGGAGGGCTCCCTGCTCGACCCCCAAGGCGTGCTGGAGCAGGAGGGCTGGTTCCACGGCATCATCGTGTGAAGTTCTCACACGCACTCTGAATAACTGACTAACCGATAGGAGTACACCATGGGCGCACAAAGCACACACATCCGACAGGCCCTGTCGTGGCTGTACCTGAGCCACGGCATCCACGCCTCGATCGCACTGTCGAGCCCGATCATCGAGACCACGGCACCGGAAGTGCCGACCGGGGCGACGGACGGCGAGACGATCTACCTCAACCCGGACTGGCTGGCCCAGTTCAAGCCCAAGGAGATCGCCTTCGTCATTGCCCACGAGGTCGAGCACATCATCCGCCTCCACGCCCTGCGTCGGGGGACCCGGGATGCCGGGCGGTGGAACGAGGCCGGGGACTACGGTATCAACAACGACCTGATGGAGATGGGCATGCCGATGCCTACCAACGCCGAGGGTAAGTACGTGGGGCTGCTGGAGCGGGGCTACGCCGGCCTCTCCACCGAGCAGATCTACGCCCGGCTGGCCGACAAGCCGAAAGACAAGGAAGGCAGCGGCGACGGCTCCGGTGACAGCTCCGGTGGTGGCAAGGCGCAGCCGGAGATGGCCGGGGACCTGCTGCCGACCAAGGCCAAGAGCGAGGCCGAGAAGGCATCCATCGACACCCGGGTGCGCGGCCGCATCGTGGCGGCAGCGGCACAGGTCAAGGCATCCAAGGGCGTCGGCGCCATCCCGGCTCACCTGAAGGGGCTGATCGACGAGCTGACCGAGCCCCGGGTCGACTGGAAGCAGGAGCTGCACGAGTTTGTGACCGCCACGGCCAAGGATGACGTCACATGGGGGCGGTCGAACCGCCGGGTGCGTCACCGGGGCCTGCGCCTGCCTGCGCCTTACAGCGAGGCTGTCGGGCCCATTGCGGTAATCCTCGACACGTCCGGGACCTGCTGGAGGTACGTCGGCGACTTCCTGTCTGAGCTGCAGGGGGCCGCGGTCGACGCCCAGCCGGAGTCCATCCACATCTACTTCGTGGACACCGCGGTGCAGGCCACGGTGACGACCACGGCGGACGACTTCGAGGCGGACATGGGGGACCTGCTGCGCAACCCACCCTTTGGCGGCGGTACGGACCTGCGTGCCGGGTTCTCGGCGATCGAGGCCAGCGGCGAGGCGATCGAGGCGGTGCTGGTGCTGACCGACCTGCGCACCCCGTGGCCGGATACCTTCGAGTTTGCCGACCGCACCTTGTTCGTGGATCCGGAGGGTCACCTGTCCGCCCCGTTCGGTCGTAAGGTCACCATCCATGAGTAGTGTGAGAAGTTCACACACCAAGCAGCTGCTGTACAACATTTACGATCGCCGAACGAAGTTGATGGTGGGGATTGTGTACAGCTGGGGGTACGAGCCCGACGGGTTGTACATCAACAAACTAAGGCCGCCTCCGTTGTATGACCTTGGGCCCTTTTATGACATGCGCAACGTAAAGATGGTGCTGCAGGCCAACATGGGCGACAACTATTATCTAACTGATATGGAGGGGTGGGATGATGACGACTGAGAATCCGATGACACACAGCACCCGACGAGAAGTGGGTGCCCTCGAGGTTTGCGACCTGACGCGGGAAAGTGCCGAGCGTTTCTTTCAGCAGAACGTGCGCGATACGGTCCGGTGGTACCGATGGATCAGTGACCGCGCCAGCATAGAGCTGGAGCAGCTTCAGGAGTTTTTCGGGGAGCAGTATGTAGTGCCGCCGCACGACGGGAACGTAGCTGGCGATTCGGAGGTGGTTCGACGGATCATGGACCCGAGCACGCTCAGGATCTGCGAGATCGACGGGTGCAACAACGTTCAGCGGGTCGAGTTCGAGATCGACATCAGCTACGTCACCGCGGCCTATGTGCCGGGCCTGCTGGCGCTGCCGGAGATGCAGGCGGCCGGGTTCAACCTGCTCGACATCGCAGTCATGTACCTCGACGGCGGCGGCTCGGCGTTCAAGGTGCGGTACGACCACGGCACGGTGAGGCTGGATAACGACCACACCCTCGTGAACGTGACCGACGACCGCTCGCTCAAGGAGCTTCAGTTCGAGCTGGGCGAAGCGCGGGAGGACGGCCGCGCCGGCTCGGAGATCGACGAGCTGTTCGAGTACAAGATCACCGAGGCTGTGCTACCGGCCATGGCAGGGGTGACGTTCGAGCAACTGTTCCCGGCACCGGAGGATCAGGCGAAAGCGCTGATGGCGACCGCGGCGAAGGTCCACGACCTCGCAGAGGCGCTCTGCGACCAGATCTGCACAAGTGTCAAAGCCTCGCTGGAGGAGGGCGAGACGGCCGACTACTGGATCGACGCGATGCTGGACACCCAACTGACGCGCTGGATCGACGAGGACGAGCTGCTGGAGCGCCTCGAGGACAGGACATACGTGCTGTGCGAGGGAATCAAACTTGTCAACGCTGTTGACGCAACCAACGTAGGGAGCTAAGCTATGCCCCTCAACAAGGAGTGGACCATGAGTGCTGATGACGAACGCCAAATGCAGATCGCTGACGCCCGCAAGCGGGTGAAGGAGGACGCCGCCGCCCGCAAGCGGGCGAAGGAGAACGCCGCCCGTGCCCCGCAGGCAGCCCCTGCAGACACGCGGCTGGACCGCCTGATCGAGATGTCTGTCGAGCAGGAACGCCGCATGCGCCGCATCGAGACGCGCATGTGCAAGCTCGCCGATGCCCTCGGCGTGGACGTTTTTGACCTGTAACACCGTGTGAATACTTCACACACCATTAACTATTAGGAGCAAGATCATGTCTGACAATACCCCGATCATCGCCCGTACCGCCATGCTGGCCTCGCTGCATGCCCGCCAGTGGTCTGGCCGCAAGTTCGACCGTGACGCGTCGGACGACTTCAACAAGAGCAAGGGGGCCGACAAGGATGCGGCCCGTGTGAACAAGTTGCTGATCAGCAAGGAAGCGCTGAAGCCTGTGCAGCAGCTGGTCACCCAGTGCCGGCAGGAGTTCTACCGGGTGACCCTGCCATGGGGGGATGACGGCGACCGCATCCTGCCGGCGGCAGGGTACTCGGACTTCGCTCAGTTCATGGACCAGAAGCAGGACGAGTTCGATCGGCTGGTCGACGCCTTCGTCGAGGACTACCGCAAGGAGGTGCGGGAGGCGGCCCACCGCATGGGGGATCTGTTCGACATCGGGGACTACCCCAAGCCCTCGGAGATCCGGAACCGGTTCGCCATGTCGTTCAGCGTCCGCCCGATCCCGACGCAGGACGACTTCCGGGTGAATCTCTCGAGCGACGTGGAGGCTGCCATCCGCCAGCAGGTGCAGTCGGATCTGGAGACCCTGACCCAGACCGCCGTGCAGCACGTGTGGCAGCGGGTGGGCACCATGATCGAGGACGTCCGCGACCGGCTGGCGGATCCCAACGCACGGTTCAAGCGCAACTTGCTGGATAACCTCGTGGAGATGGTGGAGGACCTCGAGCGCCTCAACGTCACCGGGGACCCGAACCTCACGGCCCTGCGCAACGAGGCGTTCAAGAGCCTGACGCTGCTGCGGGATCCGGATGCGCTGCGCAAGGATGGAGCTGTCCGGGCCGACGCGGCCAAGGACATGAGCAAGCTGGCCGAGCAGTTCGGCAACCTCTGGGGCTGAACCAACAGGGGCGTGTGAAATTTCACACGCGCCCCACCAAGGAGGAGAAGTGATGATGATGACGAAAGAGCAGGCGCTGAACGACGTAAATGACCTGCTGTATTACGCAAAGATCCGGGCCGTCCTGCCGCCGAATAAAGCGAACGCCATGGCGAACCGTGCTGAGCATTACATCAACCAATCCCAGCCGGAGGGGTATGTGCTGTTCCCGGCAAGCCTCACTAACGACATGCTTAGAGCGTTTGCGATCTCGACAGTGGGTCGGTGGGACTCAGCAACGGAGGCTGAAAAGCAGGAATTCGCCGAAAAATTGCAATCGGCTTTCGATGAAATGCGCGCAGCCGCGCCGAAGCCGGGAGGTGAGCGGCCCGGCGACGAGGAAAGCGGCGAGCTGTAACCCCACCGCCCGCGCCTCGGGGTTCAGGGGCGAGCAATACAGGAGGGGCAAGACGCTGACTGTGTTGTACCACATGAGGGCGGCATGATTGCCGTATACCGCAAAAGTGAGCTGACTGCCGGGTTATGCGTACCCGGCGACAACGAAGAGAGGAAAGAGTAATGGAAAACTGGAAAACGATGCTTGGCGATGAGCTGAAGGAAAACGGCGAGTCGTGGGAAGACGTGGAGGCCAACACCATGACCGAAGAGGATATGGCGAAGAAGTTCGACGACGGATATGGCGGAGTCGAAGGATGCGCCTTTACAGTTTGGACAAAGGGCCGTGTGTACTTCCCGGTCTGCTACGACGGAGCCGAATGGGTCGGTAGTGTGTCTCGCAACCCGGACGGCAAACCCACCGATCACCATGGCGGCTGATGCTGGCGACTGGAAAAACTCGCTGATGCGGGTTTGGAGAGACTAATGCACAAATACGACCCCAAGACCTACAGTGTGGTGTGCTTCAGCCACACCGGCCGCCGCGTGGGCGAACGTCTGCGCGGCAACTTCCAATCTAGCCGCAATCTA
>PUMJ01000004.1 GCA_003551305.1 Candidatus Brocadiaceae bacterium
CGTCCCACTCCTCCTCATCCCGGGCAGCCCAGAAACGGTCTTCCTCGAGAGAGGCGAACTCCGGCCAGTCTGTTTTCTCGGTCGCCCTCGCGAAATAGGTCCAGGCGTTCTGGTCCTGCGGAATGTCCGGTCTTTCCACCACCAGGTCCGACGTGTCCGGGGGCGGGTCGTCCGCAAGCAACAGGTAGGTCGGGATGGCGATGGCCAGCCCGATAAGGAAGACGGCGGCCAGGACGTACAGCAGTTTGCGCATGTCCCCTCTCCCCGTTCGTCAGCGTTTGCTGGGGCCGGGGCAAGGCTGCCCGTCCACAATGATAGGCCGGCCGGCGCGATGTGTCAACCGGGCAGCCCGGCGGGGCCGTGGCCGGTTTCAACGTGCGCCCTCGATGGTCTGGATGACCAGGGCGCGGATGCGTTCGAGGTCTTCGGCGCTGTCGCCCTCAACGCGGACGGTGACGGCCGGTTCGGTGACGCTGGGCCGGCAGAGGGCCCATCCGGCCTCGAACTCGACGCGTACTCCGTCCGTGTGGTCCTGGGGCCGGTCGGCGAAGCGGTCGCTCACGGCGGCAACGATGGCGGCGGGCTCGCGTTCGCCGAGGCGGATGCGGATGTCTTCGCTGATGAAGTAGGGGGGGATGGCGGCGCGCATCTCGCTGAGGCTGAGACCGGAGCGGGCGAGCACCCGGCCCATCAGCAGGGCGGCGTAAAGTCCGTCGTCCCCGCCTATCTCGGCGAAGAAGAAGTGCCCGCTGGCTTCGCCCGCCATGAGGGCCTGCTCCGCCAGCAGGCGCCGCTTGATGAACGCGTGGCCGGAGCGTTCCATCAGGGGCCGCCCGCCGGCGCGTTTGATCTCGCGCGGGACGGTGCGAGTACACTTGAGGTCATACACGACGCCGGCGCCGGGGTGCCGAGGCAGCAGGTGGCGGGCGAACAGGATGATCGTCTCTTCGGGCGGGACGTAGGCGCCGCGCTCGTCCAGAAAGACGACCCGGTCCCCGTCGCCGTCGAAGCAGGCGGCCATGTCCGCGCCGCTACGGCAAACGGCTTCGGCGGCGGCCTCCAGCGCGTCCGGGCGGGAGGGGTTGGGGGAGCGACCGGGAAAGCGGCCGTCGGGCGTGCAGAAGAGTTCGACCACGCTGCAGCCGGCCCGGGAGAACGCCCGCGGCGCCCAGTGGGAGGCGGCGCCGTTGCCGGCGTCAACGACCACGCGCAGGCCCGACGCCGCATCGGCGAAACGCCCGCCCAACCATTCGAGATAGTCGGACCGGACGTCCCTTTCCTCGACCGAGCCCTCGCCGCGGAGGAAGTCCCCGGTCTCGACCCGGCGCCTGACGCGGTCCACGTCTTCCGGGGTGACGGGCAGTGCGCCCACCATGAACTTAACGCCGTTGTATTGCGGGGGGTTGTGCGATGCGGTGACGATGACGGCGCCGGCGGTGCCGAACGTCCTCTGCGCCCAGTAGGCGACCGGCGTGGGTGTGACGCCCAGGTCCACAACCCGGCAGCCGGCGGCGACCAGTCCTTTCCGCACAACGCCCTTGAGGGTGGCCGTGCTGAGACGGACGTCGCCGGCCAGCACGCAGTCGGCTCCGCGCAGCTCGCTGCCGACGGCCTGGCCGATGGCCCGGGCGGCGGCCTCGTCCAGTTCCTGAGGGTAGGTTCCCCGGATGTCGCAGGCTTTGAAGATGCTCACCGTTTCCCCTGCCCAGCAGAGCGAAGTGTGTGAGCTGGGATGCTATCGAGTCGGAGCGCTTCGGTCAAGCCGCCGCAGCTTTTGACATCAGGGCGCGCGCATGTTACATAAGCGAAGGCTGTCAGAAGGCACCTGTGGGAGGGCGGGACGGTGAGCAAGCAACGCGACGTCGCTGAGCTGAAGGCGATGAAGAGGGCGGCCGCCGAGCAGGCCGTGCTGGCGGTGCAGTCCGGCATGGTGGTCGGGCTCGGGCACGGCAGTACGACGGTGTTCGCCATTCGCCGCATCGGGGAATGGCTTAAGGAGGGGCGCCTGCGCGACGTCCGCGGCGTGCCCTGCTCGAGCCGTGTGCGTGCGGACGCCGACAGGTTCGGAGTGCCGCTGGTCAGCCTGGAGGAGGAACCCGCGCTGGACCTCACTATTGACGGCGCCGACGAGGTGGACGAGCGGCTCAACCTGATCAAAGGCGGCGGCGGGGCGCTGCTGCGGGAGAAGGTCGTCGCCCAGGCGAGCCGGCGGGAGATCATCGTGGTGGACGAGACCAAGCTCTCACCCGCCCTGGGCAACCGGTCCGCCCTGCCGGTGGAGGTCGTGCGCTTCGCGGAGCGGCCGGAACGGGAGTTCCTGGAGTCCCTGGGCGCGCGGGTGACGCTGCGGCAGGGCGAGGACGGCCGACCCTTCCTCACCGACCAGGGCAACGTCATACTGGACTGCGACTTCGGCCCCACCGAGGACCCGAACGGGCTGGCGAACCGGCTGGAGGCACGCGCCGGCATCATGGCTCACGGGCTCTTCCTGGGCCTCGCATCGGAGGTGCTGGTGGGCGTGCCTGGAGGAGTGCGGCGCCTGAGGCCGCCCCCCGCCTGTGCCTCCCGGGAAGGCTGATTCGGTTGCCGCGGCCGGCCCCGTGCGCTACACTTCGTTTTGCCCCGGCCGGCGCAAGGCTGGAACGGCAAACATCCCTGGCACAGAGCAAGGAGACGGGCAATTGGCAACTTACGTCGTGACGGGCGGCGCCGGTTTTATCGGTTCGAATATCGTGGCCCGTCTCGTGGACGAAGGGGAGACTGTTCGGGTCGTTGATGACATGTCCACCGGGCGGGCGGAGAACCTGGACGGCCTGCGCGAGGCGGTGGCTTTCCACGAGGGCAGCATCTGTGACGATGACCTGCTGCATGAGGCGTTCGACGGGGCGGACTACGTTCTGCACCAGGCGGCGCTGGCCAGCGTTCAGCGCTCGGTGGAGGACCCCGCCGCCACCAACCGCGTCAACGTCGAGGGCACCCTCAAGGTGCTGGAGGCGGCCCGCGAGTGCGGCGTGAAGCGGGTCGTCTACGCATCGAGCAGTTCCGTCTACGGAGACGCCCCGGAACTGCCCAAACATGAGGACATGATACCGCGACCCAGGAGCCCCTACGCCGTCAGCAAGCTGGGCGGGGAGTATTACTGCCGCGTTTACGCGGATGTGTTCGGGCTGGAGACGGTCTCGCTGCGCTACTTCAACGTGTTCGGTCCCCGGCAGGACCCGGCGAGCCAGTACGCGGCGGTCATACCCATCTTTGTGCGCCGCATGCTGGCCGGCCAGCGCCCGGAGGTCTATGGCGACGGTGAGCAGTCCCGTGACTTCACCTACGTGGATAACGTCGTGCAGGTCAATCTCCAGGCGGCGAGGGCCGAAGGCGGCGCCGGCGCCGTCTGCAACGTCGGCTGCGGTGAGAGATACAGCCTCAATGAACTCCTGCGGCTGCTGGGGGAACTGATGGGGCAGCCGGCTGACGCTGACTACGGCCCCGAGCGCGCCGGCGACGTGAAGCACTCCCTGGCCGACATCGGCCGGGCGCGCCGGTTGCTCGGCTATGAGCCGGAGGTTGACTTCCGCGAGGGGCTGCGCCGAACGGTAGAATGGTACCGAGAGCAACTGGCGTCGTAGCGCGGCAAGACTTATGTAGTGCCTTTAGCGAGCAAACTTACCGGGAAACGATGACGGAAGAGACCGAAAAGAGGCCATATACAACACAACGGGAGGTGGCCGCCCTGTTCCTGCTGCTGCTGGTGGCGGGGGGGATGGCGGCGGCAGTCACCTGGGGCCGGCTGGGAGCAGGCGAGGCGGCCGCCGAGCGGGTCGCACAGCCTGCGCCCGTCAGCGAGTTCCTGCCCGCCGAGGGCGGGCGGTGGACGGCGCGCCCGGACCGCGCACAGCGTGAATGCTTGATGAGGCTTTTTTTCGACACGATTGCGGCCCTCAAGGAGGGGCAAGACCCGCCCGGGGTGCCCGACTGCGTGGAGGGGGGAGACGCTCCGGTCTTCGTGACGGCGTTTGCGCCCGGCGGGGCATCGGCCCGGCAGAAGGCGCGGGAGGGCAGCATATCGCGCAGCGTGCAGGCGGCTGCCCGGCTCTTGTTCGAAGCGGCGGGGCCAGGGCTTGCGCCCGATTCCCTGCGCGTGCGCGTGGACATCCTGACCGACGTCCGCCCCATGCCGCCGCTGAAGCGAATCGCATTTGCCGAACAGAAATTGGACCGACCGTTCGGGCTGGCCGTCGAAGGGGAGGAGGGACGCGCCTACGTGCTGCCGGCGGACCTGCCGGTCGTCAGCCAGGGGGGGCATGGGGAACTGCTGCGCGTTGCGGGCAGCCGGGCGGGCCTGGGCGCGGATGCATGGCGCCGCGGCACCGTGCCGGTGTGGCGGCTGGAAGCGGATGGTTTCATCAACGATGCGCCGGGCAGTCGCCGCACGCTGCCCAGCCCGAGGGGGCTGGTGCCCATCGGGTCGGCAGAACTGCCGCACCTGCTGAGGGCGACCTCGCTGGCGGCCGACTACCTGAGCGGAACCCTCGACGAGTCCGGGTCCTTTCTGGTTTTCCGGGACTGTGCGGCGGGACTGAGCGCCGGCTGCCGCAGCCTGGTGCAGGAACATGGGTATGATCAGTTGCAGGCAATGTTGCGACGCATTGTTCCTGAATCATGGGTGCAAGTTTATGATCGCAGCAGTGCGCTGGGGGTCCTGTTTTTGTGTTTATTGTGGCAGGATGGTGATTTTGCAGAGACGCATGCAGATGTTAGCGTTTAGTGTGTTGTGGACAATTGTGGCGGGCATCGATAGTATCCGATGCAGATAAGAGAAACAGAAGGAGCAAGCATGAATAGCACCCCATTAACAGATACACCGCAATGGCGACAATTGGTACGGCAGGCATCCGTCCTTAAACACGCATCCATGCGTGATTTGTTTCAAG
>PUMJ01000125.1 GCA_003551305.1 Candidatus Brocadiaceae bacterium
GATGGCCCCGCCGGTAAGCATCATCGCGCCCATCGCCATCAGCTCGGAGGGTCGGAACTTCAGCCACGGCAGCAGGAGCCCCACCCCGAAGTTGAACAGGATGAGCAGTACGAAAAGCAGGAAGGAGGCGCCCCCGGTGTGATAGTCAGCGAACATCCGCGAGGACTGCAGGTAGATCGTCAGGTAGGGCCCCGCCACGCCGCAGAGCCCGCACAGCACGCTGCCCACCACCAGCGCGCGGACCGTCATGAACCCGGCGGTCCCCGGTGCGTTGAGCGCCTCCTTGCCATCCTGCGGCGGCACCACCGACTCTCCCAAAGAACTGTTCCCGGAATGCGTCCTGAGCGCCCTCAAATATATTGCTTCGGCGCGCCGGAGGCAACTGCCCCGCACTCATAAGGCGGCCCGACCGACCACGACCACACGATGAGCAGTCGCCCCGCCGCCCTTGCTCCCGTGCGGCTGACCCTCACAGGGACAAAACGGCGTTGCCGGTGGAGTCCGCCAGGGTGTCCACCACCGCCCAGATGCCCCCGGCCGCGAAGTTGCCCAGCACCACGCCGATGAAAAAGCGCCGCGCCTTGCGGTAGAGCCGCTGCCCGCCGACATAGACCACGCAGACCTTGATGAACCAGGCCATGAAGATGGAGAACCAGAACGCCGTGACCAGGTAGGCTCCGCTGGTCAGGAAACCGACCGGGTGGATGGGCCACCAGAAAAGGGAGCGGTGCGCCAGCATGAGCAGCCCCATCACCACGGCGCCCGTCAGCATCCAGGCCAGCCCGGCGTAGCTGGGGCCGGAGGCGCTCGCCGCCATCGCGCTGGTCCAGTGCCACGTCAGGCGCGAGGAGTTGTTGATGTACCACGGGTGCAGGCTCGCAGCCCCGTGGCGATAGCCCAGCCATATCGTGCAGACCGCCCCCACGACATAGCTGATCAGAAGGCCCAGCATCATGGCCCAGAACAGGTGCCCCGAGCGCCGGCCCGTAAGGTACATTCCGTGGGCTGCGCCGGACATGGGGGAGTTGCGCAGGTCCGCGTGCCAGCTCAGGTTGGCCCCCACACCCACCATCTGCCGCGAGCCGAGCAGCCGCCCGCCCAGCGCGGTGGCCATGTAGCTGCTCGGCACCACCGGCGAGTTGATGGCCGGCAGCCCGCACTGCGCAATGACCCGCGACATGGCGTAGTAGATGACCAGCGTCAGAAGCAGCAGCACGGCCGCGTACAAAGGCGTCATACCCGCAAAACAGAACCACACGACCACCACGGCGCAACCGAGCAGAAGCGCCAGGACGGCCGTGCGGTAGGAGGCGGCCTCGCCCCGGTCGTAGCCCTCCAGCCGCCCCAGCGCGGCCGCTGCCACGCGCTTGACATGCCCCCGGGCCAGCCACAGGCTCCCCACCGCGAACACCAGCATCGAGCCCATTGTCACGTGCTGCAGCTCCGGGTGGCCCACCACGCCGTAGAGCATCCACTGCTGCATGCCGAACCCGTAGGCCCGGATAAAGGACCGCAGCACCCATGACAGCAGCGCCAGGAACCAGACGCTGAAGGCGACGCGGTTCGGAATGAGGAAGACCAGCCCCACCATGACAGGGCCGAGGTTGATGGCCAGGTCCATCGGCCCCAGGTCCGTTATCGTGTGCGAGATGCGAAACCGCGGGAAAACTCCGAAGTAGTGCCGCAGGCCGGTTGAGGAGGAGAGCAGGAAGGTCAGTGCCGCGCCGACCCAGAACGGCCAGCTTCGCAGGATGGAGTTGCGGTGCCAGGGGTTCTCGGCCGCCGAGCACAACTCCGCCGGCACCTGGGCGATGGGGAAGCTCAGGTGCTCGTGGTCCACCCACTGCTTGCGCATGATGACCATAACGGCCAGCATGACGGCGAACATCGCCATCACCAGCACGCCCCACCAGATGAGCGGCCGCAGCCACGGCCACCAGGGTATGGGCTCCCGGGGCGGCAGGCCGACCCAGAAGCCCTGGATCGCCATCCGGCCGCCGTCGGGATCGAGCGGGAACATCCAGTGGCGCATACGCAACTGCTCCAGCACCGGCCAGATCTGGGCCTCCAGCTGGTTGCCCGGCCCCGCGTGGTAGTAGGGCGCCGTCATGCCGGGTATCAGGTAGGCGATAAGCCCGCTGGTGACGATCGAGCCGCTGGTCAGCGTCATCGCCGTGATGAAACGCAGCTCACCCCCGCTGAGCCGGAACCCGTGCCACAGGAACGCCAGCCCGGCGTTGAAGACCAGCGCCAGCATCAGCAGCGAGAACGTGGCCCCCGCCGTGTGGTAATCGCCGAACATGCCCGAAGACATCAGGTAGAAGCACCAGTAGGGCCCGGCCAGCCCGAAAAGACCGCAGATGACGCTCCCCAGCAGAAGACTGCGCACCGTCAGGCAAGAATGCGCTTCCCCTTCCCGGCCGGACGGCTCGGCGCCCACGAGGTCTCTCCTCCACCAACGATGCCACGGCAGCGTGGCCCGAATTCTACCCGCCGGGCTGCACGCCGGTCAAAGGCCTTGCCTTTCCCCCCCGAGCTGCCGGAGATCGCCCCGGGAACGAACTGAGGGGTCCGCTTTGACAGCACACGGACCCGCGGGGTATAGTACGAGCAGGCGGATGCGGCCCTTCCACTCGCCCTTCCGGCTGCCTGAATCCCGCGAAGACACAAGTCCGGCAAGGACGGTCTGGAGATGCGCTGGTTCCTGCGATCGAAGATACACAAAGCCACCGTAACCGAAACCCACGTGGACTACATCGGCAGCATCACGATTGACGTGGCGCTGCTGGAAGCGTGCGGCATGCGGCCGGGGGAGAAGGTGCAGGTGGTGGACATGAGCAACGGGGAGCGCCTGGAGACGTACTTGATGGAGGGGGAGCGGGAGTCCGGCCGGATATGCATCAACGGCGCCGCGGCCCTGCGCATCAGCAAGGGCGACCACGTGATCATCATGGGCTTTGAGCTGGCCGAGGCGCCCGTCGCGGCGCGCAAGATACTGGTGGACGACGAGAACCGCATCGTGGGGGAGCTTTGATGAGAGAGGCCGGGAGGAGGTGAACCTGATGCCCGCCGAGAGTCTTGCCGACAGGTACCGCGCGATACGCGAATCGCTGCCCGAACACGTCAGGCTGCTGGTGGCCGCCAAGGGGCGAAAGGGGCGCGAGATACTGGAGGTCGTCGAAGCCGGGGCAAGCCTGGTGGGAGAGAACTACGTGCAGGATGCCGAGCGCCACCGGGTCGAGCTCGGCGAGGCCGCCGACCAAGTCGAGTGGCACCTGGTAGGCCACCTGCAACGCAATAAGATCAACCGCGCCCTGCCGCTCTTCGCCATGATCCAGAGCCTGGACTCCCTGCGGTTGGCTCGCGCCATCGCCGCCCGCGCCGAGCGGCGCGTCCCCGTGCTGCTGGAGGTCAACATAGCCGGGGAAGAGAGCAAGCACGGCATACCGGCCGACGAGGTGGTCTCCACGGCCCGACTCATCGCCGAACTGCCCGCCCTCCGCGTGCAGGGGCTGATGACGATGGAGCCCTACATGGAGGACCCGGAAGGGGCGCGGCCCTACTTCCGGCGCATGCGCGCGCTGTTCGAGGAACTCAAGGCGCTGCCGGTGCCGGCCCTGCACATGCAGACGCTGTCCATGGGCATGACCAATTCGTGGGAGGTGGCGGTCGAGGAGGGGTCGAACATGGTGCGTATCGGCACGGCCATCTTCGGCCCGCGCAGTTGAAAGGTCGCCGCTGCCGGGGGGAGGACGCCCGCAGGGGGGTGGTCGCGACGTGACAGACGGTGACGAGAGGTGGAGGGAGAGGCTGCGGCGCTGGATGAGCGCCCGGCAGGACGTTGTTCCGCGCGGTGGCCCCCCTGAAGCTCGATTCGACCGGGCGGTCTCCCTGCAAGAGCTGCTGGAGGCGCTGCCCTCTGTGTCGGCGCGCCCCCTGCCGGTCGGCGGCTGGCGGCTCACCTGGCATCGCCCCGAGGCCGCCGCGGCCGGGCGAGAGCTGGCGACCGCCGTGCGCCGGACATCCCGCCGGGAGGGTTTGCACAGGGACCTCGCCCCGCTGGCGGCGGCCGAACCGGAAGACCTGATGCTGCTGGACCTGGAGACGCTCGGGCTGGGCAACGCCGCCGTCTTCCTGATAGGGTTCATGCGGCTGCAGGGGGGGCAGGGGACCGTGGAGCAGTTGCTGGCCGCCGACTACTCGGAAGAGGCGGCCATCGTGGAGTCCTTCGCCGAGCGGCTGCGCAGCGCCCGGGTGCTGGTCAGCTTCAACGGCAAGTCGTTCGACATGCCGCTTCTGCAGGGCCGGGCGGCCATGTGGCACGTGGAGCTGGGCGCCGGCCGACTGGAACACCACCTGGACATCCTTTACGAGTGCCGCCGCCGCTGGGGGCGCCGCCTGCCCGACTGCAGACTGCAGACGCTGGAGCTGCGAATCTGCGGCCGGCGCCGCACCGGTGACCTGCCCGGGGCGCAGGTACCGGCCGCCTACCACGCGTTCGTCGAACGCGGGGACGCCCGGCTGCTGGCGCCCATCCTGCGCCACAACGTGCTGGACCTGGTGACGGTGGCACAGATACTGACCGAATGCCTGAGATGAGGCGCTCGGGGCCCTCCCCTTTGCCATCCCACGGCGCCGCCCCCGGGCAGCGTGAAATGGGAGTTCAAGAGGGTCCCTGTGCAGCCGGGAGGCCGCCTTCCTTGATGCTGGCCGGGGCCTTAGGTCCGGGGTTGGTGCGCCGCACGGCATCGGATATCATGAACTTAAAGGGCGGCATGCAGACCGGCCGGCCCGAAGCGAGAGCCGATACGGAAGGAGCCTGCCATGGGCAAATGGCACTGGGGTTGGTGGGTTTTCGGGGCCATCTGTGCGGTCCTGGCGCTTGTGGCGTTTCTGTTGATGATATTCGGTGAGCTCGAAGAGCCAC
>PUMJ01000294.1 GCA_003551305.1 Candidatus Brocadiaceae bacterium
ACGGAAGCCTGTTCCTGCACATAGACTACCGGGAGGTCCACTACTGCAAGGTGCTGCTGGACGCGATCTTCGGACGTGACAGCTTCATCAACGAGATCATCTGGGCCTACGATTTCGGGGCGCGATCGAAAAGCCGCTGGTCCACCAAGCACGACAACATCCTGTGGTATGCAAGGGACCCGGAGAACTACACGTTCAACTACGACGAGATGGACCGCATACCCTACATGGCGCCGGGCCTGGTGGGCAAGGAGAAGGCGAAGCGCGGCAAGACGCCCACCGACGTCTGGTGGCACACCATCGTCCCTACCCACGGCAAGGAGCGGACCGGCTATCCGACGCAGAAGCCAATGGGCGTGGTGGAGCGGATCGTGAAGGTGCACTCCCGGCCAGGCGACCTGCTGCTGGACTTCTTCGCCGGCAGCGGCACGCTGGGTGAGGCGGCCGTAAAGAACGGCCGCAGCGCCGTCCTTATGGACAACAACCCGGAGGCGATGGAGGTCATGGCCACACGGCTGGCCTTCGCAGGGCCGCGCTGGCACGGACACCATCCCGAGAAAACCGGCTCCGATGACGGCTAAACCATCTTCTCCCGTAGGCGCTCGGAGCCGCGCGCCTTGCCGACGGTCCCCATGCGTGCTATAAGGGGTTAACTGTCCGTGCGCCGTGACGGGGGACGCGCCACAGAAGGGGGCCGTGCGATGTCTGGCTGAGTCTCCCGTGCGCGTACCGCGCGAGCGGCCGGGATTGACGCGATCTACTGGAGGGGGCCGAGTATGAACAAAGCCGAGCTGATGGAAGTCTACTATCTGATGCAGCTTGCGCGCACCTTCGAAACGCGCGTCGCCGAGCAGTACACACGGGGCAAGATGGGGGGGTTCTGCCACCTCTACACCGGCGAAGAGGCCGTTGCTGTCGGCGCCATGTGGCACCTCAGGGACGACGACTACGTCATCGGGTCCTACCGCGACCACGCCTACTACCTGCTGCGCGGGGGCGACCCCGGCAAAGCCATGGCCGAACTGTTCGGCCACAAGGAGGGCTGCTGCAAAGGCAAAGGCGGCTCGATGCACCTGTTCGACTGGGACATCAACTTCCTGGGCGGCTATGCCATCGTGGCCGGCATGTGCCCCCTCGCGGTGGGGGCCGCCAAGTCCATCCAATACCGGGGGGAGGACCGCGTTGTGGTCTGCTTCTTCGGGGACGGCGCCACCAACCAGGGCGTCTACCACGAGGCCCTGAACATGGGAAGCCTCTACGAGCTGCCCATCGTATGGGTGTGTGAGAACAACCACTACGCCATCGGCACCAGCGTCCCGCGCTCCAGCGCAAGGGAGAGCCTGGCGCGCAAGGCCCGCAGCTACGAAATGCCGACTTATGTGGTCGACGGCATGGACTTCTTCAAGATGCAATCGGTGGCGGAGCGCGCCATAGCCGACGCCCGGGCCGGCAAGGGTCCGTCCTTCATCGAAGCACAGTGTTACCGCTACCGGGGCCACTCGATGTCCGACCCCGCCACTTACCGCTCGGAGGAGGAGGTGGAGTACTGGAAAAAGCGCGACCCCATCCCCCGCATCAAGGCCGCCATAAAGCACGACTTCGAGGTCGAAGAAGAGGAGTTTGAGGAGGTGGACGCACGCGTGCGGCGCGAACTGGACGAAGCCATCGAGTTCGCCTCCGAGGGTTCCGAACTTCCCGTGGAACGGCTCTACGAAGACCTCTATGTCGAGTAGCATGTGAACCCAACCACGAGAGGGGCTAAGATATGCCGACAATCAGCTATCGCGAGGCGCTCAACCAGGCGCTCTTCGAGGAGATGCACCGCGACGAGGGCGTCATTGTCCTTGGAGAGGACGTCGCCGAGTACGGAGGTTCGTTCAAGGTCACCAGGGGGCTGCTCGATGAGTTCGGCGAGGACCGCGTCATAGACACGCCCATCTCCGAGGCCGCCATCGTCGGCATGGCCACGGGGGCCGCCATGTGCGGCCTGCGGCCTGTGCCCGAACTGATGACCGTCAACTTCGCATACCTCGCGTTGGACCAGATATGCAACCACCTGGCACTGATGCGCTACATGTTCGGCGGACAGGTCACCCTGCCGGTCACCATCCGCATGCCAGGCGGTGGGGGCCATCAGCTCGCCAGCCAGCATTCGCACAGCCTGGAGGTTTTCTTCGTCCACACCCCGGGCCTCATCGTCCTCTACCCCTCCAGCCCCGCCGACGCCAAGGCCCTGCTCAAGGCCGCCATCCGGGACGACAACCCGGTCATCTTCCTCGAACACGAGGGGCTCTATAACGCCGAGGGAGAGGTTCCGGAGGGGACCGAGCCGGCCGAGATCGGCCGGGCCGGCATTCTGCGCCAGGGGAAGGATGTTACGCTGGTCGCTTACGGCGGCATGACGAACGTCGCCCTCGAGGCTGCCGACACGCTGGCCGAGGAGGGTTGCGAAGCCGAGGTGGTGGATTTGCGCACGCTTCGCCCCTGGGACAAAGAGACGGTCGTGGAGTCGGTCGCCAGAACGCACCGCGTCGTGACCGTGGAGGAATGCCCGCCCGTATGCGGAATCGGCGCCGAACTGAGCGCCAACATCTACGAGCTGGCCTTCGACGAGCTGGACGCGCCCGTGGAACGTGTCTCGGGCGCCGACTGCCATCTGCCCTACGCAAAAGAGCTGGAACAGGCCTGCATACCCCATGCGCCGGACGTGGTCGAAGCCGCGCTCCGGACGCTGGGGGTCTGACATGTCGTCACGCCGCAACAGGGGGAACACGCTATGTACGAAGTGACTATGCCGAAGCTGTCCGACAGCATGGAAGTCGGCAAGATCATCGAGTGGAAAGTCGCCGAAGGAGCCGAGGTCAAGGAAGGCGACGTGCTGGCCGAGGTCGAGTCCGACAAAGCCGTCATGGAACTGGAGTGCTTCCGCGATGGCGTGGTCAAGAAGCTCGTCCACGGCGACGAAGAAGAGGTCCCCGTCGGCGAGGTCATAGCCTTTATCGCCGTCGAGGGAGAAGAGGAGGAAGCCCCGGCCGAAGCCGCCGACGAGCCGGAGGAAGAGGAAACCGCCGAACAAGTCGAGGATAAGGCCGCGGCCGAAGACGAGGAGCGGGCCGAAGAAGAGGAAGCTGAGCCTGAAGAGCCCGCCGAAAAACCGGAGGACGCGGAAGAAAAGGGAAAAGGCCCCGGTCGGGGACGACACCATCGGATGCGCCAGAGGAGAAAGAAAGCTGGCCGCAAAGGCCCCCGTCGGGGAAGCCGCGTGAAAGGCGAGGAGGAAGAGGGGGAACGGGTCGCCATATCGCCCTACGCCCGCAAGCTGGCGGAAGAACACGACGTGGACCCCGCCGACATCGAGGGCAGCGGTCCGGGCGGGCGCATCGTGGCACGGGATGTCCTGCGGGCCGCCGGAGCGCCGGGCGAGCAAGCGGCGCCCCCACGGGAACGCCCCGCCCCGGCCGGCCGCCTCAACGCCGAGCCGCTGGCCGCCGCCCTGGCCGTGCGGTACGACATGGACCTCTCCGAGATCGAAGGCACCGGGCCCCAGGGCCGCGTCACCGTCGATGACGTGGTGACAGCCCGCTCGGAGGTCGCAGCCCGCGAAGCGCCTCCCGCCCCCGATGAGGAGATGCCCGAGCTGGAAGTGAGCGAGGATGAAGCCGACGTGGAGGACGCCCCCTTCCGCCTGAAGACGCAGGCCCGCCGCGTCATCGGCTCCCAGCACGCCATCCCCCACTTCTACGTCACCCGTGGCGTGGACGTCACCGACCTGATGCAGCGCAAGGACGAGCTGAAGGAGCAGCACGGCGCCACGGTGACCCACCTGGTCATGCTCGCCTGCGTCCGAGCCCTGCGGGAACACCCCGAGGTGAACCGCAGTTACGACCGCGGCCGCGTCATCACCTGGAAGCATATCAACCTCGGGCTGGCGGTGGATACCGACCAGGGCCTGACCGTGGCCGTCCTGCGGGACGCCGGGGGGATGAAGCTGGCCTCCCTGGTCGAGGCCACGAAGGAGCTGGTGGAGAAGGCGAGGGCCGGCAAGCTCTCGGCCGACGAACGCCGCCACCCCACCTTCACCGTCACCAACCTGGGCATGCTCGACGTGGAGCACTTCGAGCCGATCATCAACCCCCCCTCCTCCATCACGCTGGCCGTCTCCTCGGCGCTGGAATCGGCCGTCGTGCGCGACGGTGAGCTGAGCGTCGGCCGGGTGATGAAGCTCACGGCGGCGTGCGACCACCGCATCATAGACGGCGCCACGGCGGCGCGCTTCCTGCACGATCTGCGCCTCCTGCTGGAGGAACCGGAGCAACTGCTTGAGGACGCGTGAGGGCCCGGCGGAGCGGGGCCTATCGTCACGCTCCGCCGTCCACGTCCCCCCGGCCGTTGCCGGTGTGCTTCTCTTTGACGTCCTTCGTGTTCTGCGAGCCCTTCGTGGTAGAGGCCGTTTGCCGTTCTTCCCTTCCCCGCCGTTCCTCTGCGCTCTCCACGTCCTCTGCGGTTCAAGCCTTTGTCAGACAACGGCTTACGACCAAATGGATTCGTTTCGCAAAACCGCCGTCTCACGCCGCGCCCCCCGCCTCACGTGTGCCGCCGACACGCCCTTATGCTCTACATAAGGATAGTCGTTATCCCCCCGGATGTCAAGCGCCCGACGTTTCTCCGCGCTCTCTGCGCTCTCTGCGGTTTCTGTCGTTGCCGTGGCGTCCGAGGACGAGGACGAGAAGGAGGACGAGGACGATTACCCCTCGATCGCCGTTTGTGGCCGCCTCGATGGTCCGCGCCGTTGCCGTTGCTGGTCTCCTTTGCCTCTTGCCGTTGCCGCTGTGCTTCTCTTTGCCGTCCTTCGTGTCCTTCGTGAGCTTCGTGG
>PUMJ01000102.1 GCA_003551305.1 Candidatus Brocadiaceae bacterium
AGCAGCCGCTCGAACTCCGCGCGCATGGCCTCCTCGCCGTGTTTCATCACCATCTTGTCGAAGTGGCCGATGGTGCAGAAGCGCGGGTGCCGCTCCCGGATGGAGCGCAGGTCCACGCCGGCCTGCCGCTCCAGGGGCAGGATACCGTCCACCCCGACCCGCTCAAACCACGGCACGGCCCGCGTCACGTCCCCGTCACTGTCCACGATGCAGACGATGCCCCTCTCCTTGAGCGCCTTCGTGACGCGACGGTAGTAAGGCGCCATGAACTCCTCGAAGCACTCTTCGGACAGCATGGGTCCGTGGTTGTAGGACATGTCCTCGGCGAAGGTCATGAACTCCGGCTGCAGGATGCCGCACAACTCCTCGATGAACCAGAGGTGGAACTCGGTCAACTCCTCGTTCATCCGGTGCATCAGGCCCGGGTTGTCGTAGAAGGCATAGAGGTGTCGCTCGATGCCGAACAGGGTGCGCGGAAACCAGAAGAACCCCTCGATGGTGAACCAGACGACCAGCTCGCCGCGGTCGTGGGACTCCTTCCAGCTCTGCACCAGGTCGTAAGCGAAGACCTCCTTGCGGAACAGGTAGGGGCTGAGTTCCTCGTAGTCCTTCTCGCCGCGGATCAGGCCCGCGCCGTGGTGGTCCGGGGAGGGGCATTCCCAGTGGCGCGGCCGGACCCAGTACTGGCGGTAGGGGTCCAGGCCGAAGTGCCGGCGCACAGCGAAGGCGTCCTCCAGTTCCGCCGGCAGCCCCTCGCCGCGCCACCTGTCCAGGGTCTCGGTCCAGTAGTCGGCCCACTCGACCATGGGCAGGCGGTCCACCGGCTGGAAGGCCATCAGCGCCTTGAAGCGTTCAACGTGGTTCATAGCTTGTCTCGTCCGGTCCGGGTGGTCCGGGCTTCGCCCGGGGGGGGAGGGACTCGGGATGGAGCCGCCATAGTCCTCTCGCATCGCGGGGCGCCGCTCTCAGCGCAGGCCCTCTTCGTCCATCAGCCGCAGGTTGCGTTCTATGAGTTCGCGCCGCTGCTCGACGCAGGCATAGGAGCGGAGCGGGTCTTCCGGGGTGTTTATCGCATAGTCCAGCAGCTTCTCCTCCGTGGTGGTGGCCACGTGGATGCGGGTGTCGCTGGAGGCATAGTAGATGAAGACCTGGCCGTTCTCGCGGAACACGGCGCCGTTGCAGAAGGCCACGTTGGAGACGTCGCCCACGCGTTCCTCGAAGCGGGGGGCTATAAGGTAGCCGCCCGGCCGGTGGGTGACCTTCCAGGGCTCCTCCGGGTCGCAGAGGAAGACGTAGAGCACGTAGCGCATGCCGGCGGCCGTGCCCCGCACGCCGTGGGCGACGTGCAGCCAGCCTGCGGAGGTCTTCAGCGGCGTCGGGCCGGCGCCGTTTTTCAACTCCTTGACGGTGTGGTAGACCTTCGGATCTATGATCAGCTCGTCGTGGATGACGGGGTTCTCGATGTCCTCGCACAGGGCCCAGCCGATGCCCCCGCCGCTGCCGGTCTGCACGAAACCCTCCTGGGGGCGGGTGTAGAAGGCGTAGCGGCCGCCTATGAACTCGGGGTGCAGCACGACGTTGCGCTGCTGGGGCGAGTGGGACTCCAGGTCGGGCAGCCGCTCCCATTCCTGCAGGTCCTTCGTGCGGGCGATGCCGCACTGGGCCACGGCGCGGGAGGTGTCGCCGGGCGGGGCTTCGGGGTCCCTGCGCTCGGTGCAGAAGGTGCCGTAGATCCATCCGTCCTCGTGCCGGGTCAGGCGCATGTCGTAGACATTTGTGTCGGGATCGTCGGTCTCCGGCATCAGCACGGGGTAGTCGCGGAAGCGGAAGCCGTCCACGCCGCTGCGGCTCTCGGCCACCGCGAAGAACGACTTGCGGTCGTTGCCCTCGACGCGGCACATGAGGCATATCCTGCGGTCGTGCTCGATGGCGCCGGGGTTGAAGGCGGCGTTGATGCCCATCCGCTCCATCAGGTGGGGGTTCGTGGTCTGGTTCAGGTCGTAGCGCCAGAAGACGGGCGTGTGATCGGCGGTGAGCACGGGGTTGACCCAGCGGTCGAATATGCCGTTGGACCAGCGATGGTCCACCTCGTTGGGCTCGTTGACCAGATGGTCGTGCTCCCAGAACAGCCTGTGCAGGGCGTGGTCGAACTCTTCCTTGTGCATGTTGCGGTCCTCCGTTTGGTCGCGTGCGTTTCCTCGATCCGGGGCAGATGGGGGGGGACCTTCTCCCCCCCTACGGTATGGGGGCGCCGCCGTCGCGGCAAGTGGAAGCGGGACGGCATTCCGCCCCGCAGGTGGCCTGCCTTCGCTGGAAGCGAAGGTTGGAAGGTGGCGCTGCGTGGGGATCTGCGTTTCCCGGCCGTTTGCAGGGCCGCAGTTTGCTCAGTCCCAGGATTTGCGCAGGGAGCCCCTGCTGTGGGCGGGCAGGTAGCGGCCGGCGCCGTAGCGGTGGCCCACGTAGGGGTCGTCGTACTTCAGCATGAGTTCCCACAGCGCGTCGCGCGTCTGCCGGACGGCTTCGGCGTAGCCGGCGTCCTCGATGGCGTTGTTGACCTCGAAGGGGTCATCCTGCAGATCGTAGAACTCGTCCCGGTCGAAGCCGTTGAACACGTACTTGTAGCGCCGCCCGATGGCGATGCGCTGTGTGTAGAGGAACTCGCCCCCGTAATAGACGTTCAGGATGTGGTCGGGCCAGTCCGGCGGCGGCTCGGCCCGGCGCTGCAGCAGGGGCAGCAGGTCTTCCCCGTCCGGGTGGGGCAGCGGCCGGGCGCCCGCCGCGGAGCAGAACGTGTGGGCCCAGTCGTGCAGGTGAACCAGCGCGTCGGTGCTCTGCCCGGCGGATATGCGCCCCGGCCAGCGCGCCAGCATCGGCACGCGGTGCGTCTCCTCGAAAGGCATCCACCCCTTGATGAACATGCGGTGGGCGCCCACCATGTCGCCGTGGTCGGCGCTGAAGACGACCAGTGTGTCCTGCGCCTGCCCGGACGCCTCCAGCTCGTCCAGCACCATGCCGACGTAGTGGTCCAACTGCTCGCAGTAGGCGAAGTAGTGGCGGCGGCCCTGGCGGAAGTCCTCCTCGCTCAGCTCCTCCCACAGGCCGGCCTCGCGGGCCAGCAGGCCGGGCTTGTCGTCGAAGCCCTCCTCGTAGAAACTGGGGGGCAGCTCGATGTCCTCGAGCGAGTAAACGTCCAGGAACTCCATCAGCGGCGTGTAGGCGTCGTGCGGCTGGGGGAAGTGCAGTTCGAGCAGCCAGGGGGCCTCGGCCTGGCCGAACTCGCGGATGGTGCGCGCGGCGCTGGAGGCGAGGCGGTATTCGTGCACGTCCTCGATGTCCGCGTCCACGCCGGCCCACATCAGGAAGCGGTCGCCGCCGGGCCACGTTACGTGCCTGGGCTCCACGAGCGTGGCGTCTTTCTCGGCCTTGCGCCGGGGGGAGTACTCGAGCCCATCCTTGAGGCGGGCGCGGCACTCGGGGCCGAAGCCGCGCACTTCGCGCATCACGTCGTATCCGAAGTCGCTCGGCCCGCGCGTCCGGCTTGCGTGCCACTTGCCCACGTAGCCCGTCCGGTAGCCCGCCTGGCGGAGGCGCTGCGAGTAGGTGACCACGTCGTCAAACATGTCCGGTCGGACGGACTCCGGCACGTGCACCTGGTTATAGACGCCGTTATGCCATGGGTAGGCGCCGGTGAGCAGCATGGCGCGCGCGGGGCAGCAGAGGCTGACAGCCGTGTAGCTGCGCTCGAAGCTGACGCCCTCCCCGGCCAGGCGGTTCAGGTTGGGGGTGCGGCAGACCGTGCGGTTGCAGACGGTCTCCCAGTTCATATGGTCGCCGGTGATCAGGAGTATGTTGGGCTGTGCGGCCATGCCTCCTCCGTGTCGCTATGCCGTGGCTCTGGCGGCCAGGTCTTGCAGGTGTTGCACTGAGCGTGTCAGCGCCTCCTCCATGCCTTCGCCTTCGGGCAGTTCGAGCGTCCAGTACCCCTGGTAGCCGTCTTCGAGCAGGCCGTGCACCACGGGAGTCCAGTCGAAGGCGCCCTCGCCGAGGGCGCAGGCGCTCAGTTCGTCTCCGTCGGTGCGAATGCCCTTCCAGTGCGTGTAGCGGATGTGGGGGCGCAGGAGCAGGAATGCACTGACGGGGTCCTCCCCATGCAGGGCGAAGTTGCCTCCGTCGTAGTTGACGGCCACGTTCGGGTGGTCGGCCATGGTCAGCAGCCGCAGCATCTGGGCGCCGGTGCTGGAGAGGCCGCCGTGGTTCTCCAGCGCCACGGTGACGCCCCGGGGCGCGGCGTAGTCGCCCAGTTCCGCCAGGGCGTCCCCGCAGCGGCGGTAGTGGTCCGCGCGCGCCCGGACCAGCGGGAGCCAGCCGGCGAAGACGCGCAACACTTGCGCCCCGCACTCGGAGGCGGCCTCTATGATCGTGCGGGCGGCCCGGACGTTTGCCCTCACCTGCTCCGGGTCGTCCTCCAGGAACGTGAGGCCGGTGCAGAAGCAGACGATCTTGACGCCGCTCGCCCGCTCCGCTTCGGCAATGCGCCTCAGCTCAGCGGGCCGCGGTTTGCAGCCCAGATGCCTGATGTCGTCGCGGTCGCTGACGTTGATCTCCGCGTGGCCAAAGCCGAGCCGCGCGCACTCTTCCAGGTATGGCGCTATCTCCAGGTGGCGGAATCCCCAGCCGCAGGGGGCTGTCTTGAGGGTGACCGGCATCGTGAGAGCTCCCATCGTGTTCCGGGGCAAGGGACCGGATAGGATGCCAGAAGCCGGCCGGCGGCACAAACGGAAGCGCCCGTCGCTCGCCCCCCTCGTCATTCGTCCTGCGCTATCGCTATCTTGATGTCCACCACGGGTGAGCCGTCGAAGGCGTCCAGGTCCCTGACCACCAGCTCGTTGTCGCGCACGTCCACTATCTCGACCACCGAGGAGCCGATGGGGTTGGGGCGCTTTGGGCTGCGCAGGGCGAAGGCGCCGCGTATCGGCCGGGACTCGTCCCCGAAGGGGTGGCCCTGCAGGATGTGACGTTTCTCCTCCTCCAGCCGGTGCATCCACCACATCACCAGCACCCGCATGCCGGGCTCCAGCCCCAGCAGCGCCGGCTTCAGCTCCGGCCGCACCTCCAGCACGCACTCGCCTTCCGGAAACTCCTCGTCGTCCCGATGCACCACGCCCACGGGGCGGATTGTCAGCTCTTCCATCTTCTCGCCAGCCTCCCTCAACGAAGTGGCAGAACCCCGGATTATACGCCGTATACTCCCGCGACGGAAACGCCTCCCGTTGCGGGAGGGCATCCGATGGTTGAACACAGAGGGGAGCTGGCGCTTCCCGGCGCCATGCGTTTCCGCCGGCCCTGCCTCCGCGGCGTCAGTCGGTGGCCTGGGTCTCGTCGGGCCAGTGGGGGGACTCGGTGTGCTCCCGGGTGAGGTAGTCGGCAAGCTCGGCGGCGACTTCCGGACGGCGCGCGGCCAGGTTCTCCTTCTCGCCGGGGTCTGCGTGCAGGTCGTAGAGTTCCACCTCGCACTCCAGGCCCTTGCGCACGGCCTTCCACCGGCCGCGCCGGGCGGCCTGCTGCAGCACGTCCTTCGGCAATTCCCAGTAGATGGCGCGCTCGAGCAGCACCGGCTGCTGCTGGCCGGTCAGGACGGGCAGAACGCTGATGCCGTCCGTGTCCTCCGGCGCCTCGGCCCCTACCAGTTCGGCGGCGGTGGGGAGGAAATCGGCGAAGTACCACGGCTCCTTCAGCACCGCGCCGGCGGGCACGTGCCCCGGTCGGCGCACGACCATCGGCGTGCGGATGCCGCCCTCGTAGACGTCGCCTTTCTTGCCCCGCAGTTCGCCGCAACTGTCGAACGGTTTCCAGCGGCGCGCCGCGCCGTTGTCCGAGCAGAAAAAGACGATGGTGCGCCCGGCGATGCCGAGTTCGTCCAGCAGGTCGAGTGTGCGGCCCACGTCGTGGTCAATGCGCGCGACCATGGCGGCGTAGGCCTTCTCTTCGTCGGTCCAGTCCTCCTCTGCGTAGGGGCCGAGGTCAGGGACCTCGAACCGCCCGTGCGGGAGCGTCCAGGCGCAGTAGAGAAAGAACGGCTCGTCGGCGTGCTCCCGGATGAAATCGAGTCCGAACTCGGCTATGAGTTCGTGCGACCACTGCCCGCGGCCGCCGTCCCGGTTGCCCTCGAGCTCGATTTTCTGCTCATTTTCCCACAGGAAGGGCGGGTAGTAGCTGTGGGCGTTGCGCTGGTTCAGGTAGCCGAACCACTGGTCGAAGCCCTTCCGGTTGGGGACTCCGTCGGTGCCCGGCTCGCCCAGGCCCCATTTGCCGGCGATGCAGGTGGCGTAGCCGGCGTCTTTGAGCACCTGGGCCACGGTGGTGTCCTCCGCGGCCAGGGGCACACGACCCTGCGGGGGCACGCCGCCGACCCTGGCAAAGTTGTCCCTCACGCGGGTGTGCCCTGCGTGCTGGCCGGTCATCAGCACGCTGCGGCAGGGAGCGCAGAGGGGGGATCCGGTGTAGCACTGCGTGAAGCGGGCGCCCTCGGCGGCCATACGGTCAATCCGCGGCGTGCTGAGCACTCGCTGTCCGTAGCAGCCCAGGTCGCGGTATCCCAGATCGTCGGCCATAATCCAGATGATGTTCGGCCTGTCAGTCATGCGGGCCCTCCACGGTATGAGCTTGCGCCGAGGACGGCGCCGGTAGAGCCTCGCCCTCGTGTGGACGCGGGGCAGGGTTCAGCGGGAACGGCGCCCCAGCCATCGGTTCACCTCATCCAGGTCGAAGGCGTCGGGGTCGTACCTTTCTGCCCAGGCGGCGACGGGATCATCCTCGCAGGGCACTTCGTCCGGATCCGCGAGGTAATCAAGGATGTTCTGGAACCCGATGATTCCGCCGCAATCCTCGGGCGGTGCCGGCCGCGGTCAGCCCTCCTCCGCGTCGGATAGCCGGTTGATCGCTTTGCTTCCGATGTCGGTGCGCCAGTGCGCGCCCTCGAAGTCGATCTTCTCGACGGCTTCGTAGGCCCGGCGCCGGGCCCCTTCGATGGTGTCCCCCCGGGCGGTGACGCCGAGCACACGGCCGCCGGCGGTCACGAGCCGGCCGGTGTCCTCGTCTATCTTCGTGCCGGCGTGGAAGACCATCACGTCTTCCATCTGCGCCGCCTCGTCCAGCCCCTCGATGGGATAGCCGGTCTTGTACTCGATGGGGTAGCCCTCGGAGGCCATCACCACGCAGAGCGTGGGGCGGGGGTCCCACTCGATATCAGTTTCCTCCAGCTCGCCGTCCATGGTCGCCAGCAGGATCGGGACGATGTCGCTGTTGAGGCGCATCAGGAGGGGCTGGGTCTCGGGGTCGCCCATGCGGCAGTTGAATTCGAGCACCTTCGGTCCGTCATCGGTGACCATGATGCCGGCATAGAGCACGCCGTGGTAGGGTTTTTCTTCGCGGTTGAGGGCGTGGACCGTCTGGACCAGTATCTCGCGTTCGATCTGGGTGGCCAGGCGATCGTCGATGACGGGGGCGGGGCTGTAGGCGCCCATGCCGCCGGTGTTGGGGCCGGTGTCGCCGTCGCCGACGGGCTTGTGGTCCTGGGAGGAGGGCATCACCGCAATGGTCTGCCCGTCTGTGAGGGCGATCATGCTGGCCTCCTCGCCCTCCAGGCAGCTTTCGATGACGATCTGGCGGCCGGCCTCGCCGTAGTCTTTGCGCACCATGATGCGCTCGACGGCCTCTGCGGCCTCCTCCAGGTCGTCGCAGACGATGACGGCCTTGCCGCCCGCCAGGCCGTCGGCTTTCACCACGATGGGCACGGGGCCGTCCTGGCGCTGTCCCAGCATCTCCAGGTATGCCTTGGCGCGGTCGGGGGTGGTGAAGGTGCGGAACTCGGCCGTGGGGATGCTGTGACGCTGCATGAGCTGCTTGGCGAAGACCTTGCTGCCCTCGATCTTCGCCGCCTGCTGCACGGGGCCGAAGACCTTCAGCCCGGCCGTGGAGAAGGCGTCCACGATGCCCTGCACCAGCGGGGCCTCGGGGCCCACGACGGTCAGGTCAATGCGGTTCTCGCGCGCGAAGCGGCGAAGGCGCATGATCTCGGTGTCGGCCATGGGGACGCATTCGGCCAGCTCCGCGATGCCTGCGTTGCCCGGGGCGCACCAGATGCGGTCCACCAGGGGCGATTGGGCGATTTTCCACACAAGGGCATGTTCTCTTCCGCCGCCGCCGACAACAAGCACTCTCATCCTCAACCTCTCCCGGTGCTCAGTAGTGCTGGGGGCGCCACAGTATAGCGGCGCCGCGCCGGGCGGTCAAACCTTCGGGGGCCGCGCTGCCCCTCGTTCTCCTGCGGGTCTTCTGCGTCGCGCCCTGCCCCGCCATTCGCCGTGACGACGAACGGCCAACCACGGGACAGCGCAGCAGTCAGTGGTCGGCCGGACAATGGAACGACCCGACCGCCCGGCGGCCCGCTTGCGGCCGGCCGGACCCGCTGGTATATTGAGCCTGCTTTGTGGAAAGCCCTCTGCGCCGTCAGGCCGGGAATCCCCATGACCACACGCCACACCGTCACAGCGGCTCTACCGTACTCCAACGGCCGCCTGCACGTCGGCCATATCGCCGGCTGCTACCTGCCGGCGGACATCTACGCGCGTTACCTGCGCTCCATCGGGGAGGAGGTCGCCTTCATCTGCGGAAGTGATGACTACGGCGTTCCCGTCTCCCTGACTGCCCGCGAGGAGGGCAGGGAGCCGGCAGAGGTCGCCGCCTACTATCGCGCCGAGCAGAAGAATGACTTCGACGGCCTGGGCATCTCGCTCGACATCTTCAGCGGCACCAGCGCCACGGACATCCACACCGAGGTCAGCCAGCACTTCTTCCTGGCGCTGCTGCAGAACGGTTACCTGGAGAAGCGCACGAGCGTCCAGCTCTACGACCCCGAGGCCGGGCGGTTCCTGCCCGACCGCTACGTGGAGGGCACCTGCCCCCACTGCGAGACAGGCGGCGCCCGCGGCGACCAGTGCGAGGCGTGCGGCAAGATGCTGGAGCCGAGCAAGCTCATCAGCCCCGAGAGCGTCATCACCGGCGCCCGGCCCGAAAAACGCGAGACCGTGCACTGGTTCTTTTTGCTGCCCAAACTGCAGGACCGGCTGCGCGAGTGGATTCGCAGCCACCCGGAGTGGCGCCCCATGGTGCGCAACTTCAGCCTCGGCCTGCTGGAACAGGGGCTGCCCGAGCGCGCCATCACCCGCGACCTGGACTGGGGCATCCCCGTGCCCCTGGAGGATGACCCCGACGCCGAGGGCAAGGTGCTCTACGTCTGGTTCGACGCGCCCATCGGCTACGTCTCCTTCACCGCGCAGTGGTGCGCCGAGCAGGAGGGCGACCCGGACGGCTACGAACGCTGGTGGAAGGACCCCGACTGCCGGATAGTCCACTTCATCGGGGAGGACAACGTCGTCTTCCACGCCATCACCTGGCCGGCCATGCTGATGGCGGAAGGCACCTTCGAGCTGCCGGACTTCATCCCCGCCAACTGCTTCCTGAACATCCAGTTCCCCGGCGAGGAAGAGACCAAGATATCCAAGAGCCGCGGAACGGCCGTCTGGATAAACCAGTACCTCGAGGAATATGACCCCGACCCTTTGCGCTACTACCTGACTATGATCGCGCCGGAACGCCAGCGCACGGCGTTCGTGTTCGATGACCTGATCCGGCGCAACAACGAGGAGCTGGTGGCGGCCCTGGGCAACTTCGTCCACCGCAATATGACCTTCGCTCACCGTTACTTCGACGGGCGCGTGCCGCGGCGGGGCGATCTGACCGAGGAGGACCGGCGCCAGCTTGCCATGATCGCCGAGCTGCCCGACCGCGTGGCGGCGCTGCTGGCGGATTTCAGCTTCCGGGACGCCCTCGGCCAGGTCATGGAGGCCGCGCGCGAGAGCAACCGCTACTTCGACTGCCGCGAGCCCTGGGCCCTGCGCAAAGAGGCCCGGGCCTCCTGCGGCACCGTCATCAACATCTGCCTGAACACCATCAAGGCCCTCGGCGTGGTCATGGAGCCGTTCCTCCCGTTCGCGGCCGGCAAGGTGGCCAGGATGCTGCCCGTGGCCGGGGACGGGCTGAACTGGGCGCAGGCGGCCGACCCGCTGCCGGAGGACCTCGAGCTGGGCGAGCCCGAGATACTGTTCGAGAAGCTGGAGGAGCTGTCCGAAGAATAGGCCACCACGAAGAACGGCGAAAGAGTAACCACGACGACACGACGAGCACAACGAAGCAACACCCGGCCAGCTACCGGCGCCGGTTGCGACCTCGGGGCCTGAAGCCAACACAGGGGGAACAGATTTGCGGACGTTCGTTGCCTTAGAGCTGGACGAAGATTGCCGCGAGGGCCTGGTGCGTGCCATCGGGGCGCTGAAGCGCGTCGCGTCGGGAGTGCGCTGGGTCAAGCCGGACTCTCTTCACGTGACCCTGAAATTCATCGGCGACATCAAGTCCACCGACCTGCCCGACGCCATTGACTGCCTGCAGGACGCCGCCGCGGCCGTCGAGCCGTTCACGATGTCAGTGGGGGGGCTGTCCGGCTTCCCCCCGCGAGGGACGCCGCGGGTCATTCACGTCGGCGCTGAGGGGCCGGGCGACGTCTTCCGGCGCCTGCACGCCGCCGTGGACGGGGCGCTGGCCGAGGAACTCGGCGTCAGCCCGGACAACCGCCGCTACATCCCCCACGTCACTCTCGGCCGCGTCAAACGGCGCGGCGAGTGCCCCTCGCTGCAGACCATGCGGGAGGCCCTCGAGGATGACGACTTCGGGCAGGTGCTGGTGGACTCCTTCGTGCTTATGGAGAGCGACCTTCGGCCCGACGGGGCTGTCTACACGGTGCTGCACCGCTTCCCGCTGGGCTGACTCTCTCGGCTCGTCTCTCAACACGGAGGGCACGGAGAACGGCAGGACAGAGACAATGCCTTCATCCTGAGATCGTCCTCGTCCTGGCCGTCTTCCTCGTCCTCGGGCGTTGCGGCCGGCAACAGCCCCCTGTGGGGGCTTTCACACCCGGGGCTTCGGCGAACTGCTCAGCCGACCGGGCGGCTGTGCCACATACGGCTGATGGCGGAGATTGTGACGGAACCGGACGACCGGCTCATCCGGTGGTTCAAGCGGGTGGTTGATCTCTTGCTGCATAGTCCTGTGCCCAACCTTTATTATGTACAGGCCATTGCTCCCGACAGGCGGCGGCGGCTGCTATGATGATACTGACGGTCACGCTCAACCCGGCCATTGATAGGGCGCTGGAAGTGCCGGGCTTCCGCGTCGGGGCGCACGCGCGGGCGAGCGTGCTGTCGCTGCTCCCGGCCGGCAAGGGCAACAACGTCGCGCGCGGGGTGGCCCGGCTCGGCGGTCGGGCGGTGGCGTCCGGGTTCGTGGGGCGCGAGGAGGAGGCCCTCTTCGCTCGCAGCCTGGCCGAGGATGGCGTCGCCGCGAACTTCCACGCCGTGGAGGGCCTCACCCGCACCAACACGACCGTGCTGGACCCGGAGGCCCGCACCACAACCCACCTGCGCGAGGAGGGCTTCGAGGTCTCCGAACAGGACCGCGCGGGGCTGACCGGGGCGCTGCTGGACTGGATCGGGCAGCAACCCGGCGCGCCCGTGGTGTTCGCCGGCAGCCTGCCGCCCGGCATGGCACCGGAGCACTTCTCCGCCATGCTGGCCGCCTGCGCGGAGGCTGGGGCCGACCTCAGCGTTGACACAAACGGCCCGGCCCTGCGCGCCGCCTTCGAGAGCGGCGCCGTCGCCGCCCTCAAGCCGAACCTGGACGAACTGGAGGAACTCGCCGGGCGCGAGGTGCCCCGCCGGCAGGTCGTGCAGGTGGCCCGCGAACTGTGCGATCGGGTGAAGACCGTCCTGCTGACGCTCGGCGCCGACGGCGCGTGGCTGCTGCGGCAGGACGCCGAATTCGGGTTTCGCTGCCCGCTGGCACGGGACGAGGTGCGCAACACCGTCGGCTGCGGAGACGCCTTTCTGGCCGGCTGGTTCCGGGCCGGGCAGCGCGGGGTCGCTCCCACCGAGAGGCTGCGATGGGCCGTTGCGACCGGGGCGGCCTCCGCCATGAGCGAAACCACCGTCGGATACACGCTGGACGAGGTGCAGCGCCTGCTGGCGCGCTGCGAGGAACTGCAACCATAACGAGAGGACGCGCACATGATGGATGAGACGATTCGGGAACCGGCGCGCGCCGTGCCGGTGGCCGGTGAGTACGACGTGGTCGTGGTCGGCGGCGGACCCGCCGGCATGGGCGCCGCTCTGGCGGCCGCCCGACGCGGGATGAACACCCTGGTGGTGGAGCAGTTCAACTGCCTGGGCGGCGTCGCCACGGCCGGCGGCCACGCCCACATCTCCACCTACATGGAGTCCGGCACGGGCCGCCAGATCGTGGGCGGAATCGCCGATGAGATAGCCGACCGCGTCGTGGCCGAGGGCTTCGGACGACGCGAGCCCAACGGCATCTACTTCGAGGTCGAAGGGCTCAAGCTGGTGCTGGAGGAGATGGCAACGGAGGCGGACCTGACCCCCCTCTACTACACGCAGTTCTGCGACGCCCTGGTCGAGGACGGCGACGTGCAGGGCGTCATCGTGCAGAACAAGGGCGGCCGGCAGGCCATCCGCGCCCGGCGCGTCATAGACTGCACCGGCGATGGCGACGTGGGCGCCATGGCGAGCGTGCCCTTCGAGGTGGGCCGCCCCGGCGACGAGCGCTGCCAGCCCATGACGCTCATGTTCACCATCGGCGGCTGCGACTGGGAGCGCATTGAGCAGTGGCGCACCGACTACCAGATGCAGGAAGTCTGGGAGGAAGCACAGCGTAAGGGCGACATGGAACCGTTCCAGAGCCAGATCATGGGCTTCTGGTGGACTCCGACGCGGCCGGACTGGGTGGGCGTCAACTTCACCCACATCACCGGCATGGACGCCACCCGCGCCGAAGACCTCACCTACGCCACCATCCAGGGGCGCCGGCAGGCCTACCACTGCATCGAGGTCTTCCGCAAGTACGTGCCCGGCATGGAGAACTGCTACATGGTCTCCACCCCCAACACCGTCGGCATCCGCGAATCACGCCGCCTCTCAGGCGAATACCAGCTGACGGCCGACGACGTGAAGGCCCAGCGGGAGTTCGACGACAACATCTGCTACGGAGCCTTCTTCATAGACATCCACCACATTGACGGCCCCGGCATGGACGAGACCACGTGGCGCCCCCCGGCGGGCTTCAAGTACCACATCCCCTACCGCTGCCTGGTGCCGAAGGGCGCCGAGAACCTGCTGACGGCGGGCCGCTGCATCAGCGTCACCCACGTTGCGCTCGGCTCAACGCGCGTGATGGTGCAGTGCATCGGCACGGGCGAGGCGGCCGGCACGGCGGCCGCCCTCTCCATCGAGGAAGGCGTCACCCCGCGCGCCCTGGATGTGGGCAAGCTGCAGGCGGCGCTGCGCGAGGCGGGCGCCATCCTGAGCGAAGAAGACATAGAGCGCCGCAACTGACCCGGAGGCCCCGCCTCTCACGCCCCCCGTGCGCGGTGAGTCTCAGCCTCCGGCGTCCATCGGGCGGAAGAGGGTCAACATGCGCCGGCTGCCATCGGGGACGCCGGAGGCGTCCGCACCGTTGACGCTCTGGAGCATCCAGCCGTCCTCTGTCATGGTGAACAGTATGGTGTCGTCCCGCCCGGCGCCGCGCACGGTCAGCCGGCCGTCGGCGAAGCGAGCCGCCGGGGGCCGTTGCCCCGGGGCCGCCGGGAACAACACGGTCGCTATGGACTGGTCGGTGCGGCCCGTCGGGGGGCGGATGATGGTGGTGTAGAGTTCACGGGTGCCGCGCCCCCGCTCGACCGGGCGCAGTTGGGCCGATATCTCGCCGTCTCGAGGGGCCGCCTCGATTATGTGGAGCCGCGCGCTCTCCCCGCGGACGGTGGCCGTACGCGCAGCGGGGTCGGCCGTCGTCTCGAGCCGGCTTTGCAGGCGCCACTCGATGCTCGTCTCCGGCTGCTGAGCCAACAGGTCGTCCAGCAACACCACGTAGGCACCGTCCACCATAACGGCGTGGCGCACCCAGCGGCTGAACGCGCCGGGGTAGGCGTTGACCAGGTCGGAGGCGAGCCAGTGGAAACCGCGCCCCGAGCCGAAACGCCGATATTCCGCCTCCGAACCCAGAGGCTGGCCCCTGCCATTGGGGGTGATGGTGGAGTGGTCCAGGTTGCTGTTGACCAGGTAGTCGGGGTGGTGGACGAGGCGCTCCCCGTGGGCCACCAGGATGAAGCTGCCCAGATCCTGCTGCCAGTGGCCCTGGGTCAACACGCGCCCACCCTGGTAGGCGAACCACAGGTCGGGTGACTGGAAGATGGCGTGTCCGCAGCCGCGGAACAGGGCCGCTTCGTCCAGCTCCGGCCGGGGACCGGCCGGTGGGGCTTCGCGCCGCCACAGGATCGTGAAGGGGCTGACACCGAACCAGGCGGCGTTGGAGCCCCCGTTGTCCGCCGCCCAGCGCAGCAGGGCGTCCCCGCCGGGGGCGTGCGACTCGAACAGGGCGGCGAGCTGGGAGTCCGGACCGCCCTCGATGGCCCCGGGGTTCTCGCTGTAGAGACCGGCGAAGACGTGCTCGTTCATGTTGCCGAAGTTGGCATAGCGGCCGTCCGGGCCCTGCGTGTAGACCATCCAGTAGCCCGCCAGCTTGTCCGTCAGCTCCTGGAAGGCGCCGCGGTCGTCGCCGTAAAAGCGGCTGGCTGCCACCGCCATGAAGCTGGCGAACTGGTTGCCGTAGCGCCAGTACATGGGTCCTTCCAGGCCGGCGCCGTCAACCCCGTTGAAATGGGTGATGAACCAGCGTATCTCCTCCCAGGCGCGCTCGGCGGCATCGCGAGCGATCTCGGACTCGTCGTGGAGGGCCAGCGCGGTCACCCCGGAGGCCCCGTTGCAGACGCCGTTCCAGTTGCTGTGGGCGTCGCGCACCCATGGGTCGTTGTATTCGTCCAGCGAGCGCATATAGACACGCAGTGCCTTCTGCTCCATGTCTCGCCGCAACGCGGTGCGCTCCTCTGCGCTCATCAGGTCGTAGCACCAATCGTAGACCATGGCGCACGTCATGGTCGCGTGCGAGGCAGGCAGATCCATGCCCCTGACCCGACCGCGCCCTCTGTGCCACCGGGGGATGGCCATACAGGCGCGCGCCTCCTGGAGCGCGCGCTCGCCATACTTGCGCTCGCCGGTAACCTGATAGGCGAAGGCGCTGATGCCGGCCACCCCCATTGGCGCCAGGTTGCGCGCCAGGATCTGCTCCGTGGTGGAGACCGGTCTGGTCAGAAAGCGATCCGCATTCCCCAGCACACGCTCCCACATCAGGTCGAACGGCGCCCGCCGGATTCGTTCGCGGATGGCGGGCAGGTCGTCCGCCGCGAAGTACAGGTACGGGTGCCTGCGCTGCGTCTGCCGGGCCAGCACTCCCCTGGGCGGACCCAGCAGGGGCAGCGCCGCCCCGGCGGCGGCCACCTTCAGAAAACGTCTCCGGTCCATATCCCTTGCCTCCGTAGATGGGATCAGGTCGCCATGACCCCGGCAGGCACAGCAATCGTAGAGCCGGGCCATTCCATGCTGGCATCGTCCACCGCAGTTCCCCTGACATCTGCCCGGGTGTCCCAACTGCAGCGGGAAGGGGGTGCCACAGGTCCGGTGCCTTCGGGTTAGGGTACTCGGCTCGGCCATTTCGTCAAGTCCTTTGCCGGCTGAATACGGCCACGGAAATCTGAAAAAGCAATGTTTGGCTGGAGAGAACGTTGTCACCTTGAGGGGGGGGACGGAGCCCTGACGAGGAATCTCTACGCCGGAGTCTATTGCGTGCCGGAACTGCAGGATTGCTCGGTGCGCCGTTCGGCGAAGTCGAAATGACATCAGTGGCTTTACCAGGCTCAATAATGCCGGGCATGTCTTTGCGCGCGAGGCCGGTGCGTATTACAGTGAGCGTGGGCACACTACCCGAAGGAGGGAGCAGACGATGGGACTGGTGGACTTGAAATCGCAGGCCGCGCGGCGCACGCCGGAGGAGATGATCGCTCACCTGAACGGCTTCGAGCTGGAGCTGAAGTTCAGCGCCGGGGTCTGGTTCTTCTTCCCGGGCGGGGGGCGCTTCCACGACTCCTACGTTGACCCGCCGTCCGACGACGAGTGGCTGGACCGGGTCTTCGAGACCGCCGCCCCGCTGGCCGAGCACGGCCTCTGCGGGCTGGAGGGCCACTACCCGAACGAGGTCAACGAGGAGAACATCGAGCGCTACGTCGAGTTCGGCGAGCAGACCGGCATCCGGCTCATCACCATCGTGCCGAACCTGTTCTACGACCGCCAGTGGGAGTTCGGCGCGCTCAGCAGCCCCGACCCGGAGGTCCGACGGCGGGCCATCCAGCGCACAAAGACGGCGCTTAAGCTGAACAAGCAGATTGACTCCGACTTCGCCATCGTCTGGCCCGGCATAGACGGCTTCGAGAACCCGTTCGGCCTGGACATGATCGCCGCTCGCGACCGCTTCTGCGAGGGGCTGGCCGAAGCCATGGACGCCGTGCCGGGTGTGCGCGTCGCCGAAGAGCCGAAACCCTACGAACCCCGCGCCCACATCCTCTACGGCACCACGCCGGAGGGTCTGCTGATGGCGCAGAAGGTCGAGAACCTGCTGCAGAACCCCGAGAACCGCGCCATCCTGGAGGGCGGTGACGCCATGGTGGGCCTCAACCCGGAGGTCGGCCACGTGCTGATGGGCTTCGAGGACCTCGCCTACGCCTTCAGCCTGGTCATGGAGTACGGCCGGCTGTTTCACACCCACTGGAACTCCCAGCCCCTGGGCAACTACGACCAGGACCAGAACGTCGGCGTCATCAGCCCCGAGCAGGCCGAGGCCGCCCTCTATGCGCTGAAGATGCAGGGTTACAGCGGCTATTTCGGCATTGACATCAACCCCGAGCGCATGCCCGTGGACCGCGCGCTCATCAACTGCATGGACGCGCTGAGGGCGATGAACGAGCGTATCAACCGCATGCCGCACGAGCGGATAATCGCCTGCCAGGCCCGCCCGGCGCAGAACAGGGGCCTGCTGGAGGCGCTGCTGACGCGCGCCCGCGCTCCGGAGGGCGCCGAGTTGTCGCCCATGCCGGACGTGCGCTGAGCCCCCGCTGACCTGCGGACCGAGGGGCGGCGCCCGTGAACCACCCCGTGAGGTGGCTACATGCTCATAAAGGGTTTCATCAAGAGCAGCCTGTTGGAATGGGAAGGGATGCTGAGCAGCGTCATCTTCCTGGCCGACTGCAATCTCCGTTGCCGTTACTGCCACGCCCGCGACCTGGTTCTCAACCCGGACCGGCTGGACACCATCCCCTTCGCGGCGGTCGAGAGGCACCTGCGTGCCGGCGAGGGCTGGATTGACGGCGTCGTCATCACCGGTGGCGAGCCGACCCTGCACGGAGAGGAACTTCTCGATCTGGTCCGCCGTCTGAAAGACCTCTCAGTGCGCGTCATGGTCGAGACGAACGGCACCCGGCCGGAATGGATAGCGCGCCTCCTGGAAGGCGGGCTGGACGCCATCTCCATGGACGTGAAGGCCCCCCTCACCCCTGGCGCCTACGCCCGCGTTACCGGCTGCGAGGTGGACACGCGCGCCGTCCGCCGCTCCATCGAGCTGATCCTGGCCGCGGAACTCCCCTGCTGCGAGTTCCGCGTCACCCTGGCGCCCGGGCTGGTGGGGCCGGAGGAACTGGAGCAGATGCTGCCCGCCCTGCAGGGCGCCCGGCGCATCGCGCTGCAGAACTTCCGGCCCGGCGAGTGCCTGGACCCCGCTTTCAACACCGTCGAACCTTTCAGTCGGGAGCAGATGGACGCTATGCGGGCCCTGGCCGCCGCGCGCTGCGAGCAGTTGGTGGTGCGCGGGCGCGACCGGGTGTCGGCCGAGTAAGACACCAGCCGACAAGCGTCGCCCGGGCTGTGCTGTGGGCGGCATTTTTGCGGCTCCGATAGGGCCGTGAGTCCGGCCTGTCGGGGGCCGACACGGCTCGTCCGGCCTCGCCTCCTCTTCATCGCATCCTGTTTTATAATAAAACCTTATAATGGATACGCTCGTCGGCTCCCGAACCTGAGGCACCTTGCCCCCTGCGCTGGCGCGCCGCGCCCGGCATACACCGTTGCAACCGCCCCCGCCGTTTGCGCTACACTACGAGCCTGTTTGCACAACGGAAGGGCGCGCCGCCGCCCTCTGAACCGAGCTTTGCACCAGATGCCACACCGTCGGAGCGCCGCCGTTTGAAACTGAAGAAACTGGAACTGTTCGGGTTCAAGTCCTTCGCCGACCGGACGGCCTTCGAGTTCGAGGACAGCCTCTCGGCGCTGGTCGGCCCCAACGGTTCCGGCAAGAGCAACGTCGCCGATGCCATCAAGTGGGTGCTGGGAGAACGCAGCGCCCGCAAGCTGCGCGGTGTGGAGATGGCCAACATCATCTTCAACGGCAGCAAGGGCCGCAAACCCCTCAACTACGCCGAAGTCACCCTCACCATAGACAACTCCGACGGCTGGCTGCCGGTCGAGTACGAGGAAGTCAGCATCCGCCGGCGCGTGGACCGCACCGGCCAGAGCGATTACTTCCTCAACGGCGAGTCCTGCCGCCTCAAGGACATCCACTCCCTGATAGTGGACACCGGCGTCGGCACCTCCTGCTACAGCTTCATTGAGCAGGGCCAGGTGGACCACCTGCTGCGCGCCGGGGCCGGGGAGCGGCGCGAGGTCTTCGAGGAAGCCGCCGGCATCAACCGCTTTCTGGAGCGGAAACGCACCGCCGAGCGCAAGCTGGAGCGCGTGAGCGCCAACCTGGCCCGCGTCAGCGACATCGTTCAGGAGGTCGAGAGCCAGCTTCGCAGCGTCAAATACCAGGCCGGCCGGGCCCGCACCTTCAAGCGCCAGACCGAACAGCTCGAACGCCTGCGCCTCGCCCACAGCGTAAGGCAGCACCGCTGCCTGCTGGCCGAACAGCAGCAGACGGCCGACAAGCTTGGCGAAGCCCTCGCCCGGAAAGCGAATCTCGACCAAACCGCCCGTGCCGCCGAGCAGGAACTGGAACTCGCACGTAGTCGTCTGCAGGAGGCCCAGAACGAACTGGGCGAATGCCGCCAGGAACTCACCCGCACCGAGGCGCGCCTGGAAAGCCTGCGCGCGGAAGTCGAGATCAACGGCCGGCGGCGGGCCGAACTGGATGACCGCCTC
>PUMJ01000249.1 GCA_003551305.1 Candidatus Brocadiaceae bacterium
ATCCAGAACGTTGGCCCGCCGTTGGGCTCGAACCTGCCGGGCAGCCTCGTTGTCGAGCTGTGCGAGCGTATCCCCCTGGTCCAGTACCTCAAGGAGGAAAAGGACCCCAAGGGGCAGGCGCTGAGCGAGGTACTGGAGCCCAACAGTCCCGCGGTCAAGGGCGTGTTCTCCGGCAGCAACTGCGCCTATCTCATCGCCGATCACGCCCGCGGCGTCGCCGGCTCGATGCCCGCCGCCCGGCACAGGCCCAGGTAGTAGTCCACCATGTAGATGGGTTTGAACCGGCCGCCTTCAGAAAGGCGGGGCACGGCATCGGTCAGCAGTATGCTCCGGCCGTCGCGTCGGTAACCAACCCGACGGTCTACGCCCGCCAGGCGGAGCATCAGCGCCGAACTGAACGAGTTGGGCAGCAGCAGTCCCAGGTCATGCTCCTCTGAGCGCAGGCGGCCTGCCACCCGCAGGAATCCCCGCAGGCGGCGCCCCCTGGCGGCACTGTAGCTGAGGACCTCGTCAAACCATGGCGCCTCGCGCACCACGGGCTCGACGTTCTGGCGGACCACCAGCGTCACATGCGCCTCGGGCAATGACCGTCGCACCGCGCGGAACGCAGGCGTCGCCATCACCACGTCGCCCACCCAGTTGGGGGCGCGGATGCAGACGCGACTGCCTGGTACCGACGTTTCACCCATCTGTGGCCTGTTCGCTGAGCCTTCCTTGCACCTCTTGCGCCGAATGCTCTATTATAGCGGCTCAGGCCAGTTGCTTGCACTCGGCCGGGCCATTGAGCCAGGGAGGTTTTGGGGATGAAGATGGCCGTCAACGGCGCCTGTGGCGCCATGGGCAGGCGTGTGATAGCCGCCGCCGTAGCCGCTGAGGACTGCGAACTGGTCTGCGCCCTCGAGCGCGAAGGGCACCCGTCACTGGGTACGGACGCCGGAGCGATGGCCGGAACGGGCGAACTCGGGGTCGCGCTGACCTCAGAGTGGTGCGGAGAACCGGACGTTCTGGTTGACTTCAGCGCGCCTCAGTCCACCATGCAGCGAGCAGGGCAGTGCGCCGAGCGGCGCGTGGCGCTGGTCGTCGGTACCACGGGCCTGACGAAAGAGCAGACCGAGCGCATCGAACAGAAAGTCGCCCCACACGTGCCTGTCCTTCTGGCCCCCAACATGTCGCTGGGCGTGAACCTCCTGTTCCGGCTGGTTGAGTGGGTGGCAGGAGCCCTGCCGGAAGGCTACGATGTCGAGATAGTGGAAGCCCACCATCGGCGCAAGAAAGACTCGCCCAGCGGAACCGCCCTCGAACTGGGCCGCCGGGCATGCAGAGGACTGGGCCGGGATGCGCAGGCCCTCACGGCACGCGCCCACGGCATGGTGGGGGAGCGTACGCGCGAGGAAATCGCCATCCATGCAGTCCGCGGGGGCGACATCGTCGGTGAGCACACCGTCATCTTCGCCGGCAGCGGCGAACGACTGGAGCTCACCCATCGCGCCGGCAGCCGCGCCCTGTTCGCGAGCGGAGCACTGCAGGCGGCCCGGTTCGTGCACGGCCGGCCTGCCGGGCTCTACTCCATGCAGGACGTTATCGCCTGATTCAGAACCGGGACGACGCCATGCGCGGCAAAGCGCCGCGCCTCTATGCCTCCGGGTTCAGACCTGCCTGGAACGTCTGTGGAGAGACCTCCACCGCGGGCGGCGGCGGTTCGGAGCTCGTGGACAGGCTGCTCGCGATCGCGATGATCGCCAGGATGAGTATGAGGGCATATTCGAAGCCCTCCTCCTCGTGCAATCGCAACCAGGCCCCCGGTTTTTCCAGTGTGCGGTTCACAGCCCGGCCCTCCCCCGGCAATGCAACGCCGTGACAACTCAACTGCACATCAGCGGGATGCCAACGGGACTGTGGGGGCGGGACCCACCGCACTGGTGCGCCGCGGGCCCCGCGCACACTGGTCGCTTACGGCGTGCCGCCGATTTTGTTCGCGACTTCCTGCATGGCGGTCCCCGCCTGCCCGCCCAGAGCCGTCAGAGCGGTAATGACAACAATCGCCACGAGGGCCAGGATCAGCGCATACTCCACCAGACTCTGGCCCTTCTCAGACTTCAACGCCAGCCATAGCTTCGAGCAAATCAGCTTCATCGGACTCCTCCTCAAGACATCCCGACGCATCAGGGACTCACCCGGTACATCCTAATGTCCCGGGCCATCCTCGCGCCAGTGGGGATGTCTCACGTCGGCCGGCGCCGCCTTTCGCACCATTCGATACGGGGCTGGCCAGGTTCGGCGCGCCTGTGAACACTCCGCGGCGTAATGTCTGGCGCAGCTATCTGGCGGCCACGAGCGAAGGTGACCGCGACACAGGCGCAACGTCACGGGCCGTCGTCACCAAGCGTCGCCGTGACCTCCACCATCGGCTCGGGCACGCGTTCGCCCAGAGCGGAAAGTGCACCGACGACAACCATGGTCACGAGCGCGAGGATCAGGGCGTATTCGACCATGCCCTGCCCCTTTCGCCGCCGAAACCAGGTTCGCAGCCTTCTGAGAATGCCTTTCACGACCTCATCCTTTCCCGTCTCGGGAAGAGCGCTGATGGAGCGGCCCGCACAACGGTTACTCTCCTGCCGTACAGCGGGAGGGAAGGCCCGCTGCGCTGGTGCACAGCGGGCCTTTCTCTCGTTGATCAGCCACCGTTTTCACTCACGCCGTCACGGATCGTGTCGGCAACGTGCTCCATCTGATCATGGGCTTCGCCGCCAAGGAGAGACAGGGCCCCGATGACCACGATCGCCACCAGCGCCAGGATCAGGGCGTACTCCACCAGACTCTGGCCCTTCTCCGACTTCAACGCCAACCACAGCTTCGAAAGGTAAAGCATCAGACGCCTCCTACTGCATTGAGGTAAAGTAACTCTTGCACGACAGCATGGGTAGGAGCAACACCCATGCCGCGATGTGAAGAATGCGGGAATAAATCGAGCGGCTATCCTGTAAGCGCTTTTGGAGAAGTTAGTTGCGATGTCCACGGCGGCCTCGCTGATAGGGCCATCAGTCCGGGGCGTCCTCTGCAGAATGAAACGATCCCGCCTCCGGGCGCCCCGCAAACCCCTGCTCGGCCGCCCTCGTGTCTCGACTTGCAACTCGACGGCCTGCCGGTTACGCTCCGGGCTGATGGCCGGCCCCGGCCGTTCCTCGACCCGCTGGCCTGACGGCCCCGCGGCCTTCCGAGCCGGCCTTCCCGCAACGTCAGGAGACCTCTCATGCCGAACACGATGCGCGTGGCACAGCTCGTCAAGCCAGAAGTCATCGAAATCAGCGAACAGCCCGTTCCCGAACCGGGCCCCGGGCAGGTCCTCATCCGCGTGCGTGCCGTCGGGGTCTGCGGCTCCGACGTCTCCATCTGGCGCGGCAACTTCCAGGCCGAGACGCGCCTCCCCTACGTCCTGGGCCACGAGTTCGCCGGCGAGGTGGCCGCCCTCGGGCCCGATGTGCAGGGACTGCGCGTGGGCCAGCGCGCCGCCTGCCGCCCCGACCGGCCCTGCGGCCGTTGCGAATGGTGCCGAAAGGGCGAGACCAACGTCTGCCCGCACGTCCACTTTGCTGCCTCGCACGGGGTCCAGGGCTGCCTCTGCGACTACTACCTCGTCAGCGCCGAGCAGGTGCTGCCCATGGGCGACGAGACCGGCTTTGCCGAGGCTTCCATATGCGAGCCGACCGCCATCGGGCTGCACATCGTCGAGAACGTGGTAAGGCCCGAGGGAGGGGAGTTCTACGCCATCCTCGGCGCCGGCCCCGACGGGCTGACAACCCTGTTCGCGGCCCTTCAGAACGGTGCCGCCCGCATCTTCGCGGGCGACCTCATACCCGAACGCCTGGATGCCGCCGCGCGTATGGGCGCCGACGCCACCTGCAACGCGGCCGAGGAGGACTTCGCCGAGTTCATCATGCGCCGCACCGACGGCAGGGGAGTGGACGTCGCCGTGGAGGCAACCGGCGCCGTCCCCGCCATTCAGCAGGTCTTCGAGGTCACTTCCATCCACGGCAAGGGCGTGGTCCTCGGAATCGCCCCCACGGACATGGTCGAGGTCAACTGCACCGCCGCCCGACGCAAAGAGCTGACCGTGACCTGGGCGCGCCGCACCGTCGGGAAGTACCGACGCGCCCTGGACTTCATCGAGAGCGGCGAGCTGCCCACGGACGTCCTCATCACCCACCGCTTCCCGCTGGAGCAGACCCAGGCCGCCTTCGAATGCGTTCGTGACCGCCGGGACGGCGTCATCAAAGCCGTCATCGAACTCTGATGGGCCGGACAGCAGATGACCGCGGGCCTGCAAGACTGTGCGGATTCACTGGCCAGTGCAGGGGATAAGGAGAACCGCGTCCTTTACCGTATCAAAGTACCCCCGGCGCTTTTGATTTTTTCGGCGCCGGCAGGTATGCTCTATGGGCCGGGTTTTTCCCGGTGTCCCTGCCTTTTCTTACGTGAGAAGCTGCCATGCACAAGATTGCCGTGATTCCGGGTGACGGTACCGGGCCCGAGGTTGTCCGCGAAGGGCTGAAGGTGCTGCGGGCCGTCGGTGAGCTGGAGGACTTCGCGTTCGAGACCGTCGAATACGACCTCGGCGGCGACCGATACCTCGAAACCGGAGAGGTGCTGCCGGACTCGGTCCTGGAGGAACTACGCACCCTCGACGCCATCTACCTCGGCGCCGTGGGGCACCCGGACGTCGCGCCGGGCATCCTGGAGACGGGCTTG
>PUMJ01000033.1 GCA_003551305.1 Candidatus Brocadiaceae bacterium
CAGCGGCGCGACCTGCCCGCTCTGCGGCACCATCATGACCATGTCCGACCTCAGGGCCGAGGGTAAGAGAGGTCACCTGGGCCAGGTGATGACGGCCGTGGTTGTCGCCGGGCAGAACGGGAAGGAATACCGCCCCCCGACCGACCACGAGCGGGAGATGGCCCGCAAGGCCGGCGAGAAGGTCGAGGAGGTCTTCGCCGACATCCCGTTCGGCGTGCCCGATGAGCCCCTGCCCTCTGAGAACGCCCTTGGCATGCGTATCCCCAAGTACGGCTTCAAGACCTGGGGCGACCTGTTCACGCCGCGCCAGTTGCTGGCGCTGGGGGTTTTCGTCGAGACATTGTCAAGTAGTAAGCCCAGATATGCAGATGCCGGGTATCCCGTGGCGTGGTCCCAGGCGCTGTATGCTTACTTGGCTGTGTCTGTTGACAGGCTTGCCGACAGGTGTTCCACGCTCTGCACGTGGGATATCGGTTACGAGAAGATCAACCATACCTTTTCCCGCTACGCTCTACCAATTTGCTGGGACTATGCCGAAGTAAACACCCTTTCTGATGCGACAGGGAATTATTACTCGGCAGTCGAATGGGCTACGCGGTACATTGCTCACGGCTTGTGTGCCACAAATGCGGCCCCCGTGCCGTATACTGGCCATGCTTCAGCGACGAGTTTGGGAACTGCGAAGGAGTTCGACCTAGTCCTGACGGACCCACCCTATTACGACGCAATACCGTACTCTGACCTGATGGATTTCTTCTATATCTGGCTGAAACGCACGGTGGCCGAGCTCAATGAAGAATTCAGTCTGGCGTTCGACGATTCTCATACTCCAAAGTGGGACCATGATCAGAACGACGGGGAACTGATTGAAGATGAGAGCCGCTTTGGCGGCAACCAGCAGGCGGCGCGGGATGCGTACGAGCACGGGATGTACCGCGCCTTCCTGGCGTGCCATAACGTCCTGAAGGAAGGTGGCTTGATGGGCTTGGTTTTTGCCAACAAGCAGCCGGACGCATGGGAAACGTTGGTGGCGGCACTTGTTAGGGCTGGCTTCTTTGTTGATGCGAGTTGGCCAATTGCAACAGAGATGGGTTCAGGGCTCAGGCACCATGGGAGAGCGTCGTTGGGGTCCTCCGTCTGGCTTGTCTGCCGCAAGCGGCCGAAGACGGCCCGGCCGGGATGGTACGACCGGGTGCTGGAGGAGATGCGGGAGCGGATGCGCGGGCGCCTGCGCGATTTCTGGGACGCCGGCAGCCGGGGCCCCGACTTCGTCTGGGCCGCCACGGGCCCCGCCCTGGAAAGCTACAGCAGGCACCCCGTGGTCAAGAACGCCGACAGGCCAGGCGAGACCATGTCCGTCGGCGAGTTCCTCCAGCACGTGCGCCGCTTCGTGGTGGACTTCCAGGTCGGGCGCGTCCTCAGCGCCGAAAGCGAGGACCGCGTCGGCGACCTCGACGACGTCACCAGCTACTACCTGCTGCACCGGAAAGACTTCGGCATGGACGCCGCCCCGGCCGGCGCCGTCATCCTCTACGCCCTCTCCTGCGGCCTCAGCGACAGCGACCTGGCCGGCCGCTGCGACCTGATCAGCAAGTCCGGCAGCAGCTACACCCTCAAACCCTGGCACAAACGCACCGGCAGGGACCTGGGCGACACGCGAGGGGACGAACCTCCCCCCCTGATCGACCGCATACACAAGCTGATGCACCTCTGGCGCGCGGGCGACGTGCGGCGGGTGGACGAATACGTGGACCGGCAGGGCCTGCGCCTCAACGAGCTGTTCAGCCGCGTCCTGCAGGCCATCATCGAGCTGTCCAGCAACCAGGAGCGCAGCACGCTCGAGAGCATAAGTAACCACCTCAAAACCAGCCGCCCGACGAAGCCGAAGCCGAAGGGGACACAGGGCACCCTGGGCGACATGGCGTAAACCGCGAAGGAGGGACAAGCCGATGCCGCGCCTGATGCCGAAGAAGGCCAGAGCGCACCTGAACAAGGCCCGGGCGGCTGCTCGGTCAGCCGTCGAGGTCTACAACAGGCCTGGATCGGACTTTAGGACGCCCCACTTCATCGTGCTCATGGCGATGGCGTGGACGGCCCTGTTCCACGCCGTCTTCTACAAACGGAAAATCAAGCCGTGGTATTCAACGGGGCATGGACCAGGCAAGCGTTACACGCGTATAGATGGCGAACCAAAGCACTGGGAGCTTAGTGAGTGCCTTCGGCAGTACTTCGGCGACAGGGATCCGCCGGAACGAGCCAATCTACGTTACCTTATAGGTCTAAGAAACAAGATTGAACACCGGGACTTGCCCGAACTGGACCCTTATCTATACGGAGAGTGCCAGGCCGCTTTGCTTAACTTCGAGAGATTGCTTGTGGAGGTCTTTGGCGAACAGTTCTCGTTAGCGGAGACCCTGGCGCTGTCATTGCAGTTCTCGCGAGCAACGCCCGAAACGCGTCGGAAAGCCCTCCAGACACTTGCCAGCTCTGCTGCTGAGGGAGTTAGAGACTATATCGAAACTTTCCGGGCCGAGCTCCCCCGAGAGACCCTGGAAAGCCCCCAGTATATGTTCAATGTCTACCTGGTGCCGAAGCTGGCAAACCGAGAAAGTGCTGCCGATCTTGCTGTCGAATTTGTCCACTATGACCCTGAGAACGAGGAGCAGGCAAAGGAAGTGGCGAAAGCGATCGCCCTTATCAAGGAACGGCATGTGCCCGTCGCAAGCGCGAATCTACTCCGATTCTCTGATGTAGTAGACGAACTGGCAAGGCGCTTGCCGTACAGAGCAAACCAGCACACGGTAGTACGGGCGTGGCAGCATTTCGACGTGCGGCCGCCTACGGATGCTGAGGAACCAGAAACGACTGATCCGCGCTACTGCGTCTACGACAAACCGCATGGCGATTATCTCTATAAGATGGCCTGGGTTGATTTCCTTGTGGAGAAACTGTCAGACCCCGGCACATACGAGGACGTTACAGGGGTGCCGGCGGTCGAAGAGGGTGGATGATGTGGCATTGTGGCATGGAAAGGAAGGGTCGCTTACCAGTTTGCTGCGGCGAGCAGAGTACGAGTACATGGATAGGCGATTGCTGAATATCGGATCAGTGGTATTCCACGAGCTGATTGCGATAGACCGGCAAGTGGCTATATTGCTGAACAACAATCAGGTGCAGTTGCTGATAGAAGAACGGGAAAACCTCCTTGGAACCTATCGCAACGCGCAGGACGCGGAGACCGGATCGCTTGTTCTCCCGTGCGGTGTTGTCCTTGCGCATCCCTGGGCCCCCAGACAGTGACTACGGCCTGAGCGAACGTCTTCAGGCTTTTGGAACCGCGAACAGGTGAGGATTGACATGAGCAAGCTACCCTGGAAACCCTGGCATGAAGTGGTGGAGTTGCGCGATGATCTCAGGAGCGGTGAGCTGTCGCTGGCGATGTTCGCCGCTGACCTGCACGCCGTGGTCAGGGGGGAGGCGCGGACCGTCTACCAGGAGCCGGGCGAGTTCTTTGCGCTCACCTATCCCACCTTCAACCTGCGCGAGCTGGCGAAAGAGGTCGTCCTGCGCCTGGCCGGCAAGAGCGAGCGCGCCGTGCGCCAGCTCGAGCTGACCTACGGGGGCGGCAAGACCCACGCCCTCATCACCCTCTACCACCTGGTCAACGACCCCGAGAGTTTGCCCGACCTGCCGGCCGTGAACGAGTTCCGCGAGCACATCGGCGTGGAACCGCCGCGGGCCCGCATCGCCACGCTGACATTCGACAAGCTGGACGAGCGGAGGGGGATGGCGGCCATAGCCCCCGGCGGCCGGCAGAAGAGCTGGCTGTATCCGTGGACGATTCTCGCCTGGCAGCTTGCCGGTGAACGCGGCCTGCGCGCGCTGGGCATGGACGGCGGGGTCGAGCGGGAGACCCAGCCGGCGGAGAACGTGCTGCGGGAACTGCTGGAGATACCCCTGGAAGACGGCCACGCGCCCCTGGTCCTCATAGACGAGGTGCTGATGTGGGCGCGCACGATGGCCGGGGTAGACCGGGTGTGGCGCGACCGGCTGCGGGCCTTCTTCCAGTGCCTGACCCAGGCGGCCACGAAGGTGGACCGCTGCGCGGTGGTGGCGTCCCTGCTGGCCACGGACCCGCACAAGAGCGACAAGCTGGGCAAGGAGATAACCGGGGACCTGTGCGCCACCTTCCGCCGCGAGAAGGAAGAGGCCATCCAGCCCGTGGAGAAGAAGGACGTGGCCGAGATACTGCGGCGCCGCTTCTTCACCCCGGAGTCGATCAGCGACCATGCGGCGTTCCGCACGCCCGTGCTGGCGGCCCTGAAGGGCCTCTCCGAACTGGACGATGACCTGGCCAGGAACATGAAGAGCGCCGAGGAGCGGTTCCTCAGCAGCTATCCGTTCCATCCCGACCTGACCGACGTGCTCTACGCGAAGTGGACGCAGCTGGAGGGTTTCCAGCGGACGCGCGGCGTGCTGCGGACGTTCGCCCTGGCCCTGCGCGAGGCCGAGCAGTGGGACGATGGCCCGCTGGTGGGGCCGAACGTCTTCCTGAGCCGGCCGGACACGGACGACCTCTCGGGCGGGGCGGGCGAGCTGACCAAGATCGCCGAGGCCGAGGAATACGAGGGGAAGCGCCAGGAATGGAGCGCGATCCTGGGGGGCGAGCTGGAGAAGGCCCGCCAGGCGCAGTCCGACTTCGCAGGACTGGAGCATCGCGAACTGGAGCAGGCGGTGATGGCCACCTTCCTGCACTCCCAGCCGATCGGCCAGAAGGCCCAGACCAGGGAGCTGGTGCGGCTTATAGGCGCCACCAGGCCGGACAGCATAGACCTGCAGAAGGGGTTGGCCGGCTGGGCGAACCTCTCCTGGTTCCTGGATGAGGCCACGGTCAGCGAGGGGCAGGAGGGGGAGCTGCCCGGCGTCTGGCGCCTCGGCTCCCGGCCGAACCTGCGGCAGATGCACCACCAGGCCTGGAGCAACGTCCCGGATGACCTTGTCGAGGCGCGCCTGATCGACGAGATACAGAGCGTGAAGAGCCTGACGGAGGGAGCGCGGGGCGCGGGCGCCCGCGTGCACACCCTGCCGAGCGGGCCCCGTGACATCCAGGACGACGGCAACTTCCACTACGCCGTGCTCGGGCCGAAGGCCGCCTCCGCCTCGGGACAGCCCGGGGAAGAAGCGTGCCGCTACATCAAACAGACGACCGGCCCCGACAGGCCCCGCGTCTACAGGAACGCGGTGGTCCTGGCCGTGCCCTCACGGGACGGGCTGGAGGCCGCGCGCAACGCCATCCGGGACCATGTGGCGTGGCAGGAGGTCCAGGATGAGCTGAAGGATCAGGAGATTGACCCCATCCGGGAAGGGATGCTCTCCAGCAACCTGGGCAAGAGCCGGCGTCGCATCGCCGACACGATCCGCCAGGCGTACTGCATCGTGGTGACCGTCTCGGAGAAGAACGAGGTGGTCGCCTTCCGGGTCACCGTGGGGGAGGAGCCGCTGTTCAAGGTGATCAAGGACGACCGGCGATCGAGGATCCAGGACACGGCGGTCAGCGCGGAGGCCCTGCTGCCGGAGGGGCCGTATGATCTGTGGAGTGAGGGTGAGGAATCGCGGCGGTTCCAGGACCTGGTGGGCGCGTTCGCGCAGATGGCCCACCTGCCGAAGATGCTGCACACGGAGGAGATACTGGACACGCTGGTGCAGGGCGCGGCGGACGGACTGTTCGTCCTGAGGCTGGAACGGCCCGACCGCACGGTGAGGACTTTCTGGATGGAGGGGCCGGACGAAGCCGCCCGGAACGATACCGGCCTGGAGGTTGTGCTGCCGGAAGCGGCGGAGCTGGCCCACCTCAAGCCGGCGTTGCTCGAACCCGGGGCCCTGCCCGGCCTGTGGGAGGGGCAGGAGATCCGGGTCGGGGCGGTCTGCGCGTACTTCGGGGGCGGCACCGTGGTGCAGGTCGAACGGCACGGCTTCGAAGAGCCCTTGACCATCCCGAAGGCGCCCCGTGAGGTGGTGTTCGACGCGGTGGAAGAGGCTGTTGAGCAGGGGCGGCTGTGGCTGACGGCCGGCCCGGCGAGCATCTGCGGGGAGGAGGTCCCGACGGGCCTGCTGACCGAGGAGGCGGTGCTGCAGGGCCCGCCGGCGCCTGTGCCGACGTCCGACCTGCTGCCGGATGCGCTCCCGCAGGCGTGGGAGGAGGAGGAGACCACGGCCTATGCCCTGGCGGCGGCGCTGTCGCAGAAGCTGGGCAAGCCGCTGCCTTGGGGGACGGTGCGCGGGGCCATACAGGCGGCCCTGCGTGGCCGCGCGCTGGAGCTGACTGAGGGGTCGGAGGAGCGGTGGCCGTGCGAGTATGAGGGCGCGAAGGCCGTCCGCCTCCAGATTCCGAAGGAGCCCCCTCCGGCGCCGCCGCCGCCACCGCTGCCGGCGGACGTGAAGGCCGGGGAAGCGGACCTGGCGCCGGCCCAGTTGCAGGACCTGGCGGACATCGTGGGCGAGATCGTCAAGATATCCGCCGGCCACGAACTCACGTTTCACCTCAACATGCAGATTGCCGGCGACCCGCCCGGCGAAGTGGTCGCCAAACTCAACGAGCTGCTTACGGAACTGTCCGACGATCTCCAACTCACATGACGCCGGGAAGGTGCTACGAGACAGAACGAGACCCCAACTCCTCAAGAGAAGGCGACGGAGCTGTTTTGGGCGCACGTGTTCCGGAAGGGTACACGCGCCCTGGCATATTCCACCGGCCTCATATACCCCAGCGCGCTACGCGGCCTCCCGCACGTCGCGAAACTCCTCCATACGGTTGCGACACGGACCAGGAATGGCTCACCGGCTCTCTGCTCGGGATCCTCGCATCAGTGCGCTTGAGGCTCGCGAGACGCGCCGATATGGGCGAGAGTCCCGGCGGTCGCCACGCGCGTCGCAGCCAGGTTCCGCCATCTCCTGCGAGACAGGATGAGGATTATCCCTTCAGAGGTTCTCGGGTTGGTCCAGGCCGGCTTGCCGGATGGCATCCTCCCAGTCCAGCACGCCAGTCCGCCGGGCCCACTCCTCATACTTTCGCTCCAGCAAGCGGGCTTCGCCAGGGTATACATTCACCAGGTCGTTGAGTTCCGTGCGGTCCTCGGCCAGGTCGTAGAGCTGCCAGCGGCCCGTGCGCCGGCCGGTGCCCGGTTTCTGCTCGTGCACCTCGTTATAGTAGCTGACCAGTTTCCATCTCCCGTCCCGCACCGCCCTGTTGCCTTCATGCTCCCAGTAGATGGTGTGGTTCGCGACGGAGTCAGGGTCGAGCAAAGAATGCAGCAGGCTGCGACCCTCGCACGGCAGTATCTTATGCCCCCGAAAGGCGCTCGGGTAGTCCGCACCGGCTGCCTCCAGGCACGTGGGCATCAGGTCTTTGACGTGGCCGATCTGCTCGGAGTTGATGACGCCGGCCGGCACCTGCGCAGGCCAGCAGACGATGAACGGTGTGGCGATGCCGCCCTCATGCACCCAGTGCTTGAACAGGCGAAACGGCGTGTTACTGGCGTTCGCCCACGGCAGCAGATAGCCCAGGAAGCTGTCGGCCGGGCCAGGCGCCTGCGGGCTGTTTTTGCCGATCGGTTCGGCGCAGCCGCCGTTGTCGCTCAGAAACATCACCAGCGTGTTCTGTTCACGCCCGGTGGCCTGCAACGCCTCCAGGATGCGCCCGACGCCCTGGTCCACGCGGTCAATCATGGCCGCATAGGTGGCCATGCGCAGGTCCATCCCCTCCTTGTCGAACTCCTCTTCCCACGGGTAGCTCTCCTCGTCCCGGGGCGTCAGTCGCACGCGCGGCCCGAAGAGGCCCATCTCCTTCTGCCGGGCCAGCCGGCGCCGGCGGAGTTCATCCCAGCCCATCATGTAGGAACCGCTGTAGCGCGCGATGTCCTCCGGCCAGGCGTGCAGCGGCCAGTGTGGGGCATTGTAGGCGACATAGAGGAAGAGGGGGCGTGAGGCGTCTGCCTGCCTGATGAAGCGCACGGCATAGCGGGTGAAGTAGTCTGTGCTATAGAAATCATCGGGCAGGTTCTCGACCGGCTCCTCCCCATAGCGAAGGTTCTCCGGGTCGGGACGCCAGTAGTTGCACGCCCCGCCAAGGATGCCGTAAAAGCGGTCGAATCCGCGGTCGGTTGGACGCTCACCTTCCCGTGTGCCGACGTGCCACTTGCCGGACATGAACGTCTGGTAGCCGCTGCTGCCGAGCGCCTCGGCTATCGTCACGCAGTGCCGGTTGAGGTGGCCCTGGTACTGGGGCGCTCCGACCGACTCATAAATGGCCTGGTTATACCGGTTGCCATAGGTCATGAACCCGACGCCGACCTGATGGGGGTAGAGACCCGTGAGGGCGGAGGCCCGCGTCGGGCAGCAACGGGCGCAGTTGGTGAAGTTAGTGTAGCGGGTGCCCCGCTCGGCCAGGGAGTCCAGGTTGGGCGTACGTATCTCGGAACCGTAGCAGCCGATGTCCGAGAATCCCATGTCATCAAGCATAATCAGGACGATGTTCGGACGGGCGTCTTCTCTCGGTGCGTCCAGCATCTCAGGGGCTTCCTCGAGGTTATGGGAGGTTGTCTTCAGCCGTAAGTCGGTGTCCGGACGGATACTGCCTGTGCGCCAGGCGTCCAAACGTCAGAGACCGGCAGCCACGGCTCTTGACGGTCAGTCACGGGAGGCGCCCGAATGAACGCTTCGGGGCAGCAACCGGGCTGTGGCTCAGGTGCTCGCATGGTGACACAGGAGATTTCTGTTTCACGAGTTCCGGCAACTCAACGGACACCGGCGGTGGCCGTCCGGGGCCGGTCAGAAAGCCGTGGCGCTGTTGACGGGGATAACCTGGCCCAGCACCGCCCGCGCGCGCTCTGAGGCCAGGTAGACGGCCAGTTCGGCCACCTCCTCCGGGAACGCCATGCGACCCAGCGGCAGACGGTCGTTCTCCACGGGCTTGCCCGGCTCCCAGCCCATCATCCGGGTTGCGACCGGCCCCGGGGCGATGGCATTAACGCGGACGTTGTCCGGGGCGCAGCGCTTGCCCAGGCCCCTGGTCAGCCCCACCACGCCCCACTTGGAAAGACCATAGGGGTGCACTTCTCCCCGCAGTCCGGCGTCGGAGGCAATGTTGATGATAGCGCCCCCCTGACCTTTCATATGTTTCACGGCCTGCTGGCAGACGAAATACAGACCTCTGAGGTTGACGCCCATGACATAGTCCCACTCCTCGACGGTGAGGTCAGGGAACCCGGAGCCGTCCCGACTCAACACGCCGGCATTGTTGACGACGACGTCGAGGCCGCCCATCGCGGCGGCCGCTTCCTCGATATGGGCCGCGGCGTGCTCGACCACGCTGACGTCCCACTCCATCACATGAACCCGCCGGCCGATTCGATCGATCTCTTCGGCCACAGGGACCAGGGTATCACGATGGCGTCCCGTAATGGCAACCTCGGCTCCCTCCCGGGCATAGGCCACCGCGATGGCACGCCCGATGCCCAGACTTGCGCCGGTGACGAGGGCTTTCTTCCCTTGGAGTTGCATGCGCTGTCCTCTCATCTGTAGTCGTTCAGGTTGAAATTGTGGGCCGGCTCGTATCTGAGCAATCGGCGCGCACGCTCGATGGTGTACCATTCCCGAAGGGGCGGCAACTCGAGACTGCCTTCTTCCAGCAGCGAAGCCACGCCCGGCACTGCCTGCTCCAGCGCGGCCACGGGGTCCCGCCACACTTCATCGGTCTCCAAGTCGCACAGGGGGCTATGCGCGGTGATGACGAAGCGCTCATGGAGAATGCTCTCCGGCGCCCGCAGGGCCAGCACATGGGCTTGCGCAACATCCCTAACGTCCACACTGCCGGTCAGCAGGCTGCGGCGCGCCTGCGGAGGCGCATCGGCCGGCAGGATGCTCCCGGGACGCAGGCAAAGGGTGCTGAAGCCATGGTTCTCTGTGTAGTAGGCGCATATCTCCTCCCCGAGCTGTTTGGTCAGCCCGTAGAGTTCCGCAGGCCGGCGCGGCAGGTCCTCATCGATCGGCAGGTACGGCGCGCCGGTCCCGTGGCCAGTGGCCCAGATTGAGGAGGTGAAGACCACCCGCCGCACGTCGGCCTTGCGCGCGGCCTCCAGCACGTTCCGCGTGCCGATGACGTTGACGGCAAACCCGACATCGTCTCCCGCTTCGGCCCAAGTCTTGCCGTGCAGCGCCGCCGTGTGCACCACGCCGTCCATGCCGCGGCATGCCTCCAGGACGAAGTCCGGATCCAGCAGATCCCCCACCGCATCCGCGGGCTCTGTCACATCCGACCGCCTCAAGTTGCAGTCCTGCGCCAGCAGAGACGCCAACGCGCGCCCCACCAAACCGTTGCTTCCGGTGAGCAGCACCCTATCGTAACTCGGCATTTTTCGCCGTCTCCGCTCTGAGAGAACACTTGGCGCCCGCGACTAACGGTCTCGGTCTAACCGGTCTCGAACTCAGTACGAGCGATAATCTCTTCCTGCATGTTGCGGTTCAGGTGCACGAAGTAGTCCGAATAACCGGCCACGCGCACCAGCAGATCCCGGTGCTGCTCCGGATGGACCTGTGCCCGGCGCAGTTGGTCGGTGCTGACCACGTTGATCTGCATCTCAAACCCCCCGCGGCTCAGATAGGTTTCAATGACGCTCCGCACCGCCCGGCGGTCCGAAGCCCTGCTGAACATCTTCGCGTCGAAGCGCGTGTTATGCACAAGACCTCCCAGCACGGCCCGGTGGCACCACTTGGTGGTGGACAGCACGGCAGCGGTCGGCCCGCGGCTCTCGCGCCCCTGGGCAGCACCCGCTCCGTCGGCCAGCGGCCAGCCGGCCCGGCGCCCGTCGGGAGTGGCGCCCGTCTGCTCGCCCAATCGCTCGTGCTGTATCCAGCAGAAAAACCCCGGCACGTACCGGTGCGCACCCACGGTATTGGACTCCGTTGTGGCTATCAGAAACTCGGCAAGTTCCAGGGCCAGGGCATCCGGCTCTTCCTCATCGTTCCCGTACCGCGGCAGAGAGGCAATGCGCCGACGGATCCCTTCGGCGCCCGAAAAGTCGTCCCGCAGCATTTGCCACATTTGCCGCAGCGTCAACTCGCCCCTCACATACACCAGGTGTCGGATCGCGATGAGACCGTCCACAACATTGGCGAGACCGACGAATGAGTTCTCGACCCAGTTGTAGCGGGCGCCGCCCCGGTCGAAGTCCCGACCGCGCTCAAGGCAGTCGCGCACAAAGCAGCTTGCCAGCGGGAAGCAGCCCCTTTCTGCGCGGGCGCACCAGATGTCGTCCAGCCTCCGTGCCGCGGCGGCCACCTCTGCGGCCGCCCTCCGTTTGAACCGTCTCACGAGATCCCTGAAACACCGGGGACAGACGCCTTCCGGCTCCCGGGCGGCCTGCTGGATGACGTCCAGCAGCCAGCCGGCCAGGTTGAAGTACGGGGCTGTCACCCATATGTTCGACTTGCCGGCGACCTTGATCTCCACGCACGTCGAGTTGACATAGTCGCACGCATCCTCCACAGCAACGTCGTGGTCCATCAGGCCGCTCACTATTAGTTCATCGTTGAAGAAGGCGGGGTCGCCCACCCCGGTCCCGACCATGGAGACGGCGAAATCCATCAACTCGGAGGGCGCCTCTCGGTGCCACGCCAGACCAACCGTGGGGTAGACGAGGCCCGTGGCCATCCGCGCGGCAAGACACAGGTAGGTCAACTCGTTCGTCCTGTCGCGCCCCTGCGCGTTTCGCCCTCCGACCATAACCGCCACGGCAGAACCCGGCCAGAGGATGCGGTTCATCTGGATGTACAGGCAGACGATGAGTTCGAGGGCTCCGCGGGGTGTCAGCCGTCCTGCGGCTATATCCGAACAGTAGAATCGCCAGAGAGTCTGGTCCATGCGACCGGGGCTTGTCAGGCCCTGACCGCTGCCGAACCACAGGGCGATCTGGATCAGAAACATCAACTGGAGCGCCTCGTGAAAGGTCTCCGGCGGTGCCGCGGCCAGCCTGCGGCACATCCGCCCCATAGCCCGCCAGTGCGCGGGCGCCTCGGTCCCACGCGCCTCTCGGTCGCAGGCTTCGGCCACACGCTCGACGTAGGCGATCATCCCGTCCAGTGCTATACGACAGGCTTCGTAGAAGGCCTCTGTCGAGGGACCGCTTGCCCCCGCCAACCCGACGATCCGACGTCGAAGCCCGCCCAACCCCAGTGCGAAAGCCGTCTCGTAGTCCGGATGGAAGTGCCCCGCATCGCCGCCCGGGTAGGGCGGAACGTCCTGGAGAATCCGTCGGGCCTCCTCCAGGCAGGCGCGCTCCGCATCGTCTGCCGGTTCGCGCAGTCGAGGCCTGCCCACCACACGTTCGCCGGGTTCAAGCTCCACGGGCAGAGACCGTAGACGCTCCGCCGTCATACGGGCCCGCCAGATCAGCCATTCCTCACCCTCCGGGCGGTCTGCCCAGGCCTGGGCGTCAGAAAGGACGATCTCCGGGCAGCCCGCTGGCGCACCCTGCTGCCGGGCACGCGCCACGTTCCGCAGGCGCTTGATCTCGGCGGGCAGAACCAGGGACAGCGCCCCGACTCCCGGGATGCTCACCTGCTGAAGTCGCTTGCGGGCTTCCATTCACCAAATCTCCTCTCCTGAATGCTAACATGGCTTCTGTGGCCTGCACTGGAGCACCGTACGTTGGCCGGCGCCTCACAGTCCCGTCCTCCCGCCGTCCGCTCGCCTGAGCGAACGTTCTGCGCCCCGCCCGATTCCTGCGGCGGACTTGCCGTTGACGCTCTGCAACGTCCAGCCGGCCTCGCCCTGCTCGAAGACGATGACATCGCGCCGCTCACCGTCACGGACCGTCAGTGCGCCGTCCGGTGTCATCTCGGCGACGGGCGGCTCATGCCCGATGGGAAGCGGATACAGCACGGAGGCGAAAACGACCTGGCTCTCCGGTTGAGCCCGTCTGATGACAGCGGTCTTCAGGTCGACTTCCCGACCCCGTATGCCCTGCACATGCCGCTCACACGCGGAAACGACGGCATCGGCGGGTGAGGCCGCTGCCAGATGCAGCACGCCGCAGTCCCCTTCCACGACGGCCCTCTGCCCGGCCGCATGGGCACGTATCGGCAGACGTGACTGCAGCCTCCACTCCACCTCACACGGCTGGCCCAGCTCGACGTCGTCTACAAGAACGATGTAGGCGCCGCGGACCAGCACCGCATGGCGCACCCAGCGCCTGACCGGTTTCTCGGGGTTGACCTTGCTCAGGTCAACCGCCGCGCAGGAGAACCCCTCCGCTTCGCCGAAGAGGATGTACTCTCCGGCCACGTCCTGCGGCTGGTCGCTTCCGTCGAACACAAGCGTCGAGTGGTCGGAGGTCGAGATGATGCCGTATCCGGGGTCGTTGACGTACCGTTCGCCGTTCGCAACCAGTATGAACGTGCCCAGGTCCAGGTTGTGATGGGAACGGTCGCTCGTCCAACCACCGTTCATGACGAACCAGAGCTTGGGCGAGCTGAGGATGACATGGCCGGCGCCGCGGAAAAGGACGTTGCGCTGCAGGGGCGGCTTCGGTCCCGCCGGGGGAAGGTCGCGACGCCACAGGAAGTAGAGCGGTTCGGCGCCCCTGCGTTCATAGGCGTCTGCGCCGTAGTAGAAGTGCCCGCCGTTGTCAGCCGCCCACAGCAGCAGCGGGTCGCCAGCGGGGAGAGTGGACTCAAACAGCGCACACAGCACGGCGTAGGGGCCGCCGTGAAGCTGTTCCGGGTTCTTGCCGTAAAGGCCTTCGAAGGTGTGCTCGCCCATGTTGTTGAAGTTGGCGTACTTCAGGTCCGGCCCGTGCATGTAGACGTCCCAGTAGCCGGCCAGCCGGTCCGCATACGTCTTGAACAGGCCCTCGTCGTCCCCGCGCAACCGGGCAGCGGCGGCCACATAGTACATGCCGAACCGGACCCCGTAGCGCCAGTACATGACGCCCTCGTGGCCGCCGCCGTCCTGCCGGGTGACGTGGCGCAGGAAGCCTTGCAGATGTCCCCATGCCGTTTCACCGGCGCGAGCAGCGTCGGGCGAATCCTCGGAGAACGCCAGACCGGCCAGGCCGCATCCGCCGTGCACCACGCCGCACCAGTTGGTGACCTCGTTGCGCACCCACCAGTCATCGTGCCTCTCTACGGACGCAAGGTAGGGCTCAAGGCCCAGGCGGACGACCGCCTCGGCGCTGTCGCGGCGCTCCCGGGGCGTGAACAGGTCGTGACACCAGTCGTAGACCAGTGCGGCGGCCAGGCAGCGCTCAGCCGTGACCAGGTCCGCTCCCCTGTTGAAACGGCCCCATTGCTCATTCTCCCAGCTCACGGCGCGCAGCATAGCATCGAGTTCGTCCTTCGCCCGCTCCCCGTAACGCCGTTCCCGGCTGACCAGGTAAGCGAAGGCCGTTGTCTGCGCAATGCCCAGGGCGCGGCGCGAGTGGTTCAGCCGGGCGCCGGGGGGGCTGCAGGGCAGCTCCAGGCACTCCTCGGCGTGAGCGAGCAGCCCCGGCCATCGCGAAGCGAGCGGCTCCTTCTGCAACCGGTCCCGCAGGGGCGGCAATTCCTCGGCAGTCACGAAGAGCCGTGGGTGTCGCCCCTCCGCTTCCGCGCGCAGGGAGGCCTCCCGGTCATAGGCTAAACCCAAACCGCCGAACTCGTCTGCCATGCGGCCTTGCGGATCTGCGCAACCACCCCCGTCAGTTGCCCTCTCACCTCGTTCCGGAATGCCGTGACTCCTTTAGACCTCCAGGTAGATATTCCGATCTGCTGTTACGAAGTCTGCGACCCCTGCAAGGTCCTGCCTTCACGCCTTGCCCTCCTGCGACAGCCGAAAAACCCCCTCCAGGTATCGCTCCAGCTCCCGCGCGCTCTCCAGCGGACGATAGCGGAAGTAGGTGAACCGGGCTTGCCCCGGGCCGCAGGCGAAAAGCGCCGGCCGCAGGTTCCATATCGTGGAGGTGCCGACGGAAACGTCCACGCTCGGCTGCATGATGCGCCAGCAGCCGGCCTCGTCCCTGTAATAGAAGCGGGCGTCCTGGCGGTCGTTCACAATGCGCAACGCGACCTTCGAGCGGCCGACGTCAGGCTCCTTCATCCAGTGGTAACGTCTGTAGCCTTCCTGCACGCGCAGTATGACACCGTCCCGCGAGATGCCGGAACCGATGCAGGACTGCGGGCTGTAGAAGAGCATCAGGCCCGCCGTTGCGTCGCCCTCCACTTCCACTTCGGTCTCTATCTCGTAGGCCCGGTGCATCGGCTGGATGGTCAGGGGCATGGATCGGGCGGCGGACTCGCCCCGCCCCTGGAGAGTGAGCACCCCGTCGGCAACGCGGAGCCGTGCGGGGTCCCACTCGCGGTGAAACTGCCATTGGATGCCCGGTCGGTCGCCGTCGAACTCATCGCTCATCGGCATCTGCACGCTGACGGGCTCTTCCCAGCCCTCGGGCCAGCGGTCCGCCACACGGTACCAGCCGTCCCCGGTCCATTCGATCGGCTCGATGACGGTGCAGCGGCCCAGGGAGCGGAAGTCTTTCATGATGGCGTGCAGGATGCAGAACCAGTTGCCGTGCGGGTCCTGGACGAGCTGGCCGTGGCCTTTGGACCACCAGGGTTCCTCGCGACTCCAGGTGCGGATTATGGGGTTGTGAGGAGAGTTCGCGTACGGACCCATGGGGTTCCGCGAGCGCGCACTGACCACCATGTGGCTGGTCGAGGGACCGAACGTCCCAGCCTGGGCCTCCATGAGATGCCACCAGCCGTCCCGGCGCAGTATCTTCGGGCCCTCGACGCACGGGGATATTTCCACCGCCCAGTCGTCCGGGAACGGCCAGCCCTCGTAGACCCTCTCCGGTCCCCGCTTGATCCTCAGTTTCGCGTCCTCGAGTTGGGACCCGTAGCCGGAACCGGTGAACAGATAGCGCGCGCCGTCATCATCCCGAGCCAGGACGGCGTCGGGCGGCAGCCCCGGCGGCTCGGGTTCGGTCCATGGCCCGGTCATCGAATCCGCCGTCAACACCTGGCAGCCCGTCTCGCGGTCCCAGTCCCTGAGGAAGAAAATGTAATACCGGCCGTCCACCTTCGCCAGGTCGGTCGTCCAGATGGTGCCATCGAAGCTCTCCACCGCGTACCTGAGAGGTTTCCAGGTCCGCAGGTCGCGGGAATGCCAGATGAGTATTCCGGGTCGGTACCATCCGCTGGAATGTACCAGGTAGTAATCCTCTTCGTCTCGGAGGACGGCGATGTCCGCCCATTCACCGATCAACAGGGGTCTGGCCAGCGTGGGGCGCCGCACGCCCTGCCCGGCATCTCCGCCTTTCCGGCTCGTGTCCGCCATTCTGAAGTCTCCACTTGTGATGCAATCATGCGGGGGCAACCGGGCCCCACACAGTCAGGCAGAAGGCGCCTCCCAGGGCAGGCGGCTGCCCGCCCGGGCTCCTGCTCACAGCAACCTCGCGACTCGAGGATCCGAACCGGGTTCGGTATCCCGTGACGAATAGCGCCCATCCGGCCGCAGCCTAAGCACGCCACAGGATATGGCCACCATTTCTGAGCGACCATGACGCCATCTAAGCAGATCGCGCACTGCATGTCAACGGCCGTCTCCTGGCGGCACAACGATCCTTCTTGCTGCACGCCTGAAGCTGTCGGTAACGGTCAGTCGCCGTCAATCCTCGCCCTGGAACTCCTCGACCGGCTCGATATCGCTGGCGGATATCCAGCCCGGCATTACCTTCTCGCCGGTCTCCTGGCGTCTCATGAAGCGCTCGTAGAGGTCCTCCAGCCAGGGGTGGCAGAACGGATACTGCTCGAATACCTCTCCCCGGCCTTCCATGCGCGGGTCGCCCTGCTCCGTCAGCTCTTGCTCAATCTGTTTGCAGAGGGCGGCCTGGAGTTCGGCATGGATAGGCTCGCCGGCCAGGTTATGCAGGCAGTCAGGATCGTCCGCCACGTGATAGAGTTCTTCAGGGGGGCGTTTTCCGAATGAGCGTTCCCAGTAGTGCCTCCGCTCGGGGTCGTTGCGGGTCTTGAGCACCTCGGTCTTGGTGGGGCTGCCGTCACAGTTCAGATAGCCGACCTCCGGATTACCTGCCGGCCAGCGGTCCGGCTCGTAGTTACGCAGATACAGCCAGCCGTCCTTGAAGATGCCGCGGATCGGATAACCCCGGTTGTGCGGCCTTCCGGGGTCGTGGCGTTCCTTGCCGATCAGAACGTGATCCCTTTGCGGGATGCTGGAGCGGGCTCTGCCCGACCGCAGGATGGGCAGAAGGCTGCGGCCTGTGATGGGCTCCATACCAGCCTCCTCGGCCGTCAGTCCGGCCAGCTCCAGGAAGGTCGGTGCCAGGTCGATGAAGCTGACGTAGTCATCCACACGACGCCCGGGGGAGGCCAGGCCCGCCGGCCACATCATTGCCATGGGCAGGTGATTGCTGTACTCGTACTCCTGGCCCTTCACGCACGGGAAGGGCATGCCGTTATCGGAGGTGACGACGACCAGCGTGTTGCCCAGTTCGCCGCGCATCTGCAGGATGTCGAGCATCTTCCGCACATGGAGGTCGAAGTGCTCTATCTCCAGGCCGTAGTCAAGCAAGTCATTGCGCACGACCTCATTGTCGGGCCAGACGCCGGGCACACGGTCAATCTCATCTATCCTCCGGCCCCCCAGGCGCACGCCGGAGCCGTATTCGTACGGCCGGTGTGGCTCGGCGCAACCGAACCAGAAGCAGAATGGCCTGTCAGCAGGCTTCGCATCGAGAAAGTCGCGAAAGTTCTCTGCATAGTCACAGGCGGAGATGTCGGGCGTTGGGGGTTGCAGCTTGCGGTCATCCCATGCTGGCCCCGTCAGCTCACGCGGTCGGCCGTCCACTTCGCCGGGGTCACCGGGGGACCATCCCTTGTTCGTGTAGCCCGTGTGGTAGCCCTTGTCGCGCAACGCCTCCATGTAGGTTATGAACTTCGCCGGGAAGAAGTTGCAGTGATTGCAGGCGTCCTCCAGCTGCCACGAATTCCTCCCCGTCAGGATGTTCGCGCGCGATGGGGCACACTTGGCGTTGCACGTGTAGGCATGCGTGAACAGCACGCCTGCGGCCGCCACCCGGTCAAAACCGGGGGTGCTGACCCAGTCGCATCCGTAAGCACCCATGTGCATTCCGGCATCATCGGCCAGACACAGCAATATGTTCGGTCGTCGCATCTCAGCTCGACTCTCGAGATTAACGAAGAAAGCCGGATCGCATCTTGGGCAGGTTGATGTCTGACACATAACACCCAGGATGGAGAGCCGACTTATGGCTACAGTATCGACGCTGGTGGGGCTGATGGCAAGTTTCGATCCGGCTTTGACCTCCCGCACCGCTGCTCGCCTGGCGGTGCTTCTGCGCGGGGCCGTCCTCAGCACCCTTGAGCGCACCGCGACCGCCCGCCGGGTGGCCGCCTGGCCGTGGGTCAGAAAAAGCCGGCAGACCTACGAGAATGTCCTGCGCAGGGCACAGTTCTGCATGCTGGTTATCCGGCAGCCGGAACCCGCCGACTGGGAGCGGGCTGTGGTGCAGTGGTACGGGGCGCAGAGCAAGGCGGTGTGGCTCTGCTGCAGCACCGGGCTCTGGTATAAGGCGCCCGAAGGG
>PUMJ01000106.1 GCA_003551305.1 Candidatus Brocadiaceae bacterium
GCCTGAGCACACGCGTCAGCCTGACAGCCCTCCTGCTGCTGGTCTGCCCGGCTTTCGCCCTGACCTGTCTGGCTGAGGAGGAGGCCCCCTCCCCTGTGCGGGAACGCATCGAGCTGACCGGGGCCGAGGCGCTTCAGGCCGCTGTCACCCTCGCACAGAGGGCGATGGGAGAGGGGGAGTTCGAGAAGAGCCGCGAACTGCTGGAAATGGTGCTGGAGGCGCCGGAGTTCGACCTCATCTCGCTCGAACACCGCACCCAGGCCCGCTTTCTGCTGGGGATGACGCTTCAGTCGCTTGGCGAGCACCGCGAAGCGGTGAGGGTGTTCCGCGGCATCCTTGTGGACCAGCCCGGGCTGGTGCGTGTGCGGCTGGAGCTGGCGCGGGCGCTGTTCCACCTGGAGGATGACCGCGCCGCCGAGCATCACTTCCGCCACGCGCTCGCCGGCGAGCTGCCCCCGGAGGTCCAGGCGAACGTGCGCGGCTACCTGGGCGCCATCCGACGGCGCCGCCCCTGGGACCTGGACGTGAACATCGGGTTGGTCTACGACTCGAACGTCAACGTGGCCCCCAGCGTGCGCGAGATCGAGATGTATGGCCTGCCGTTCCAGCTCGACGACGATGCCCGTGCGCGCACAGGGCACGGAGTCACGGGGTCGGTCTCTACCGAGTACCGCTTCCGCCACGGCGAGCCCTTCCAGCTTCGCCTGGGCGGCTACGTCCGCCACACGGAGTACCGTGAATCGCAGTTCAACCGCAGCCTGCTGGGCGGCTACGCGGGGCCGCGGTTCCTGTTCGACGCCGGCTCGCTGGGGGAAGCGGACGTCAGCCTGCTGGCGCGGGGGCAGAGGCAGTGGTTCGGCGGCAGCGGCTATGAGTGGGGCTGGGGCGGACGGCTGGAGGCGGCCTTCGAGCCGACAAGGCGCCTGCGGCTCAGCGCGCACCTGGACCACCTGTGGCTCGACTACGACAACCGGCCCGGCGCCGAGGGCACGCACACGGCCGTGGGGCTGCGTCCGACCTTCGTGCTCGGACCCACCCGTGCCGTCTGGCTGGACGTGGGCCTCGGGCGGGAGCGCGCCGAGAACGAACAGCTCAGCTTCCGCACTCACCGCCTCGGCCTGGGCTACCGGCAGGACCTGCCGAGGGGGTTCACCGTCGCGCTGCGCCCCTCCTACCGGCACCGACGCAATGACCGCGCCTGGCCCGCCTTCGGCACGCGGCGGCGCGACCATACGTTCGAGTTCCGCACCGACGTTCTGAACCGCCGGCTGGAGGTGGCGGGCTTCACGCCCGTCTTCACCCACCGCTATCAGCGCGCGGACTCGACGATAGACCTCTACAGCTTCGACCAGCACGTCTTCGAGATCGGGCTGACGCGCCGCTTCTGACCCGACTGAAACGGGGAAACCACGGCGGGCGGTACGACGCGACGATCGCGAGAGGAGTCACGCCACAGGATCCGGAAACGCGGCCACGGCACCCGTCACGCGGATCACTCGCCGGTAGATGTGTACTTGCTGACGATGCGGGCAATGGTATCGGTGGCATCATCGGGATCGCGCAGCCCCCGAAACACCACCTCCGGGCGGGCCGCGCCCCCCTCGCGCGCATAGCTGGACGTACCGGGCGTGTAAACGCCCAGTTGCCATATCCCGAAGATTCGTTCCACGATGTTCTGGCGTTCTTCGAGATCGGTCACCTTGTGGTAGGGCACGGAACGCCGCACCCGCAGCAAAATGCCCCCGCAGAAGACGCAGCGCTGATCGGTGACGTAGTAACGATAGGTGCGCAGAAGGCCGGCAGCGTACGCCGTCGCAAGCGCCAGCACCACGAGCGCCCCGGCCAGCCCCGCCGCACCCACCACCCGCCACGAGGTGCGGGGGATGTGCACCTCGGGCATCATCCCGACAGCATACGTCACAGAGGCAATAAGCGCTCCCACCGCCAGCGAGGCGGGCACGCAACGGGTCACAATCCAGTAACCGAGCAGCCGGCAGGACGGCCTGAGTTCGTGAAGAACCTTCTCCTCAGCCATAAGCTTCATCGCAGCCCCTCCAGGCGCGGTCCCAGCGGGCCTCAGGTGACGATTATTGTAGCTGCGAAGGATTCGCGGCGCAATACCTATCCCGCGGGATACTGGAAGGCGGGGTCGCCGGACAGGTATCCCTGGCCCGCTCCGGCGAACTTGAGCGAGGGAGCACCAGATGACTGGAGGGCATGACGGGCAGGGCCCAACCGCCAACCACCCGCGCGGCAACGCCGCGGTGTTGCCGCTCATGCAGCAGGGACCTTTAGCAACCTCAAGGAGGGTTCGTCATCGGTGAAGGCGGTTTCACTCCTCCAGTTCGAACGTGTAGTCCAGGCGTTCTTCGGCGTGCAAGTGGATGGGCGCGATACCGAACACGCCGCTGCGCCTGTCGGTCTCGATGCGTTCGGCACGCCGGGCGCCCTCGATGTTGATCGTCAGGCGGTGTCCGTCGCGTTCCAGGATGATGCGGTCGGTCTCCACCTCGAGCCGGTCGTCGGTGCGCATAAGCAGAGGTAGATGCTCGATGAAGGTGCCCTCGTGGCGGACACGCACCTCGATGCGGCCGGGGCGGAACAGGACGGTCTTCTCGCCGCGTTCGCTCAGGTTGTACTCGACGGCCAGGTCCTGGCCGGGCAGGTCGCTGTTGCCGGGCTCGGGCTTCCAGACCTCTCCATCCAGTGTAAAGCGTGCCTCCAGGAGGCCGGTCGCCTCGTACAGATCGTCGCTCTCGGCCGGCCGGGTACCCCATGCCGTGGAGGTGGCTCGCGACTGGGACTGAAGGACTGTGCCTGTTGCGGGATTCCACAGCAGCCCCAGGCCCATCCGCCGCGCGCCCGGCTCGTCCCGTCCCCCGGCGTTGAAGGCCGCGTAGTAGCCGGGCTGGCGGACGTAGGTCAGGGTCATGGGCCGTCGCTGCCGGTCCACACGCTGGTGGACGAACTGCGGCTGGCGCAGGTAAGGCAGCTCGGCACGGGCCTGTTGGCGCCGGGCCTCGGTGGGATAGAAGTGTGCGGGACCGTCGCCGTAGCGGTGCAGGAAGCGGTGGGGGCTGTAGGCCGTCTGGCTGCCTACCTGGAGCGGGGCGACCTCGGGCCAGTCCCGCTCCACGCGGGCCCGCCGGTTGCGCCGGCTCCGTTCGGTCTCTTCCGGGGTGGAAGCGAAGGCGCGGGCGAGTTCGACCGTCTCCGCCAGGGGCGTGTTGATGCGACGGAAGGCGTCACGGCTCTGACGGGTCTCGATCGCCCGATTCAGCGTGAACTGCGCCCCGTCGGGCTCAAGCACCGCGTTGTAGGCTATCCACTCGGTCCATAGCCGGTGTTTAGCCTCGAGCACCTCCGCCAGCGGGCCGCCCCGCAGGTGGCGGTAGGACTTGTTCATGTTGCCCATGTGGGTGTTGATGTCGTAGTTGAAGTCCGGCCCGTTGGCCTCGTAGAAGTATCCGGCCGGGCTCTGCAAGTCATCGAGGCTCGATCGCAGTCGCTCTTCCAATAAAGCCTCAAGCTCGGGGTCAGGATGGAGTTCCAGGAAGGCCGGCGTCGAGGCGAAGAGGGTACCGTACTGGTTGGCGAACATGCTGCCGTGGCTGTAAAACCACTCGGAGCGGAACGCGTAATCGAGTGCTCGATGGACCGTCCGCACGACGCGGCCGTGCAGGTCGGGGTCAATCGGCGGCCCATCGGCCAGGTAGTGCAGGGTGGAGGTCATGAACAGGGTGGAGAAGCCGGTGGCGGCCAGGTTCCAGCGCTCCGGGCCGTACTCGCTGAACGGGCCGTCTTCGTGGGGGATGCGGGTCCAGAACTCCAGGGCGGCTTCCAGGCGGGCGCGCAGGGCCGGATCGGCGTAATACAGGTTCCAGGGCCGGTCAGTGGTGTAGAAGAAAGCCAGCGACGTGATGTTCTCCATCACGCGGGCGTTGTAGGGCTGATTGTGCTGCTGGGGCCGCCAGACGGGCAGGGCGATGAACCCCCGGTCCGGTCCGCTCTCGACTATCGCGTTGGCCACGCGGTGAAGGTGGTACAGATGGTAGATCAGGGGCAGCTCACCGTCCGTGAAGTCATCGAGGGACAGCGCCTCCAGGTCCACCGGTTCCACCTCTGGCAAGGGGGAGTCTGCAGCTCCCGCGAATGCCGCACAATAACTCACGCAAAGCAAAGCCGTAATGACAATCATCCGGAACATCACTCCTCCCGGCCGACGAGTTGCTCACCTGGAGCCCGGACCACGGCCGGGCCTGTGTATGAATATCGGCGGGATTCCCCGGGCCGTCAAGGCCCGCTGGGGTTTCTCCCGAGCACCGACCGTACGACGTAAGGCCGCCTGACCTCGCGGGGCGTGACGGGCAGGTGCCTGCCGCAGCGGAAGCAAGGATAAGACGGGAGCGGCCCGGCTACGGGTGGAAGAAGCTTCTGCCGGCCGCTATCCTTATCGTCTTCGGTCAAACCCGGACTACGGAGCAGAGTATGGCTGAACAGCAAGACAGGCAGACACGGCCCATCCCACCGGGGCCGGAGGGCAACGCCGCCCGGTGGCCGCTGGTGCACGAAGGCGTGCTGAGC
>PUMJ01000276.1 GCA_003551305.1 Candidatus Brocadiaceae bacterium
CACCACGACGGCCGCCAGCAGGGCCGGCAGCAGCCACTTCCTGCGTCGGCTCTCGAAGACTTCCGAGATGCGGAAGGCGTTGATCGCCATCGGCGCCAGCACCGTGCTCGCCCCCTCCAGCACGAGCTGGCCCTGGGCGCTGACGACCACCGCCCCGGCGGGGCTGAAAATGCGCGCCCCGAAGACGCCCTCCATCACGTGCGGCAGCGACCAGAGCGTCCGCACCACCGGCACCCCGCCCTGGGCCACCACGCGGGCGTAGATGAGGTAAGAGATGAGGATGAGCGTCAGCGCCACAAGACCCGTCAACATGCGGACGCCCTGCAGGCGATACCACACCAGGCAGCCCAGCACCGCCGCCACCAGGCCCCAGAAGGCCACCGGGTAGCCGATCGGCTCCCGGCTGTCATCCACGTCCCGGCCCGCACCGACGGCCTTGCGCAGGACGGCCCCCAGGTGCCGGCGCGACATGAACAGGGCTCCCATCACGAAGACGACGTAAGCCCCGAACTGCTGCCACCGCATCAGGGGGCTCCAGGTGCCCCCGGCCTCCGGCAGCGCCAGCCAGTGCGCCGCCAGCAACTGCACCCGGCTGAAAACGGCGAAGAACCAGACGCTCAGGGATACGTCGGCCGGCACCAGGTATGCGAACCCCACGACCGGCAGGTGGATTATCAGGTTGTGGAAGTGCATCGGCTCCAGCGGCGTGCCCTGCAGCACGTCCTGGATGGGCACCGTGAGTTCTATGGCCTGGTCCGCCCCGAAAAAAAGCGGCAACGCGAAGATGAACCGCAGCCCCAGGGCAAACAGCATCCCCTTGATAAACGGCGGGCTGGTGAACAGGGCGGGCAACAGGCCCCCGGCGGCGGCCCCCTCGGTGAACTCGAGGGGGACGCGCGCCAGTGGAAACATCAGCCGTTCCACCTCCACCCACTGCCGTCGGATGATGCCGCACATGAAAAAGACGGCCATATACAGCAGCATCAAAAACACCGTCCAGTTCAGCAGCGGCCTGAGCCAGGCCACCCACGGCACCCGCGTATGGTCATCCCCGCCCTCGTAGTAGCGCCGGGCGGCCTCGCTCAAGGGGTCGCGGCTCAGCACGATGCCCTCGGGCGCCAGCTCCAGTGCGCCGCCCTCGTCCCAGGGTATGTCCGGCCGTCGCGCGTAGTACGGCCCCCCGGCCAGCATCGTGTACCAGCCCCGACCTATCCCCTCGCACGGGATGGCCGCCCCGACGATGAGCATGCACCAGATGAGCATCAGCTCCGGTTGCCCCAGCTCACGGCCCCTGACCGCCAGCTTCAGCAGGACGTTCAGCCCCAGGGTGATGACCACGATGAACAGCACCGGTCCCGCCGGAAACGAACCGATCGTCAGCCATCCGCCGCCCCGAATGAAGGACGAATACGGGTCCAGCAGGCTCAGGGCCGCCACGCAGATGAGGCCGATAATGAAAGCACGCCAGGTCATGGGGCTGCGCTCCGGGCTGCCGGTCGCCGTAGAAGATACCAGATACCCCGGCCGTGCTCAAACTGCGCCCCGGCCTCAGAAGCCCGGCACAGCCCCACCGGTGGCCGCGCGCACCATGATGGAGAGGCCGCTCACGAGCATGTCCACCACGATAAGGCCGATGAAGAAGCTGCGCGCCCTGCGCAGCATACGCCCCCCGGCGAACTTCATGATCGAGACCTTCGTCAGCCAGCCCAGCAGGAACGGGAACCACATGCGGTGGGCGTGCCAACTGCTGGCGCACAACAGGCCCAGCGAATGAATGGGCCACCAGTAGAACCGGGCCCGCATGAACATCAGGAAACCCATCCCGAAGATACCCATCAGGAAGGGCCGCAGGTGCACGGTGGCCGCCTGACGGCCCTGCGTCATGAACCGCTGCGTCCCCTGGAAGGCCCCCTGAGGAATCGTCATCTGCCCCCACGCATCGCCGAAGTTGGCCGCGCCCACGCTGTAGGCATGGCTCAGCGTGCTGTAACTGGCGCAGACCGCCGCCACGGCCATAGCGACGAGCATGGCCGGCAGCAGCCAGCGCTTGCGCCGTCCGAACACGTCCGAGATGCGGAACGCGTTGATCGCCATCGGCGCCAGCACGGTCGTCCCACCCGTCACCAGCATCGCCGACTGCATGTGGGCTATAAGCGCGCCCTGCGGGCTGAACATCCTCCCCCCCGTCAATCCGTTGGCCACGCCCTGAAGACTCCACACCGTCCTGCCCGCATACAATCCGCCCTGGGCCACCATGCGGGCGTACGACACGAACCACGAGAAGAGCAGCAGCAGTATGAGGAGAGCCATCGCCGGCGACATGCCGTTGTGCACGTACCACCACAGGCACCCCGCGATGGCCAGCCAGAACCCCCAGAAGGCCATGGCGTAGGAGACCGGCTCGTCCGAGTCGTCCGCGTTGCCCCGCCCGAATGCCTTCAGCGCGACGGCCCCCAGGTGACGCCGCGCCATGAACAGCGCCCCGGCGGTGAAAGCGATGTAAGCGCCCACCTGCTGCCACTGCATCATCGGCCCGTAGGTGTTGCCCGCCTCCGGCAGCGCCAGCCGGTGCGCCGCCAGCAACTGGAACCGGCTGAACAGGAAGAAGAACCACACGCTCAGGGACACGTCCGCCGGCACCAGGAAAGCGAAGCCGATGACGCTCACCCAGACGTTGAAGTTCTCGAAGTACATAAACTGCAGAGACGTGCCATGCAGCACGTCGGCTATGGGAATGTTGAGCGGCACGGCGCTCGGTGCCCCGAAAAACAGGGGCATGGCGCGCAACAGCCGGAAAGCCGCCGTCGCCATCACCCCGGTCAGGAAGGTGTTGTTCGTGAAAGCGGTGGGCAGCAGGTTGGCGCCGCCTGCGCTCCCCTCGCTGAACTCGAGGGGAACGCGCGCCAGTGGAAACATCAGCCGCTCTACCTCCACCCACTGCCGCCTCAGGATGGCGCACAGGAAGAAGACCGAGAGGTACAGAAACAGCAGGAAAAGCCCCCACCACGCCAGGGGCCTCACCCACTGGTCCCAGGGCACTCCAACCCCATCGGGGTTGCCCTCGAAGTAGCGCTCCGCCGCCACGGACCGGGGGTCTCTCGACAGAACCAGCCGGTCCGGCGCCTCGGCCAGGCTCCCGCCCGGCTGGTCCCAGGTGAAGTCCGGACGCCGCGCCAGGTACGGACCGCCGGCAATCAGGGAGTACCAGAACCGCCCGAAGCCGCACGAGGGTATCACGGCGGCGGCAATGATCATGCACCAGACCAGCATCAGCTCGGCCTGGCTGAAGGCCCAGCGGCGGCGCACGAGCTTCACCAGTACGTTCACCACCAGCGCCAGCAGCACCAGGGCCAGCACCGCGCTGGTCGGAAAGGCGTTCGTGTTGAGCCAGCCGTAACCCTGCGCAAAAGAGGCGTACGGATCAATCAGACTGATGCCGACCACCAGGGCCAGCCCGATCAGGAAGGCACGCCAGGTCAAGGTACGCCTCCGTGCGGCGAGGAGGGCTCGGAACACACCAACAGGATGATACCCCGCCCGCCCCATCCACTCAAATAGCCGCCCGGCCCCATCGTCGTGTTCGTTATCTCGTCGTGGTTCGGCTGGTGCTCAGGCTCACAGTTTTCGCTACGCCGGCAACGGACCTCGCCCCGGAATTCCCGCTTGCATGTCGGGCTTTCCTGGTGTACTTTGGACGGTCGAGGCCGGGCGGCATGCCCGCCCGCGGGGGTTTCGCCCGACCGCGCTATTCTTCTCAATCCATCCGTCGCGGGAGGGAGGCAGCAGATGAAAACCTTGAGCAGGAGCACTGTGCTGGTGGTTCTGGCGCTCTGCGTGGCGCTGGGGGCCTCGGACGCACGCGCAGAAGAGGCAACGCCCGCCGTACCCGAGGCGCCGACGGTGCGGGAGATCGCCGAGCAGATGTATGAGACCCTCATCGGGCTGGAGGCCCTGCGGGTCCACGGGGAGATACGGGTGAGCACGGGTGAGGAGCAGCCTATGCCTCCCCAGGCGTTCACATACACCCTCGGCTGGGGGCCGAAGGTGGTCATGGTGACACCCATGATGCACGTGTACATGGATGGGGAGAAGGTCGCCATGTACATGCCGATGCTGAACCAGTACCGATTGCTGGGCTTTGAGGAGATGGTCGAGGAGGCGCCTGAAGAGATGGACATGACGCGCTACTTCCGGTCTCGCGAGGAACTGGGCGAGCCCGCGGAGGTGGCGCAGCGGACCGTCGAGGCGCTGGCCGAGACTTCAATCACCGGTCAGGACGTCGTCAACGAGGAGGACTGCTGGGTCATCGAGGGTGCCTTCCCCATGCCTTGGACGGAGGAGGAGACCGTCCCGCTCCCTTTCACCATCCGGCACCGAAAGAGCGACGGTCTGCCGGTGGAGGCGACGGTGGACCAGGGGGCGCTGATGCGCCAGATCATGGAAGATATGCCGGATGATGAGGAGTTCCGCGCGTTCATGCCGACGGAGATGCTGATCACGCTGAGCCTGACGAGCATCGAGCTGGACCCCGAGCTGCCGGAGGACGCCTTCACCTTCGAGCCGC
>PUMJ01000270.1 GCA_003551305.1 Candidatus Brocadiaceae bacterium
ACCGGCTCATCCACGGGGCGAGGCTCCAAATTGAGCGCTTTTTCGCAAACACCCAGCTTCGGGGGGCAGGACGAGCCCGAATTGGGAGTGCCGCTCAGACCACGGCTTTTTCAACGGGCTGATAAGCCCCATTCACTTCGAGGTTGCCCACAACTACGAGGCCGGCCTGCTGAAGGTGCTGCGGCGCGTCGTCTGGCCCGGCAGCCTGCCGCTGGTTATGAGCGGCCTGCGTCTGGCCTTCAACACCGCCCTGGTGGTGGTCATCGCCGTCGAACTGCTGACCGCCCGGCGGGGACTGGGCGCCATGATATGGTCCGCCTGGGAGACCATGCGCACAGAGGAACTCTACGCGGCCATCGTTGTCACCGGTGTCATCGGCGTGGCGGCCGGTTCCCTGCTCAGGCACGGCACCGCGCGCCTGGTGCCCTGGCAGACCGAGCGCCGCATCTGAGCCCGGTCGCCCCTCTACTCCTCTTCCCCGGCGCCGAAGCGGCGCGCGAAAACCGCCCCCGCATACGGCACGCGCACGGCGTACAAGGATGTGCGCGCCGTCACGTAGAGCGTCCGCCCGTCCTCATCACCGAAGGCCAGGTTTGCCGGCCTCTCCGGCAGACGCACGGTGCCCCGGTGTTCGGCGTCCGGGCCGAAGACCTCCACCCCCTCGAACCCCGCCACGTAGAGCGTCCCCTCCGTGTCCACCTTCATCCCGTCGGGCCGCAGCCGGGCCGGCTCCTCGAACCGGATGAACTCCCGCCCGTTCGCCGGCGAACCGTCCCCGGCCACCTCGAAGGCGCGCACCTGGTCGAGTTCGGTATCGGCCACGTAAAGCACGGCTTCATCCGGCGAGAACGCCAGCCCGTTCGGCTTCTCGAAATCGTCAACGAGCAACTGCAGGTCCCCCTCGGGACTGACGCGATAGACACCCTGGAACTCGAGTTCCCGGTCCGCCTCCTCCACACCGTAAGGCGGGTCGGTGAAGTAGATGGAGCCGTCGGAGCGGACGATGAGGTCGTTCGGGCTGTTGAGCCGCCTGCCCTCGTAGTGCGTGGCCACGTCCACGACCCGACCTTCCTCCAGGGTGCGTGAGACGCGTCGATTGCCGTGCTCACACGCCAGCAGCCGGCCCTCAAGGTCGAACGCCAGCCCGTTCGAGTTCCCGCTGGGGCGCCTGTGGACCTCCGCCTCTCCCTCGACCAGCCGGTAGATGGTGTCGGCCGGGATGTCGCTGAACACCAGGTAGCCGTCGGGATGCCACATGGGGCCTTCGGTGAACTGGAAGCCCCCCGCCACCTTGCGCACCGGCCCGACGTCCAGCCCGGGCGAGGCTCCCAACGTCACCGCTCCAACCGCCGCCAACAGCACCAACACGAGCACGCCCTCCATGACGAACCCCCCTTCTCAGAGTGAAGCCAGCCATCCGCCGTCCACGTATATGAGCTGGCCGTTCACGAACGAGGACGCCTCCGAGGCCAGGAACACCGCCACGCCTTTCAACTCCTCGAGCCGCCCCCACCGCCCGGCCGGAGCGCTCCGCTTCACCCAGCGGTCCCACTCGGGGTCATCGGCCATGTGCTGCGTCATCTCGCTCAGGAAATAGCCCGGGCCGATGCCGTTGACCTGGATGTTGTGGCGCCCCCACTCGGTGGCCAGCGCGCGCGTCAGCATCTTCAGTGCGCCCTTGCTGGCGGCGTAGGGGGCGGTGGTCGGCCGCCCGCCCTCACTCATCAGGGAACAGACGTTGATGATCTTGCCGCGCCGCCGCTCCACCATCCTCGCACCCACGGCCCGGGTCACGTAGAAGACCCCGTCCAGGTTCACCGCCATCAGGTCCTTCCACTTATGCGTGGGCAAGCGCTCGAAGGGCCCGCGCAGGTTGACGCCGGCGTTGTTGACCAGGATGTCAATGGCGCCGAGCCCGCTCTCGATGGCCTCCACGGCCCCGTTGACGGCCTCCTCGTCGGTCACGTCAAACGGGAAGACCATCGTCTGGATGCCCGCCTCGCCGAACTCCTGCTGCGTTTGGAGCAGGTCCTCCTCGTGTCGGCTGTTCAGGGCCACGCGCGCCCCGGCCTCCCCCAGGGCGCGGGCGAACACCCGCCCCAGCCCTCGCGAAGAGCCCGTCACCAGTGCCGTCTTTCCGTCAAGATCAAACAACTCCATCCGTTCCCCTCGTTGCAGTAGAGACCTGGAAGCGACAGCGGAAGGCCGACCGCTTCCATTATAGCCACCCCGGCCAACACCGGAAACCGCGTGCCTCACCACGACCCCCGCGATCTCGGCGGTCCCTGCCGTCAGCGCAGTTCCACACCCGCCTCGGCGGCGACATGGCGGATGTAATCCGCCGCCCGGGCGTATTCGTCTTCGTCGGGCAGGTGCTCCAGGATCAGCGGCACGTCATCCTCGAGGGCGTCCAGTCCCCTGAGGAAGGTCTGGTAGTCCAGCAGACCTGTACCGGGGCGGACCTCGTCCAGGTGAACGGTGAGCCTGTCACGCAACTGTATGTCCTTGCCATGACAGCTGCGGATGCGCGGGCCCAGCTTCTCAAGGCACTCCCGTATGAGAACGCCGGTGTTGTAGGCCACCTCGGGGCTGGTGACCAGGTTCACGGGATCCAGGTGCACTGCGAAAGCCTCCCTGTCCACGGCACGGATCAGTTCGAGGTAGCTGTCGGGCGTGTGCGGGAATATCCAGGGCATGGTTTCGAGGGTGTAGTAGGTGCGCGTGGGCCGGACGGCGTCTATGATCTCGCGCACTGAGGCGACGGTCATGTCGAACGTCTTCTCGGTGAGGTTGTCAGGATGCGCGCCCGCCCATGCGGGGCCGCGTGAGCCGGCAACGTTGACGCAACAGCGTGCCCCGATGCGCTCGGCCAACTCCAGCCGGGAGATGCACGTGCGGATCGCCTCGGCGCGCTCTTGGCGATCGCCGCTTATGGGGTTGCACCCGAAAGCCGGCACTTCGGCGATAGCAATGTCGGCTGCAGCCGCGGCTTCCGCAAAGGCACGGACGGTATCATTGTCGGCGTCGGGTTGCAGGGGGCAGACAGCAGCGCTGAAGCCGGCCTCCCGCACGGCGACGGCCCAGGAGGCCGCGTCGTCCCAGTCTGCAAAGATGGGGCCACCAAGTCGCATGGTCCAGGTCTCCTTCTACTTTCCTGAATTCGCTGAAGAAAGGCCAGAGGGGCAGCAATTCCCGTCCGCCGCCGGGACGCGCAACGAACAACGCGAAGCCGGCCGCTCTCTCAGTCATCTTCCTCGCTTTGCCCGGCCCGCAGGGCTTCCAGCGTCTCGATAAGGCGGTCGTCGGGACGGCGGCGGGCGGCCTGCTCAAGCCACGGCACAAGCGCCGGGTTGTGCGCCTGCCGCAGGGCGGCCAGCAACCTGTCCCGCTCCTCCGGGGTCAGGCGCCAGATGCTGCCGACTCCCCGCCGGAGGTCCTCCGGGGCGCGGTCGGCAATGCCGGCCAGGGCCTGGGCGACAACCTCCGGGCAGCGTTTCTCGCCAAGGAGGTATTCGACGGCATCGGCCCCCCCTCGGCGGCCGAGTGCCTCAAGGGCGGCGCGCCTGAGGCGTCTGTCCAGCGTGCGGCGGCCGGTGCGTATGAGGTCCTGCTCCGCGGGGCGTTCGCCGGGCGCCGCGCCCTGGCTGACCGCGAGCAAGCGCCCGCGGGTGCGGCGCTCCCATGCAAGGGCCAGCGCGATTGCTGCCAGGCCGGCCGGCGGCGCCAGGTAGACCGGCCCGACCCGCCGCCCCGGCCAGGTGCCCATTGCGACGAGGAACAGCACGCATGCGGCAATCGTCGCCAGCACGCCTTTGAGCGGCTGCCAGTCCTGCAGCGCGGCCGCCACCACGGCGGCGGCGCACATGACCCCCGCCACGCCGAGGCCCACCACCAGGCTGCCCCCGCCCGCGTAGTGCAGCCAGCGTCCGAACTCGACGACGACCACGTACGAGGCCGGCAGCACGACCAGCCACAGCATCAACGTCAGGAACAACCCGACCGCCCCCCGGCGGAGACAGAGATAAACGCTGAACACCCCGAGGATGACCCACGCCGCAACGGGCAAAAGGAAGTTGGCAAAACGGTAGCCGGGGGCGACACGGCTGCGCGCGCGGTGGACGTCCAGCAGCCCCGCGCCCAGGAGGCCATCCCGGAAGTGCGGGCCTTCGATGGGACGGGCCGTCTGCAGCAGCATCTCAAACGCCTCGCGGGGGGAGAGTTCCGGTGACCGCTGCAGAATAAAGGCCAACGTGCCGGCGACGCGCGGCGTGGCGAACGAGGTGCCCCGCGACTCCATCTCCCGGTGCAGCCGCTCGTAGGGCAGGAACTCGTAGTCAATGAAGGTGATGTCGCCGGAGGCGGCGATGTCCACGTGAGGGCCGTAGTTGGAGTGGAGGGCCTTGCCGGAGGGGGTGGCGCTGGCCACGGCGACCACGCCGGGGTATGCCGCCGGGTAGTGGGGGTGGGCGGAGTTGTCGTTGCCCGCCGCGGCCACGATCAGGGCGCCCTCGCCTTGCAGCCGCTCGATGAGTCCGGCCTCCTCCCGGTCGCTGTAAGAGGCCGAGAGGCTGAGGTTGACAATCACCATGTGGTCGGGATGCTCTCGGGCGTGGGCCAGTACGGTGCGGAGGCCGTCCAGGTAGGCGCGGCGGTCCAGGGAGCCGTCTTCGGACTGGACGGGCAGGGCGATGACGCGGGCGTCGCAGTAGCTGACCAGCACCCGGCCGACCAGGCTGCCATGGGTGATGTCGGCCGAGCGAAGTCCGGCCACGCGGCCTTCCAGGAAGCGGCGGTTCACGGGCGCGTCCAGCAGGAAGACCACCACCGGCCCCGTCGGCGAGGGCCGCGGGACCGGGGCGCAGGCCGCCAGAAACCCCACCAGCAGGAGAGCACAGATACCCCGGCACAGCCCGGTCCGGCGCCGCCGGGGGGCTGGCCCCGCGGCGCTGCTGGACAGTGAACTGGAAAACATGGTCATCAAGACCGCAAAGGGATGCGGGACGCGCGCCCGGCGCGATGCGGGGCCTTGCTCCCGCTGGTCCCCACGGCGCCGGCACGCCCGCTTCGCGGGCCGGTGGTCAGCAGGGCATTCTGCCGGCGGTGGGGGCCGCTCACCACCCCCTCACGCGTCCACGATGCAGCCGCGCAGGTAGGCGGCGAACCTGTCCACCCCCACCATCGGGTCCTCGGGCTCCTCGTACTCGATGGCCAGGTATCCGTCGTAGCCGGCCTCCAGCATGATGCGCACAACGCGGCGGTAGTCCACGGGCATTTTGTCATCTCCCTGTCGGCACGTGACCTTGGCATGCGTGGTTACGGTCAGCGGCGCGCAGCGGGCGTACTGTTCGTAGACATCACCGGTAAAGTTGCCGAAATCGAGGTTAACGCCCACCCAGGGGTTCTCCCTGGTCGGCTCGACCAGGTCCAGCAGGCCGTCGGCATCCGCCGTCAGGCCGCCGTGGCTCTCCAGGGCCAGCACGACGCCGTACTTGGCGGCCGTGACGGCGCACTGGGTCAGCCCCTCCCGGACCCAGCGGCGTGCGACTTCCTCCTCGATGCCCTCGGGCCGCCTGCCGGCGAAGACGCGCAGCACGGGCGAACCGAGCCGGGCCGACTTCACTATCCAGTCCTTCACGTGGTTTATCTGTTCATGGCGCGCGTCGGCATCGGCGTTGCTGAAGTTGCCGCCCACGGCGGTGCCGCTCACGTCCAGCCCCCGCCGGAAGACCTCGCGCTTGATGTGGTTCAGGTAGCGGTCGGTCTCCTCGGCGAAGTAATACTGCGTCAGCTCGACGCCGTCCATGCCGATCTCGGTGCAGACGTCCAGGAATGCCTCAAGTGTCATCTCGCCGTTCTGCAGCAACTGGCGATAGGAATATGCACAGCAAGCGAGCTTCATCTGGATCCTCCCGTTTCCTCTGCTTTTTCAACGTGGTCGGGCGCACCGACGTGCGCGGCGCTCCGCGGAAGTGGCGCACAACCTGCCGACCCGGCCGGTCGCCGACCTGCCTTTCCACAATGCGGCGCTCTGCCGGCGGGCCGTATAGCACCGCGGCACAGGTTATCGCCGCGGCTGCAAGACACCCCTGCCGGCAGAGTGTAATCTACGCGCGGCCCGCAAGGTTGTCAAACAATGCGCCCGGTGGTGGCGAGCAGCTTCCCAAGATGCGGCGATGCCCGGCCGGGCGGCCCGCGCCGAAGCGTGGCCCCGGGGCCGCGGCCCGCCCCTGAATTGAAGAAAACAGCACCGCTCGTTTGCTGACCTCCGCCTCGCTGAGATGGAATGCCAGGACGCTACCCCGCGCAGAGGCTGGTCTCTTGCCGCCGCAGCAGGGCCGAACCTGCGGTTTCCCTTGACAGCCGCCCGCTTTTGTGGGAAGACTTCGGCAGGCCCTACAGCGGACAGGCGGGGACTTAGCAACTTGACTTTCGCCGCCCGGCCCCTATAATCTACCCGGCGACTGGAATCGGAACGGGTCTTCGAAGGGCGACAACTGGCCGAGGAGGGAGTAGATGAACGCGTTGACGAAGGTGCTGGTAGTGCTGGTTCTGGTTCTTAGCATCGGCTTTGCCGCCGCGCAGACAGTGCTGTTTACGAGGCGGACGGATTTCGGCGAGCGGTATCGCAGGGCAAGCGAGCAATTGCAGACCGCCCAGCGAGCCCTCGAGGACACGGAGGGCGAACTGTCCGACACGAAGGCCCGGCTGGAACGCCTGAGGGCCCGGTCCGATGAGCAGGTGGCGAGCCTGCAGGACGACCTGGAACGGGAGCAGAGCCGCGCGCGCGAGCTGAATGCCCGTCTGGAAAGACTGCAGACCAACGTGGGCGAACTCAGCCAGGTGGTCAGCAAGCAGGAGGAGCGCATCGCCTCCCTGTCCGACACCAACGATCAACTCAGGGATCGCATCGCCGACCTGCAGGGCACCGTCAATGAAAGGGAGACGACAATCAGCCGGCTGCAGGACACAATCGGCGAAAAAGACGGCGCTATCGCCGATCTGCGTCACGAGCTGAACGATGTCAAGCGCCAGCGCACCGAACTGGCCCAGAGCGAGGCGATGTTGCAGGGCATCGTGCGGGAGTTCCAAGAACGCGGCTTTGAGGTGCCCCCCGCCCCCGCCCCGGCCATCGATGCTTTTGTCGTGCGGGTTGACCCCGACATGCGGACGGCCGTCATCGACAAGGGCAGCGAACACGAAGTTCGCCCCAACACCATGTTCACCATCTATGACGACGTGGGTTTCGTGGCGACGCTGGTCATCCATGACGTCTGGGACACGGTTGCCGGTGGCCTGATTGTGCGGCAGGCGCCCGACCGACAGGTCGGGGTCGGCAACAGGGCGACCACGGAGATCCAGATTCGCTAACACCGCACATCAGCCCGTTTACCTGCAACCGAGGCAGAACATGGACGTAAAAATGATCCAGGGATTGCTCGTAGTCTCCTGCCTGGCACTGTTATTCGCCATCATCCTGACGGTTGTCGAGATCGGCAACTACCACGGCCCGGAGCTGGCCGGCATGTGAACACCAGTTCCCAGAACCGGCCCCCGGCGTCGGTAGAGGGCAGGTCGCCGAAGGCAACCCGACGTGGGATGCATAGCCGCACGGCCCAAGCCGCCGGGGAGACACACAGAACATTGCTACGTTTCCTGGAACAGGGGGCATTAGGACAATGATGAACCGAACGCTTGGTCGAAAATCTGTGCGGACCGCCCGCTTACTCTTCATCGTCGGCCTCGTTGCTGCGGGGTTCGCCATCCATTCGGGACTGGCCGTGCGCCCGGCGTTCGCGTCGAGCGGGAATGAAGCCCAATTGCCCGAGGAGATCGGGCTCGCTCCCGAAGACACCCTGGCGGCCGTCGTCCTGGACCTGCAGGCTCTCACCGAGGCGCCTATCATCCAGCGCCTGGAACAGCAGATGCGCATGATGATGCCCCCGACCGACCCCACCCGGCCGCAGGCCAGGGAGCAGGTCGAACGGGCCGTGCTCTTCGTATCCGGCACACTTGAGGAGCCGTCCGTGGCCGCCCTGGTGAAGTTGATGCCCGGCGCACGCGCGGTGATCGAAGAGGAGATCGCCGCCGAAGCGGAAGAGGTGACCATCGAGGGGTTGAAAGCATACAAGGCCTCGCCAGAGACCGTCAGCCCGGGGTTGCCCCTGGCCGATGCGGAAGACCGCGAGATGCTGGCAGCCTTTGCGGATGATCTCACTCTGCTGTTCGCCGCCTCCCAGGAGGCGCTCCAGACACTGATAACCAACCACGGCCGCGGCTCGGGAGCCGGTCTCGGGGCCGACTTGCAGTCCATCCTCGACATCCACGCGGGGGACGGCCTGAATCTGGCATTCACTCTGCCCGAAGACCTTATCAGCGCCGTGCCGGAGGAGAGCCGGGAGGAAGTTCCCGAGATGATCCGGAGTATGAAGGCCGCCGCCCTCGGCGTCTCTGCCGACGAGCAGCTCCGCATGCGCGCCTCCCTGCGCATGGGCAGCACCGCGGAGGCCCAGACCCTCGTGCAAGAGGCACAGAGCTTGCTCGATGAGCAGAAACAGCAGTTGCAGACACAGATGCAGGCAAGCCCCCAGATGGCCGGAATGCTCCAGCCCATCGTCGAGGTGATGGACAGGGTAAGCATCAGCACCTCCGAGGCCGATGCCCGCTTCTCCATCACCCTGACAGACCAGGATCTGATGGCCCTGCCTATGCTCATGATGCAGATGACCATGATGCAGGGTGGCGACATGCCTGGCGGGCCCCCGCCCGGCGCGTTCCCCGCGCCGTAGCGCATGCGTCGAAGCCGGAGAGTGTGCAACGTCCGGCGCACGCCCGAGCAATGAGGTCAGCAAAGGAACGGGGCGCTTGTCAGCCTCGCGCGTTCCGTGCACGTCGCGGCCCTGTGTGCAGCGTGTCTAAGGCAATGGACATTCGCCCCGTCAGCCCCTATAATCCGGCCCCGGACAGTCACCTGCTCACGGAGGGTCCCTGACGATGGCTCGCGGCCTGGGCTTATCCCTGCGCAGAATGTTCAACTGGGCGATGAGCCTCGGGGCCATGGACCTCGGCATAGACCTCGGCACGGCCAACACGCTGGTCTGTGTGCCCGGCAAGGGAGTCGTGTTGATGGAGCCTTCCGTGGTGGCCGTCAAGACCGGCACCCACCCCCCTATCGTCCCCCTCAACGGGCGAGCCGTCGGCTACGAAGCCAAACGCATGATCGAGCGGACGCCGGAGAACATCAAGGCCATCCGCCCCCTCAAGGACGGCGTTATCGCCGACTTCGAGGTCACCGAGATAATGCTGCGCTACTTCATCCAAAAGGTGCAGCGCCGCTCCTGGGGCGTGCGGCCTCGCATGGTGGTCAGCGTGCCCAGCGGCGTGACGGCCGTGCAGAAAGAGGCCGTCAAGAACAGCGCCATCAACGCCGGTGCGCGGCGCGTCTACACTGTCTTCGAGCCGAAAGCCGGCGCCATCGGCGCCGGACTCGAGATAAGCGAGCCCCAGGGCGCCATGGTCATCGACATCGGCGGCGGCACCACGGAGGTAGCCGTCCTGAGCCTGGGCGAAGTGGTGACCCTGCAGAGCCTGCCCGTGGCCGGCGACGAGATGGACGAGGCTGTCATCACCTACGTGCGGGACATGTACGGCCTGGAGATCGGCCACAGGACCGCTGAAGAGGTCAAGATTGCCATCGGATCGGCCTATCCGTTGCAGGAAGAGGTCAGCTACGAGATCCGCGGCAAAGACATCGCCGCCGGCCTGCCGCGCCGCCTCGAGATCTCCAGCGCCGAGATACGCGAGGCCATTACCAGCCCCATCCACAGGATAATAGACGCCGCCAAGTCTTGCCTGGACGCCACCCCGCCGGAACTGGCCAGCGACCTGCTCAACACCGGCATCACCCTGCTCGGGGGCGGCGCCCTCATCCCCGGCCTCAGGGAGATCATCTCCGAGGAGACCGGCCTCGAAGTGCACGTCGCCGAAGACCCCATCACCGCCGTCGCCCGGGGAACCGTGATGCTCCTTGAGCGTCTGGACGAGTACGAGGACGTCCTGGCCGGCGACTGAAGCGGGCGGCCCCGAGGGGCAGAGCGCGCAGCGCTGGTTCAGAGATTCACGTTCAGGCCCTTTTCAGCCAGGTATTCCTTCAATTCGCGGACCCCGATGTCACCGAAGTGGAAGACACTGGCGGCCAGCAGAATATCGGCGCCTCCTTCGGCGGCGGCCGCGTGGAAGTGCTCCAGCCGCCCGGCGCCTCCGCTGGCGATGAGGGGCACACTCACCCGGGCCCGGATGCCCTTCAGCAGCGGGATATCGTAGCCGGCCCGTGTGCCGTCGCACGGCTTGCTGGTGGGCAGAATGGTGCCGGCACCGCGGTCCTCGGCCGCACGGGCGAAGTCAAAGGCGTCTATGCCGGTGCCCGTTCGGCCGCCGTCAATGAAGACCTCGTAGCCGCTGTCGGTCTCCTCGGAAGCATCGGCATCTATGGCCACGACGATGCGCTCGGAACCGAACTCGCGGGCGGCCTGCTCGATGAGGTCAGGCTTCCGAACGGCCGCGCTGCTGATGCTGACCTTCTGCGCCCCGGCATCCAGGGCGTCCTCGATGTCCGAGAGGGTTTTGATGCCGCCGCCCAGGGTCAGGGGCAGGTCCACGGCATCGGCCACAGCCCGGAACACCTCCAGCCGCGTTGCCCGCTTCTCGACCGTGGCCGTGATGTCCAGAAATGCCAGCTCGTCGGCTCCGCCCTCCTGGTAGGCCTCAGCGCACTCGACCGGGTCCCCCGCGTCGCGCAGGTCCACGAAGTGCACGCCCTTGACCACGCGTCCGTCTCTCATATCCAGGCACGGCATTATGCTGACGGCTACGCCCATGGCAATCCTCCCGACGGGGCACGAGACATATGACGAAAGCAAAGCGTACCACAGGCCGCGCGCAATGCAACCGTACGCCCTCCCCTTGCGAATCGTCGTTTGTACGCTATTCTGCGTGCCGACAAAGCGCCAACTACCATCGGAGGAGCAGTAATGGACTACCGCAAGCTCGGCCGAAGCGACGTCGAGGTGTCCCGCGTGATTTTCGGCGCATGGGCCATCGGGGGCTGGATGTGGGGCGGCTCGGACGACGACGACGCCGTCGCCGCCATTAACAAGGCCATAGACGTGGGCATCAACACAATTGACACCGCGCCCGTTTACGGGTTCGGCCACAGCGAACGCCTCGTCGGCGAGGCGATCAAGGGACGCCGCGACGAGGTGGTCATCGCCACCAAGTGCGGCATACGCTGGGACCGGGAAGACGGCCACCGCCCCTTTGAGACGGAAGACCGGGATGGCACACGGCGAGTCGTGGTTCGCAACCTGAAGGCGGACGCCATCCTCGAGGAGGTCGAGCAGAGCCTCGAACGGCTCGGGGTCGATTGCATTGACCTCTACCAGTGTCATTGGCCGGACCCGACCACGCCGATAGCAGAGACCATGGAAGCCCTGAACCTGTTGATCGAGCAGGGCAAGGTGCGCGCGGTAGGGGTGAGCAATTTCTCCGTGGAGATGATCAAGGAGGCGCTCAAGCACGGCCCCGTCGCCAGCGACCAACCGCTCTACAACATGCTGGACCGCGGCATCGAAGACGAACTGCTGCCCTACTGCGATCGCGCCGACGTGGGAGTCATCTGCTACAGCCCGTTGCACCAGGGCCTGCTGACGGGCGCAGTGACCATGGAGCGCGAGTTCAAGGAAGGCGATCAGCGGCGGCGCAAGCCCTGGTTCCAGCCGGCCAACCGCCGCCGCGTGATCGAGTTTCTGGACAAGCTTCAGCCCATCGCCGAGACCCATGGCAAGACTCTGGCCCAGATCGCCATCAACTGGTGTCTCAGCCAGAGGGGCGTCACAAGTGCTATCGTCGGCGCACGCACCCCGCGGCAGGTCATCGAGAACGCGGGCGGCGCCGGCTGGCGCCTCAGCGACGAGGAAATTGGCCAGATACGCAAGTGGCTCGAGGAGCTGAACGGCCCGATAACAGCGGACTGAGGCGCGGCAGCCGGCTCACTCCAGAAGATAGCCGAACTCTGTGGGCAAACGGAGCTCGCCGGTGACGCGCCGGCCGCACTGCGCGATGAAACGCCGCAGCACGCCGCGCTCGCGGCCTTCAACGCTCTGCCGCCGGGTCATCGAAACCACGCTGCCGGTGACGAGAATCCGATCGGCCGGCACGACCGCGAGGGTCTTAATAGTCTCCGGCTCGCGGCGCTGCAGCAACGGCACCAGCTTCAGCATCAACGCCAGGTCGAACCGGGCCGGAAGCGGCTCGGCAGGTTCGGCGAGCGCCTGCTGCAAACCACTGTGCACGGGCTCCAGCCGCCGGCCTCCGAGCGTCCGTGCGTGCGCACGCACAGCGCGCATGCTGCGCTCGTCATCGTCCACGGCCACGTACGTCCGCGTGGTCCGCCCGCGGCTCGCAAAAGGATAGCAGAGGGGGTAGAGCCCGCAGCCGAGGTCCAGCACGCTGCCGGGGGCGCCCGCCAGCTCGAAAAGCCGGTCATGGAAATCGCCCAGGTGTTCCAGCCGCTCTCGCGTTGAGATGTGCTGTCTCAGCAGGCGCTGCCGCAGCTCACGCAGCCGCTCGCCGTCGGCACCCTCCTCCACGGCCCGCTCGAAGGCGCCCAACAGCCGGTCGGCGAGGCGGGGATGCCGGTAATGCCGCCTGAGACCGTAGTAGATGTTCCTGCGGCAGGTCTTGACGACGTCGCGGTAGTCGCGCCAACGGGTGACGTCCTCCCGTCGGTAGCGTTGCCTGATGCGCAGCACGAGTTCCGGGCGCTCGCCGAAGGCATCGGCCAGCGCCGCCAGCGCCTCCTCCTCCGTCATACGGTAGCGGCGCCGTATGCGCTCGGCCTCCGGCTTCAGCAGCGACTCCGGCACGGCGTGCTCGTCCTCGGTCACGGCATCCCCTCGTCCCGGCGGATACGATCCCAGCTCGGCGCGAGGGCACTGTCCGGGAACCAGCGGTCGTGCACCCGCAGTACCTCTTGCAGGTAAGCATCCAGCCCGCCTTCCGCCCGCAGGCGGCGAAGGCCCTCCACCGTATCCAGCACTGTCCAGAGGTTATGGCGCACGAGGGCGGGTCGGTCAACCGGACGGCCCCCCTCGCCGCAGTAACGGCACGGGCACTCGAACTCAACGCGGCCGGCCTGCTCCATCTCCAGAGCCCCGAAGGGCGTCATGTATGAGTCCGACTCGGCGTAGTGGACGAATGCGGAGGAGTCGAACACATCGCAGCCCATCGCCGTGTAGAAGGGCAGTTCGACCGGGTCGCCCGCCCCGTAGAGGTGCAGCGGCACGCCGGGCGGCAGCGCCGCGCGCGCATCGGCTATCACGCGGGCGGCGAACTCCAGGTCGTGGTTGCGCGTGAAGAAAGGCACCAGGCTGCCCAGTGCAACGTAGCGGACGCCAAGTTCCGCCAGCCCCGCAGCAGCCTTGTGGCGCAGCCGCAAGAAGCGTCCCCCCTGCTGTACGCCGGCGAGCGTGCCCCGCTTGACGATGCGCAGTCCCTCGGCCACGCGGTCCATGGTGACGCCTAACTTGCCCTCGGCCGTCTCGAAGCCGTCGCCGGGGGGAGTGACCACGTCTAACGGCGAGGCGATGTCGGCCCCAATGGCGTCCTGGAACCGCACGATGTCCCGGTTGCGCAGGTAGAGGCGACCGCGGAACGCCTGGAAAGCCCCACTGTCGGTCATCACAAGCCCGTCGAAACCCAGGTGCTCCTTGATGCCGCGCTCCGGCAGCCTCCGGCGCAACTCCCGCTGCCGGTACAGAAAGAAGGCGTTGACGATGACGCCCTCGACGCCGAACTCGGCGGTCATCTCCCCGATGGTGAGGTAGGGATTGCCAGGTTCGAAGACGGGCAGGAACAGGGGACGCCGCAGCCCCGCCAGCGGGTCGGCTTCGCTTTGTGGCGCGGCACTCTGCGGCATATTATGGGCTCACCGTCCGTGTTCAGCTATCGGCGGACCAGGGGGCCAGCCTGTGACGCAGTTCCTCCATGCGGTCGGAGGGGCCGTCTCCCACTCCCTCTATGGCAAAGTCCCTCCGGCTGCTGCCGGTGACCCGGATGCTGACCCGGAAGTGCTCCGGCGGCAGGCATCCGTCCACGTGGTCGGCCCATTCCACCACGCTCACGCCCCCGGCCTCGAACAACTCCGCGCAGCCGATATCCTCCATGGCCTCCGCGTCGTCGAGCCGGTATGCGTCGAAGTGGTACAGTGTCAGACACCCCTCGTAGCGCCTCAGGAGCACGAAAGTGGGGCTGATGACCCGGCGCGAGTCGGCTACACCCAGGCCGCGCGCCATCCCCTTGACCAGGCACGTCTTGCCGGCTCCCAGGGTGCCCGTCAGGCCGAACACGTCGTTCGGCGCGGCCATGTCTCCCAGCGCCGCCCCCAGAGACATCGTCTGCTCCGGGCCGGCCGTCTGACACTCGATTCTCGCACTGCAGGTCATACTTCGTACTCCCAGCCCCCGGCCCGCAGGGGCTCGCGCGAACCGTCAGGCAGAATCAAGCAGGACTCCGATCCCTTCACCACCTCACCCACGACCGTCACCTCCAGTCCCTCCAGGCCACGCTCGACCAGGGCGCGGGCCTGTTTCCGCGGCAGGCAGAACAGCAGTTCGTAATCCTCTCCGTCATCGAGGGCGTGCTCGATGGGACGGCGGCCCGTCTGTCGGGCCTGCGTCTCCGCATCCTCAGACACGGGGATGGCCGCCTCCTGCAGCCTCACCCCCACGCCGCTGGCCTCGGCGAGGTGCAGCACGTCCGTGCTCAGGCCGTCGCTGACGTCTATGAGCGCGTGGACATCGAACCCTTCCCCCAGCGCGAGCGCCTCCCGGATGCGCGGCGCGAATGTGAGGTGGCGACCCCTGATGGAGGCGCCCAGCCTCCCGGTCACGCAGACGGCGTCCCCGGTTCGCGCCCCGCTCCTGAGCACCACGCCTCCCGGCCCCGGCGTGCCGACGGCGGTCAACGTGACATTCAGGGCACCGCCTCCCCGGCAGACGTCCCCTCCGATCAGAGGGGCGCCGTAGCGCTCGGCAGCCTCCGAAATCGCCCTCACCAGAGCCCGGGCATCGGCGTCCGTGCTGCCCGGCGCCAGGTGGACGGCGGCCACGGTGAAAAGCGGCCGGCCCGCCATCGCAGCAATATCGCTCAGACCCCGCGCCACGGCCTTGTGCCCGACCAGCTCCATCCCCGTACCCGTCACAAAGTGAACGCCTTCCACGACCATGTCCGTGGTGACGAGCAGCCGCCCGGCCCCCGGGGTGCGGACAACGGCGGCGTCATCGCCGACCCCGACCTCCAGCCAGGGACACGCGGCCTCGTTCCGGGCGGTCAGTTCACGGATGTACTCGATGAACTCCCTCTCAGGCATGTCCGCGGCTCCTGGCGGTGCGCCATATGCGCGTGAGCGTTTCCGCGGCGCGGGCCAGGCCCTCCTCGCCGCGTTCCAGGGCCTCGGGCAGCGCCACCGGACCGCCCACGATCGGCATCACGGCGACGGCACCATGCTCGTAGAGCTTCTCGAAACCCGGCCCCACCGCGCCTGCCAACACGACCGCCGGCATGCCGGCCTCGCGCGCCGCCTTCACAACGCAGCCGGTGGCCTTGCCGAAGGCGCTCTGCTCGTCGGCGCGGCCCTCGGCGGTGATGACCAGCTCGCTGCCGGCCATCCTTTCCCCCAGGCGGACGGCCTCCATCACGGTCTCGGCGCCGCTGCGCATCTCGGCGTGCAGGAAGGCCACCAGGGCGGCGCCCAGTCCGCCGGCCGCGCCAGCACCCGGCACATCCTCAACGTCCACACCGATCTCGGCCCGGATGACACGGGCCAGGTTGGCCAGCCCCGCCTCCAGTTGCTCGACCTGCCGGGGCGTGGCCCCTTTCTGCGGTCCGTAGACGCGAGCCGCTCCCTCCTGACCGAGCAGCGGATTGGTCACATCCGAGGCGACCACCACCTCGACATCGCGCAGACGGTGGTCCAGACCCGAGATGTCAATGGACCGCACGTCGGTCAGCCGGCCGCCGCGGGGGTCTTCGATGAGGCGGCCTCTCTCGTCCAGAAGGCGGACGCCGAGGGCCGCCGCCATGCCCGTGCCGCCGTCCACGGTGGCGCTGCCACCGATGCCGACGATCAGGGTGTGAGCGCCCGCATCGAGGGCGTGACGGATCAGCTCGCCCGTGCCCCGAGTAGAGGTCTTCATAGGATTGCGCTCCCCGGGGGCGAGCCGCTCCAGGCCACTGGCGCGCGCCATCTCGACCACGGCCGTCGTGCCGTCGCCACAGAGCCCCCAGGAAGCCTTTACAGGCCTCCCGAGTGGGTCGGCGACCACGGCGGCGTGCAGGCTGCCGCCGGTGGCTACCACTATGGCCTCCGTGGTGCCCTCCCCGCCGTCGGCCAGGGGCACGAGCACGCAGTCGGCCTCCGCGCAGCCGGCCTTCACCCCGCGAGCAATAGCGCGGGCGGCGGCCGGGGCGGCGACGGACTCCTTCAACGAATCCGGTGCGATGGTTACTTTCATGTCTCTCGGCTGCTGAATGTAGCGCCATTCTACACGGCGGCGGGCAATTTCGCATGTGCCGTTTGGGGCCGACCCCGGGAGGCACTCAGACGCCAACATCCTAACACATTGCTTACAAGCCGGTTACGACTTGCGTCAAGCTCAGCGAACGCCCTGCCCACCGTTTACCGTTTTAAGTCTTGACTTCAGCCTCGCCGACGTTATATCAATTATGGTCAAAGTAGAAGGAATCGGGACGGGCGTCGGCGATGGGAGTGGCATCATGCCGCGACTCGCGAATCAGGACTCAGTGGGAGGACCGCTGATGGATGTCTTTCTGGCCCAATGGGGTGCAACGCAGTGGGTTTTGGTGGTGCTGGCAATCGTGATTCTCATTGTGCTCATCGTGGTGATGTCGTCCCGTAAACCCGGTCCGGCCGACACGACAGCGCCGCCTTCGGAGGCCCCACCGGCCGAGGAGAAGACCGGCGAAGCCGGACCGGAGGAAGAGGAAGACGAGCAATAGCACCTGCCCGGCCTGCGCCAACGGGGCAGGCCGGCAGCCGGCATCCTCCCATGCAGGCTGCAGTATGAGTGGAAGACCGTTCTGCCGGGTCAACTGCCCGGTAGAGCGGTCTTCTGTTGGGCTGGGCCCGCCGCCGTAATCGTCGCGTAGAGGGGGCGGTATGGGGAGTGGTTTGGCAGCAGGTGGGCTGAGGGGGCATTATTGGGCAGCGGCGGTGGGCAGGTGTCTTTCACCTGGGAGCCGAAAATTGGCCGGGGAGCAGAAAGAGTAGCTGAGGCAGGGCAGAATACTGCCGTTTGAGGTGGAGGAAGTGCTCGGAGCCAGCCCGATCACCAGCTTCGCGGGGCTGCCTCTGGTGGCCGAAGCGTTCCGCGCCTGCGGGGCGGAGCTGATTCTTTGGCATCGGCAGAAGGCCGGCACGATCGAGAAGCTACACGACGTTTTGAAAAACGAGCTGGGGGCCGGTGTGATGCCGTGCGGCAGGTTTGGTGCGAACGCGGCCTGGCTTCTGCTCAATGTGCTGTGCTACAACCTCCTGACGATCATCCGTCGGCACGGGCTGGAGGAGGAGCAGCTGCGGCGGGCGCGTCCCAAACGTCTTCGGCTGTGGGTGCTGTGCCGGGCGCGCCGGCTGGTGCATCACGCTCGTGCGCTGATGGTGCGGGTCAGTTGGCGGGCCAGGCGCCTGATGGGACGGATAGCGCCGGCACGGTTGAAACTACTTCAGCCGGCCTGGCGGGTACGCAGCCAGCGGCGTGCGCGCGCCTCGCCCCAGCCGGCGTGAGGAGCAGATATTCAGGGAAACGGGCAATCCGCTGTGGGACAGGTGCGTACCCGGTGGCTCAGGGGGAGCCGCCCGGCCTCAACTCGGCGGTGCCAGGAGTGCGGCAAGTCCCCATAGCAGCTCCGCTGAGCCCCGCCGGAGCTGAATCCAACCCTACACTCCGCTCAGCCCCCCTACAACAGACCGCCGCATCACCTTATCCGACGATTACGGGGGCACGGCGGGGGGTTGACATCCGGGCCGATAACGGGTACCCTGGTGTATAGTTTCCCTGCGCAGCGGCGGAGCACGTGAGGCGCGGGGGCGCGGCCTGATACGACGGTCTTGCGAAACGAATCCATTTGCGCCTAAGGCATTGGCGGGGAACGGCTTGCGTGGGAACGGAAAACAGCGTTCA
>PUMJ01000221.1 GCA_003551305.1 Candidatus Brocadiaceae bacterium
GCACCTGCACGTCGGCGTTGCCGATGATGGCCCGCGAGAACGGATGCTCGGGGTCTGAGAACGCCTGGAGGGCCTCCTGCCGCAACGCATGGGAGGGCGTGCCGATGATGATGCCGAACGTGCCGGCCGCGCTGCGGCGCACCATGTCGGCCGAATCCTGGAGCGCATCGGCAAGCCGCTGGAGGAGCTCCGGCTGCGCGAAGCTCTCCAGCGCCTCGGCGGCGCGCCGTCGGATGCCCTCGTCGGGCGACTCGAAGCACTCTTCCAGCAGTTCCACGCCGGCCGGCGTGTCGGCCAGGTCCACCACCAGTTCGGCGGCCAGCTGCGTGAGGCGCTCGTCGCCGCTGTGCAGCGCGGCGGCCATCACGGCGCGCGTCACCTCGTCCGGCTCGCTGGTTGCGCCCTCGACGATGGCCTGGCGCACACGAGCGTCCTCGACCTGCCGGAACGCTTTCTCGGCGAGTCCGTCGGGCTCATCGGCCTCGCCTATACGGTCGAGCACCCGGCGGGCAAGAGCGCGAATCTCCTGCTCGCTTCGCTGCGTGCGCCGCGCCATCGTCACACCTCCCGGGCTGAAGTCAGCGGCTCATCAGGAGGACTTACCTTCGCCCTCGGGCGCTTCGCCGCCTATGGACTGCCGCATCTGGGTGTCGGCCTGCACGTTCCTCAGCGCGTAGTAGTCCATGATGCCCAGGTTGCCTTCGCGGAATGCCTGGGAGATGGCCTTGGGCACCTCGGCCTCGGCGAGCACGACCTTCGCCCGGTTCTCCGCCACCAGGGCGGACATCTCCTGCTCGCGGGCCACGGCCATGGCGCGACGGCGCTCCGCCAGGGCCTGGGCGACCCGCTTGTCGGCCTCCGCCTGGTCCGCCTGCAGCTTGGCGCCGATGTTCTCGCAGACGTCAACGTCCGCAATGTCAATGGAGACGATCTCGAACGCCGTCCCGGCGTCGAGTCCTTTCTCCAGGACGCGACGGGAGATGATGTCGGGGTTCTCCAGAACGACTTTGTAGGTCTCCGAGGAGCCGATGGTGGTGACGATACCTTCGCCGACGCGGGCGATGATGGTCTCCTCGGTGGCACCGCCGACCAGGCGCTCCAGGTTGGCGCGGACCGTCACCCGGGCCTTGGCCTTCACCTGGATGCCGTCCTTGGCCACGGCGGCCACCGTCTCGCGCCCCTTGGTGGGGTCGGGGCAGTCAATGACCTTCGGGTTGACGCTGGTGCGCACCGCCTCCAGCACGTCGCGCCCGGCCAGGTCAATGGCGCATGCCTGGTTGAAGGTCAGCTCGATGCGCGCCTTGCTGGCGGCGATGAGCGCGCGGATGACGTTCAGCACGTTGCCGCCGGCCAGGTAGTGCGTCTCGAGGGCGGCCGTCGCAGCCGGCAGGCCGGCCTTGATGACCATGATGCGGCTGTCCACGATGACCTTCGGCCGCACGCCGCGCAGGCGCATGCCGATGATCTCGAAGATGCCGACGTGCGCGCCCGCCAGAAGCGCCTTGATGTACAGAAAGCCATAGGTGAAGAAAAACAGCAGTAAGGCCAGGACGATCGCAATCAAAACCAGGATCAGCACGACGATGATCGCTTCCCCGCCACCTGCCTGCGCCAGTGGGCCGAACATGTCCATTCACTCCTCTGCCTGAGTCACGCGGAGAAAAAAGCGGCCTCCGGAAGAAACTACTCCCGCCCCCTGCTCGGGTCGGGTTCGTCAAACGCTTCGGTACGCGGATCGCTGCCGGTCGCCTCCAACGGGTCGCGCCCCGCCAGATCCGCTGCACATGCCTGCTCGTAAGCAAGGTCAATCCCGGCCTTCTGCGCCGCGATGCATGCATTTACAACCCTCTGCACGCTGCCGCCGGCCAGGTGGTGAACCTCGAGCATCGCGGTCGGGACCTGCAGCCCCGCCTTCTCGGCCATGATGCGGCTCTCGACTACAACCCCTGGCGGAACGCCCCGCAGACGCATGCCGATGATCTCAAAGATGCCGACGTGCGCCCCCGCAAGGAGGGCCTTGAAGTAGAGAAAGCCGTAAGTGAAGAAGAACAGCAGCCCGGCCAGCGCGATCACAACCGCCACCAGTATCAGCACGACGGTGAACGCATCCCCGACGGTTGCCTGCGCCAGCGGGTCGAACATGTCCGTTCACTCCTCTTCTGCCACAGACACGCGGAGAAAAAAGCGGCTTGCAGACGCCCTACAGCCTCTTGACCACGACCCGGTTGCCGGTCACTTCTACGACCTTTACCCGGGAGCCGACCTCGACCATCTGGCCGTCCGTTACCACATCGTAACGCCGATCATTGATGCGCGCAATGCCGCTGGGTCGCAGCGGGCTCATCGCGACGCCCTCCTGGCCGACCAGCGACTCGTCTATGGTGCGGGACGGGCGGAAGCCGCGCTGGTCGCCCTCCAGTATGAACCACCGGCCGACGACCCCCTTCCACATGGCGAAAAAGATCGGGATGAACGCCAGCGTGCAGAGGATCATGATGACCCCCGCGCGCGTGTGGCCGGTCGCGAGCGCGTAGATTATGCTGCCCAGCACGGCCAGAAAGCCGGTCGTCCCGATGATGGCTCCGGGCACGAAAAGCTCGATTACCATCGCCAGCAGACCGCACAGGTAGATGGCGACTATCACGGTGAGTGTGAATTCCACGTCATGTCCTCCAACGGTGTGCCGTCATCACACTTCCCTGTACGGCTCCACGACCACCCTGCTGCCGTGAATGGCGCGAATCCGCACGCTCGCGCCGCGGTCCACGAAGTCACCCTCGGTGACCACGTCGAGTGTGCGGTCCCCGAACTCCGCGCGTCCGGCGGGCCGCAGGGCCGTCTGCGCCACGCCCACCCGGCCGACCATTTCAGCCAGGCCGGGGTTGCGCCGCTCCAGCCCTTCGCTGGCGGAGGCAGTCGCCAGAGTGGCCTGGTGCACAATGCGCCTGAAAAGCGGCATGGTCGGCAGGAACCTCATCAGCACGGCTATGCCCGCCACCGAGACCGCCAGCGAACCGGTCACCAGCAGCAGATTCTGCTGGAAGACGCGGAACTCGCCCGGGCTCTGCGGGATGCCGAACTGCTGAAACGCCAGAACAAGGCTGATGAAGACCAGCCCGACGCCGGCAATGCCGGCAATCCCGAAATCGGGGGTGAACAGCACTTCGATGAGCAGCAAAGTCACCCCGGCCACAAACAGCAGAATCTCCAGCATGTGCGCGTAGTTGAGTGAGACCTTGATGACGAAGAAGGCTACGAAGCAGCCGAGACCCGCCAGCCCCGGCAGCCCGAAGCCCGGGTTGGTCAACTCGATGTAGAGAAGCAGGATGCCGGCGATGATCAGCAGCGGGCTGAACGTGTCCAGCACAGTCAACACGCGCTCGGAGCCGGTCAGGTAAAGCCTCTGCACCTCGGCGGATTCCAGCTCCAGAACCTCGTAAAGGTGTTGCGGGCTGCGCACGGCCTCCCTCGCAAAACCGAACTCGACGGCCGCCGTGGAGTCCATCGACAGCAACTCGCCGGCCGAGACGACCAGCCGGCGCTCCACGATGCCCGCCCGTTCCTCCTCGCTCATCGCGTTGAGTTGGTCTTCCGTCATGTAGGTGGGCCGGGGATCGTCGGCGGTTTCGGTCCGATAGACCACCGTCTCCTTGGTGACCATCGCCCTGACCAGCGCCTCCGGATAGCCCCGCCGGCGGGCATATGTGTTCATGGTCGTGCGGATGACCGTCTGCTGCTTCTCACCCAGTATCTCGCCGCCCGGCCCCACGGGCGCCACGTTGCCCATCCGACCTGTGGCCGCGTCAATATATATCTCATGGGCCGCCAGAGCCACCATTGTGCCCCCGCTGTAGGCCTGGGGGTTGACGTAAGCGATGACTCTCAGGTCATCCTGGCGGAAGATGAAGTCGCCCAGTTCGATCGAGGCATCAACGGTGCCTCCGGGAGTATCGAGCTCCAGGATGAATATCTCCACTCCCTCATCAATGGCGCGCTGCATGCGGTTCTGCACCACGCGAGCAAACGCCTCGTTGATGACGCCCTGCAGTCGGAGCCTGTATGCGCGCGGGGCCTCCTGGGCACCGGCCACCGGGGCCAGGGCCAGTGCTCCCGTCACCGCCAGAAGCATCAAGAGGCGGCCTAAGAGCGACCCATCCCGCGCTTTGACATTCCGTCGCATGGTTCTACCTCCTGCGTTCCTTCTGTACTCGATTATACGCATAGCGAGCATCCCCCGCAACTCCGGCAACACGCCCGCCCGGGCAGCCAAAGGTCGCGCGGGAGAGGAACGCCCCCCGTATGAAACTGCACGCCCGCCCGACTGGAGAGTTGAACGGCGCCGCGGGGTCGGGCGGGAGGACTGGTCGCGGCGGAACGGAGACCGATGCCACGCCGACGCCTCAGAGGACGACCGGCAGGACCCTCTGCACGAC
>PUMJ01000268.1 GCA_003551305.1 Candidatus Brocadiaceae bacterium
ATCACAGCGTAAGGGCTCCCTCGGCCGTTCGCGCGGGCGGCAGCGTGCGCGAGCCGCCCTCCGAGAGCGTGAACGCCAGGGCGCGCCGTCCGATCGGATCGGCCACGGCCAGCCACCGTAGTCGGGCCGCCCCCGGGTCGGCGTGCAACTCAGAGGCGTACAGGCGCGCGGGCAGGGCTTCCGGCCCGGCGCCGCGGTTCAGGCAGTAGATCTCCTGCCCCGTGGCCCGGCCGCCCGCCGGCAGCGCCACGTTCCGCAGCGCGGGGGCCGCCGCCCCCGAGAGTGCGTAGGCGCGACGGTTCTCGAAGGTGAAACGCGCGGCGATGAATGGGCCGTCCCGGGGGAAGAAAAGCTCCCGTGTCACGGCCATCTCCGGCGACTCGGCCCGGAGGGTCAGGCGCAGGCCGGCTTCGGTTGCCTCGTAGTCCGCAAGCTCGTAGGGCAGGTGCGCCGTGTGCAGTTCCTCCAGCAACCCGCCCCGCCCGTCGGGGCCGACGCCGGTCAGCTCGGCCCCGTCGAAGACCAGCGAGACGATCCGGCCACCGCGGTCGGGGTCAACCACCGCCCGGTAGCGGGCGGTCTGGACCGACAGCCGCCCGCCCTCACGCTGCAGGGTCGGGGCAGCGGCCCCTGCCTGCGCCCCGGCACTCAGAAGCACCGCCAGCGCAATCAGCAGCAGCCAGGGCGCCGCCGGCGGAGGGCCGTTCGCTCTGTGCGGATCCCTGATCATAGCACGCCTATGGTAACCAGCCCCCTGCCCGCAGCACAAGCCCTGACATCGGGCACAGGCGAACGCCCGGCAACCGCCATGTCCACGTCCGAGCCCGGGGTGCATCTCTCCTTCAGCGCCCGAGCCGAAAACGTATACCTCTCGGGCCCCGGATTTCCCCGGGCCGTTGCCGCGGGCGCTCTCTACGTCATCGAGCCGGCGGTCACCGGCGCACCTCGTAATAGTAAGTGCGGTAGCGGCCGTCAATGCGGAACGTGTTGTCGCTATGGGGCACCTCCTGGTCGGTCGGCACGCCATAGATGTCCACCACGCGCACGCTCTCTATCGCCTCGCCTTCGAAGCGCAGGCTGGCCTGGACCGGCTCCAGCAGCAGCGGGGGCTCTCCCACCTCGATCAGCTCGGTGCCGTCCTCGCTGTAAACCGTCCCGGTCTGCTTGTCGCGGGCCAGCGCCGTTATCAGGATGTGGCGCGACTCCACCAGGGGCCGCTCGTCCAGGGAGGTGAAAAGCAGGCTCACGAACGGCGTATCGGCGCTGACCCGCACCTCCACGGCGGGCAGGTCGAACACCTGCCCCCCGGCGAAGCCCACCACGGCGTGGCTTGCGGGGGCGCCCAGAGTGACCACCCGGCGCCCGTAGTCCCAGGTCAGCTCCCCCGTGTTGCTGCGCACCACCCGTCCCTCGCGGTCCCAGTAGTCGCTCACGTTCCCGACGAAGCCCTCCGGCAGCCCGTCGGCCACTTTGGCCGTCACGCGGCCCACCGCCAGCAGCTCGGTCGGTGTGGCGAAGGCGTCCGGCTCGGCGATGTCCCCATCGAATGAAAAGCCATGCCGCAGCACGTCGTAGCCGCGAAATATCTCATCGAGCCCGAAGCGGCGCGCGGCGACAGGCTCACCCCGGGCGACGTCGCCCCGGTGGATGGCCATCGCCAGGGCCGGGAACTGCCCCATGTAGTGCGGCGTCTGGCTGACGTAGGAGCGCAGCGCCGGCCAGCCCCGGCCCATCCTGTGCAGCGGCGTGCCGGCGCGCGTGGTGTGGGCGAAGTGGAACGAGCCGTCCCAGCCCTGCAGCCCCATCCCGTAGAAGGCATACAGGGGGGCGATCTCGGCCTTCCACTGGTTCGGCGGCAGTTGCGTCCATTCGGAGATGGAGAAGGGCCTGTCCTCCACCTGGTAGAGCCCCATGCCGAGTATGCCGCGGCCGGGCCGGTCCAGGTGGGTCTGGTTGTTGACGCTGCCGGCGCGGATGTTGTGGCCCCCCGCGCCGCCGCCGAAGTAACTGTGGCGGTCTATCAGGTCGAGGGCATCGTCGGTCCAGAGGTTGGCGGCGTCGGCGGCCGGGCCGCCGGCCCGCCAGTTGGTGCTCATCACCAGGCCATCGTACCCGGTCTGGCGTATGCGGCGGGCCTGCCGCTGGTAGAACGCGCGCTGGGTCTCGGCCAGGAAGCGGATGAAGTCGCCCATGCGCGGCCGCTCGCGGCCGGGCTCGCCGGCCTCCATCTCCCAGCCGGCGTATATGGCCAGCTCGTCGCTCTCGACCGTGTCCACGCTGCCGACGGCCCTGTCGCCGCCGGGGCGCTGGTCGAGGGTCTCGATGAACTCATCGCCCCACGCCTCCCGCAGGGCCTCGTCGGTGCCGTAGCGCTCGCGCACCCACTCGCTCCACTGCCGGCGCAGTAGGGCGGCATGCTCGGGAAAGTCCCCCCGCCAGAAAGCGTTCAGCGGGTGGTGCCAGAAGATGGAATCCTCGTTGACCAGTTCAATGATGGCCAGGGCCGGGTCGTCGGCGTAGCGCAGGCCGGTGTAGGGGTTGCGGTGCTCCAGGAAGTCACGGATGAACCGCCACTGGGCGTCCTGCCACTCCCTCACGAAAGCGACCATCCCGTAGGTGCGCTTGCCGCCGCCCGAGTCGGGCAGTTCATCGTAGAGCGGCCCGCCGTAGCCGTCCTCTTCAAAGACGACGTGCGAGGGCGCGAACGGCGACCACTTCATGTAGACCCCCTGCTCCTTGAGCCGGGCGAACCAGTGGTCGAAATCATCCAGCGCCTCGGGGTCATCCAGCGGTGTGCGGTAGCCGGCGAACCTCCGGGGCGGGGCGCTCATGGGATGGACGCGGACGATGTTGACCCCGTGCCTGGCCAGGAAGCGGCCCTGCGCTGCGTGCAGTTCGCGCGGCACGTCCACGGAGGCGCCGGGGCCGCAGTTGACCCCCCAGAGCTTCACCGGCTCCTCGGGGCGGTCGCGGAAGACCAGGACGGGCCCGTCCGCCCCCAGGGGGCCGTAGCGCCCGGCGGGCCGGTGCAGCAGGTGGCTAACGTCGGTGATCGAGTCCTCGGAGAACTCATCGTCTTCCGGCTCGAACGCAAACCACCGCCCGGCGTCCGGATGGGGCGCGTCCGCCCGAACGGCCGGGCCCCCCAGGATGAAAAGCAACAGGCATGCGACGAGCAGCAGAACCGGTTCCGGCCTTCCCATCATTCATCTCCCTTCCCGCGCGTGCGGCGTCGGTTTTCCCACCCTGCAATCGCCCCGCCCGGGCTGCCGGCGCCGCGCAGTCGGAGGCAGAGCGTGCACGGCTGCTACTGTCCCACGTGTCTCCGCCCGCGTCAAGGCGCGGGGGGCGCCGCGCGGGTCTCTCGCCGGCGTCCTCGGCCACGCGGCCGGCCCGGTTTTCGCCCCTCCGGTGGGCCTTCAGTCGCACTTGCTGTATCATCGTTGGTAGAGAACCGCGGAAGAAGCTCCTGATGGGGGACCCGGATGAAACCCGTTCTTTACGAAACCCACGCCCACACGCCGCTGTGCGGGCATGGCGAAGGTATGCCCGCAGACTACGCCGCCGCGGCCGAGCGACGCGGCCTGAAGGGCGTCATCATCACAGAACACTGCCCCATGCCCGAGAGCTATGCCCACCAGGGCCGCCTGGGCAGGACACAGATGGACGACTACGTCCGCATGGTGGCGGACGCCGCCGAGGCCTGGCGCGGCCGGGTTGACGTCCTGCTGGGGCTGGAGAGCGACTGGCTGCCCGGCATGGAGCACTGGCTGGAAGCCGTCCACTCCGAGGCCGATTTCCACTACGTTCTGGGCTCGGTGCACTGCAACCTGAGCGACTACCGGGAACCCTTCTTCGACAGCGACCCGGTCGCTTTCCAGAAGCGCTATTTCGAGCACCTGGCCGAGGCCGCCGAGACGGGCCTCTTCGACGCCCTCGCCCATCCCGACCTGGTCAAGAACATCACACCCCATGACTGGGAGGTCGAGCGCATTATGCCGACCATTGAGGCCTGCCTGGACCGCATCGCGGCGAGCGGCGTCGCCCTTGAACTCAACACTCACGTTGACACGAAGCCGGTTGACGAGTGGCTGCCGGGCCCGCAGATACTGGCGCGGGCGCACGAGCGCGGCATCCCGGTCGTGCTGGGCGGCGACGCGCACCAGCCCGAGAAGGTGGGCCAGCACTTCCCGGAGGCCCTGCGTCTCCTGCGCCAGACCGGCTTCCCGGCCGTCAGCGGCTACCGCCACCGCGAACGCCGCGACATCCCCATCCGGGACGCCATCGAGAGCCTTGCCGAGCACGCCCGGCCGGGGGCGCCGGCATAGCGTTTTCGGAAGGGGACGCCCGGCTATGGCCGGGGCGGGTATGTGGCGCCCCTTCAGGGCGCGGGTTTCCTGGGGCACTCGGATACCCGG
>PUMJ01000112.1 GCA_003551305.1 Candidatus Brocadiaceae bacterium
CAGGGGTTCCAGACGACGGTGGTCTGGCTGCCGGTCTTGCCCACGTGGATGCGTCGCTCCATGATGGGATCGTCAATTATGCACTCGGCCGCCGTATTGATGTAAACGCGGTCCACCTCGGCGTTGACGGTGACGGGGCCGACCTGGGTCTTGCGCGCGAAATCGTCCACCTTGTCCAGGTACCCGCAGCCCTCCAGCCCTTCGATGGCGATGCGGCGAACATCCCCGACCCGGAAGTAGCTGTGCAGCGCCCCGGAGTAGGTAAACGGTTTCTCGCCCGGATTGCTGACCGCGAGGGTGACTTTCAGTTCGGGCCCGACGCTGACCGTCAGATCGAGGCGGTAGGGATGCGGCCAGATCTGTTGTGTTTCGGCGGTGTCGCTGGTAGTCAGGGTAACGATGGTGCGGTCACCGACGTTACGGGTCTCACTGACGCGCCACATGCGGGTCCGCACGAAGCCGTGGAGGGGTTTGTCCGGATCGTCAGGATGGAGCGCAAACCAGGGCCAACAGACCGGGATGCCGCCGCGGATCGGTTTACCCGGCTCGTAGAGCGCCTTCTCGCTTACCCAGAGGACATCCTCCTCGTTCCCCGGGCAGTAGGAGAGGACGTGGGCACCGAGCAGGGAAATGTCGCTTTCCGCGCGGTCGTTGGCGACGCGGACGACCGGCAACCCCCCCGGCCCCAGCGCGAACAGCAGGCGACCGGCGATGCCGTGGCGTTCGTTCAACTCATCGAGTGTGTTCCGTTGCATCTTACAGTCTCCTCATTGCCGCATTGCAAATGCCCCGCCGCCCCGCTGATGAAGGGTGCGTCACCATGCCACACTAACCCATCGGAGGGCGCGCTGCAACAATCCACATCCACAAGACGACCGGTGGCCGAGCGGGACCGGTGTGGCAAGAGGGGTGCGCGGTATTCGGTTGACAGCGGTGGTCTTTGGCCTTTAGATTCGAAGTGTGAGGGTGATGCAGATTTGCACAAAGTCGCTACCGATTGAGCGTATCCCACCAGGTAGTCAGGAGGTCGTCCTATGTCGTTCCGTACGTCTGCCATCGCGCTGGCGATGGTGATTGTGTTTGTCCTCTTCGGTCTGCCCCGGGCTGCCGGGCAGGCTGAGCCCGATGCTCCCGCTGTGCCGACGGACCAGCCGGCGGAGGTCGAGGCCGCTGCGCCGGAAGTCGTCCCCCCCCAGGCTCCTGCAGAGCGCCCTGAGCCGGCAGAAGGCGAACTCGCGCCGGAAGAAGAGCGGACCATGGGCGAGGCCTTCCTGCTTAAGCTGCGGGAGGGCGGCCTGACCATGGTCTTCCTGTTCCTCGTCTCTGTGGCGGGTGTCGGCTACGCCATCGAACGGGCCGTAAACCTGCGCCTGAGTGCCATCGCTCCGGAAGGACTGGCCGAGGAGGCCAACAAGCTGTGGCGCATGGGGGAGTTCGAGGAGATAGAGAGGCTCCCGGACAGGAAGGACAGCACGCTGGCGCGGGCGCTGGCCGTGGTGGCGCGGCACCGCCACAGCAACATGGCGGATGTCTCCATGATGGCCGGGGACGTGGCATCGCGCGACCTGCGCCGCCATCTGCAGAGAGCCTATGGGCTGGCCGTGGTGGCCACCGTTTCCCCGCTGCTGGGGCTGCTGGGCACCGTCATCGGCATGATCGGTGCGTTTGACAAGGTTGCTGCGGCGGGCGCCCTGGGCGACGCCTCCCTGCTGGGCGGCGACATATCCAAAGCCCTGATCACCACGGGCGCCGGGCTCACCATCGCCGTGCCGTCCCTCATCCTCTATCACTATTTCAAGAACCGTACAAACCAGTACGCCCTCGTGGTCGAGGAGGAACTCGGGGAACTGATAGGAACGTGGTACGGCGCTGAAGCCGACGTGGAGCAGACCGAGGATTCGGAGGAAGACGATGAGAGTTGACATGGACATGGACGAGTCGATCGAGGTGCAGATGGCGCCACTGATCGACTGCGTGTTCCTGCTGCTGATCTTCTTCCTCGTGGCCACGACCATGCGGAAGATCGAGCCGGAGTTGCCGCTGGAGCTGCCAACGGCCTCGGCGGCGGTCAGCCGGCACGTTGTCGAGGACATGCTGATCATCTCCATAGATCGGGAGGGCAACCACTACCTCGGCGGGGAGCCCGTGGCGCAGTCCTATCTGCTGGAGACGGTGCGTGAGGTGGCGAATGATAACCCCGAAAGGCGCATCCGCATAGACGCCGACCGTGAGGCGCCCATGTGGGCGGCCGTCCAGGTGCTTGATATGCTCCAATTCGAGGGCTTGAACAATGTCGGAATCAAGACCGAAGCACCACCAGACCCCGACGTCGACATATAAGGCGATTCGCTCGCGCTACCGCCCCGGCCGCAGTCGCTGGTTCTTCGCCTCTGTGGCGGTGCACGTTGTGGCCGTGGTGGCGCTGGTATATCTGACTCCCGTGCGCGAAGCGGTGCAGGAAGTGGTGGAGCGCACGCGGCCTGAGCGGCGCATGTCCGCCCGCGGCATCCAGGACCTCGCCGAGGCCATCGAGCGCAGCTCCGCTGACCAGGTGGCTGACGACGCACGCTCTCTCGAGCGGATGTTCGAGCGCATCGAAGAAATACGCGAGGCCATGTCGGAGCGCTACCGCGACTTCGAAAGGCGCCAGCGGGCCAACGCCCCCCGAGACGCCCTGAGGGACATGCAGCGGGCCTTAGAAAGCATGCAAAGCGCCGCCGGGGCCATTGCTGAAGGAGAGGCCGCGGAAGCGGTCGACCGCAGGCAGGCTATCGCCGAGCACTCCCAGTACAGGGCCGAAGCGAAGCTCGGGATGACGCCCTTTGACGTGTCCGAGGCGACGGAGCTGCAGCAGGACGCCCTCCAGGCGCACCTGGAGGCCAAATCGGCACATGAACGGCGACGTGAGATGGAGCCGCAGTTCGAGTCCCGCCAGGAGGAGTTCCAGCAGGTCCAGCGTGAGACGGAAAGACTCCAGCAGGAACTCGAACAAGCCAGGGATCAAGACACGGACGAAGAGGAGATCGAGCAGGCCGAGGAACGTTATTCCGAGCAACTGACCCGGCTGGAGGAAGCCTCACAGGAGTTCGAGCAGCATCGGCATGAGGCCAAGGAGGTACGGCGCGAGGCGGTTCAGGACCAGCAGCACGCCGCCCAGCTCCAGCAGGATGCCATCAGCGCCCTGGAGGCGAGCATCGAGCGGCACAGCGAAGAGGCCGACGCCGCCCTGGCCGAGAGCCGGTTCGAACCGATCGAAATCCAGAGCCCTCGCCCCGTCGACGAAGTGGGCCGGCGCATACCGGAGTTGTACGAGACGGCCCGGGAACTGGAAGACCGCATCGCCGAGTCGTTCCAGGAGATCAGGGCCATGGATCTGGCCATTGTCAGGGATATGACACTGGAGGCGGCCCGGCACGACATTGACGTGGTTCGGCCCGTCCGCCCGGACCTGGACCACAGTCTCCTGACCGAGAGTGTGCGCACGGACCGGCGCTTCGAGGAGCACCAGCGCGAGGTCGAGAAAGCCCTGCGGGAGACGACCAGCATGGTCAACCTCGCCCGCCGCATGCTGACCATGTCCACCCAGTCGGTCGAGCACAGGACCTTCGGCACCGACCTTTCGACCGTGGCGCTGGAGGAGGGCCTCACGGAACAAGAACTCCAACTGCTCATCCGGGAACTGGCCAGCGAAGAGATGAGCGGGCGCCACGCGGACCTGGCCGACATCATGGCCGCACTGGCGCAGGCGGAAGCGGCGGACGCCGAGGGGGAGGACGTCGACGTGGAAGGGGACGAGATGGTGGCCGCCGTTCCGTCGGTGGATTACGAAGACCTGACCGACGCGCAACACGAGGAAGGGCCTATGCCATATCTGGGCGACGAAGGCGTGGAAGAAGGCGATGAGCCTCACCTGAGCCCGGACACCCCCATGGTCGGCGCCCGCAAGATCACCTCCGACGGCGTCCCCACGCGCTGGATGTACGTTGACTCCTGGTACACCATCGGCCCTTTCCCGAACCCGGACCGCGTGAACATAGACCGGGAGTTCCCCCCCGACAGTGTCGTAGACCTGGACGCCAGCTACATCGGCAAGGATGGTAAGATTGTCCGCTGGCAGTTCGTGCAGTCAACCAGGCCGCTTCTGCGGCCGGCGGACGCGGACGAGTACGCCATCTACTACGCCTACACCGAGATATACAGCGACAAGCCGCGGGACGTGCTGATAGCCGTCGGGAGCGACGACCGCGGTATCCTGAAAATCAACGACACGCTGGTCTGGGAAAGCCCCAGGCACCTGAAGGGCTGGGAGATCGACGAGGCATGGCGGCGAATCCACCTGCGCGAGGGCATAAACCGTGTCCTCTACCGGGTGGAGAACGGCTGGCTCAACATCGCCTTCTCACTCTCCATAC